>JAZLHU010000046.1:0-25611 GCA_045616985.1 Anaerovoracaceae bacterium
GAAGACATTTGAATCCATATTCATTTCTGGATAGCATTTTAGTTTTATCAGTCCCCGAAAAACGGACAACTTTTATAGACGTGTTGTTATCATCAGATAAAAGTTCTGCAAGCATATTAAATTTCCCATTCACTTTAAGGCTCGCATTTCTATAAAAGTTTTCCTCATTTATGGTTAAACCATTTTTTATATAGAAATACTTTAAAGTATTGAATGTCAACTCCTGATTGATACACTCTATTGATTCAAGAGAAGATACTTCAGAGTCAAAAAAGAGTTCTCCCAATAATTCCGGCTCAATTTTTTTGTTAGAGCTTCCGACCCTGATTCTATAATCTCCTGAACTTGAATAAGGCTTCCTGTTTCCTTTTGCTCTGACATGAATCACTTTTTCCCCATCATAATCTTCCAGAATAATCGAAGGAACAATAGATGGCTTAAGAATCTCGCTGATCCTTTGTTCAACTTTTTTGATAGTTTCAGGTCCAATCTGCCCTTTTAGTCCAATTGCATCGCCGTTATTTGATACTCCATAAAATACATCTGCCCTACCATGTTTGTTTAGCATGGCTGCAATTGTTTCTATTCCTTTGTCCAGTTCTGACAAGGAGGTTTTAAACTCAAAAAACTCCGTTTCAATTGGAAAATCAATATTTATTTTCATGATATCACCTCAAATTCTATGATACGTTTTTTCATCGTGTTTGTCAAGTTTATTAAACGCTTATTCAACGCTTTGTGCAACGTTTTATAACACGCTCAACTGTTATCCCCTGTCATCAGCACCATCAACTCGCCTTTTTTACCGCCAATAGCACTGCACACGGGGCTTCCGAAAATGTCAGCACTGCACACTCGCCCGCGTATTCTGTGTCTTTTCTCCGGAATCCGAGCACGAAAAAACGGCTTCTTAAGCGGCTCCGGCAGAACCCCGGAATCGCTGAAAAGCCCGTGTTTTCAAAGGATTATCGCTATTCTGTTAACTGTGTTTTGACAGGAGTACCACGCACTCCACGTGTTTTGTAAACGGGAAATTATCATAAGCCGTAATCTGCTTTGTTTCATATCCTAAAAGCTTGGCTGCTCTTAAATTTTCCGCAAGAGTCCTGGGGTTGCAGGAAATATATACTATTTGATCTACCCCGTAACTTAAAATTTGAGCCAGTGCTTTGGGCATAATACCAGCTCTTGGCGGGTCCACCACAATAACATCCGGCTTTTCCTCTATATTTGCTAAAGCGTTTCCTACATCGTCCGCAATAAATGTGCAGTTTTCAAGTCCGTTGATCATAGCGCTTTGTCTTGCTGTTTCAATTGCTTCCTCAACAATTTCAACGCCTATGGCCTTTTTTGCCTTTAAAGCCATGGCTTGAGTAATAGTTCCGGTACCGCAATACAAATCGTATACGGTTTTCCCCTCAAGCCCGTCGATCAGGCTTAAAGCATCCGTATATAGCCTTTCGGCTGCTTCAACATTAGTCTGAAAAAAAGAAAAGGCCCCAACCTTAAATTTAAGTCCCATTATTACTTCTTCATAATAAGACCTTCCATAAAGAGTTTTTAAGAATTGACAGTTTACGGCATCTGAAATATTGTCATTAATTGTATGCAAAATCCCGACAACTGTGTTTTCAAGTGGTAAGTCCAAAATTAATTTTACGTAGCCTTCTTCATCGAAAGCGGTTTCGGAGCTTGTAATTATATTTACAAGCAATTCATTAGTTCTTACTCCTCTTCTTAGAATAAGACCCCTCATAAGCCCGGTATGAAATTTTTTATGGTAATGAGAGTATCCCTTTTCAATGACAAATTTTGATGTTGCCTTTAGAATGTGGTTAAAATCCGGATGTACCAGTTGGCAATCAGATGTGTCTATTATGGAAATATAGGATTTCTTTTTATGAAGTCCCAGCACCGTCGGACCATCTTTTACCTCGTTTCCGAAGGTATACTCCATTTTATTTCTGTAATTATATCTGTGATCAGTTTCCTTTATCCCACACAAAAGCGAAGGATCTATACCTGAGGCTTTCAAAAAGCCCTTGATCTCTCCTTCTTTGTTTTTAAGCTGGTCTTCATAAGCAACGCCCTGGTAAGAACAGCCACCGCAATATTCACTTAGCTTACAAATATCAAAACTCACCGTATTTTTCAAAAAATTCCTTTTTAAACCAACTGAATCTGTCCTCATCAATAGCCTCTCTTATCTGTTCTGCCAGTCTTACAAGGAAGTGCAGATTATGCTCAGACAAAAGCATGGCGGATAAAATTTCATCAGATCTGAAAAGATGTCTTAGATATGCTCTGGAATATGTTCTGCAGCAATAGCAGTCACATTCTGGATCCAGAGGTGAAAAGTCCTCAGCATATTTTGCGTTTTTAATATTTATACGGCCATGAGACGTCATTGCCATACCGTTTCTTGCAACTCGTGTAGGAAGAACGCAATCAAACATATCGATCCCGCGCTCAACTCCCTCAAGAATGCAATCCGCAGATCCTACACCCATAAGATACCTTGGTTTTTCTTCAGGAAGATAATCAACACAATCGTCCATTATCTCGTACATAAGCTCTTTAGGTTCGCCAACAGAAAGTCCTCCTATAGAGTATCCGGGAAGGTCAAGATCAACAATCTGTTTCGCGGATTCAGCTCTTAAATCCTTGTACATTCCGCCCTGCATAATACCGAAAAGACTCTGATTCTCAACATTTTTATGATGTTCCCTGCAGCGCTTAAGCCACCTTGTGGTTCTTTCAAGGGATAACTTCGTATACTCTCTGTCAGAAGGATAAGGACAGCACTCATCAAAAGCCATAATAATATCTGCACCTAAAGCATTCTGAACCTCAATTGATTTTTCCGGTGTAAACATATGAGAAGAACCATCCAGATAGGATCTGAACTTCACACCCTCTTCCGAGATCTTTCTTAAATCGCCAAGAGAAAATACCTGAAAGCCTCCGCTATCCGTCAGAATAGCTTCATTCCAGTTCATAAACTTATGAAGACCTCCTGCTTTTGCAACAAGCTCATGACCCGGTCTTAAATACAAATGATATGTATTTGAAAGGATAATATGTGCACCTTCATGTCCGAGACCTGCCACAGCCTCTGGCTTCATGGCCTTTACCGTGGCCTGAGTTCCTACAGGCATAAAAACAGGGGTCTGCACATCACCATGCGGTGTGTGCAGAACTCCCCTACGTGCTTTGGTTTTTTTATCTGTTTTAATTAATTCAAATGTAACTGCGTTTTTCATTAATGGTTAACTCGTTTGTCTGATTTAACGGCAAGCTTAGTTCCCAATGACTGGAACAACTGAACTAAAAGAATAAGAAGGATTACAGCAAAAATCATTACCATGTACTTATACCTGTAATACCCGTAGTTAATGGCGATCTTGCCCAGCCCGCCGCCTCCGATTATACCACTCATTGCCGTATAACCCAAAATCGTTGTAATGGCAGTCGTTGCGTTTGACAGCAGGCTCGGAACGGCCTCCGGGATTAAGACCCTGACAATAATCTGAAAAGGACTTGCGCCCATAGCTTCAGCCATTTCAATTATATTTGGATCGACCTCTCTCAAAGAGGTTTCCGCAAGACGAGCTATAAACGGAAAAGCGGCTATAACCAAAGGAACGATGCTTGCAACAGTTCCGACGGAAGTTCCGACAATTGCTCTTGTAAGAGGTATTACCAAAATCATAAGGATCAAAAAAGGAATTGAACGTAAGAGGTTTATGATTACATTCAAAAGCTTCATTATCCATACGGGAACCTTTATGATTCCGTTTTTATCACCTGCAACAAGTATAACACCTAAAGGAAGACCTATAACGATTGCAAAGAACGTTGCGAGAACGGTTACGTAAAATGTTTCCCATGTTGCAAGAGGAAGCTCATGGATCAATACATCAATTGCTTCCGCAATAGCCTCCGCAGTAAATGCTTTAGCGATCATTTCCCCGCACCTCCTCTGTTATTACACCTTTATCCTTAATATACTTTAATGCCTTATAAAACGCCTCGTCCCCGCCTTGAATACCAAGAAGCATAGAGCCGAATATTTTGCCTCCAATGTTTTTCGTCTGCGCATTTCTGATATTTGCGATAATATTCTTTTCAAGAGCCAGACTTGCAATAAGCGGTTGACCTGTTATTTCTTCACCATTAAATACAAGTCTGAGAAGTCTTTCGCCGGGAACAACGATGGTAATGGCATCGTCCTCGCCCTCGGGAAATACCAATCTTTTTGCAGCAGATGTTTTGGGGTTTGAGAAAATCTCCATAACATTCCCCTGTTCAACAATACTGCCTTCATCAAGAATAGCAACTTTATTACAAATGCTTTCGACAACGCTCATTGAATGCGTGATTATGACTACCGTAACGCCGATTTTCCGATTTATATTTCTTATTAAATCCAGAATTTCATTGGTAGTTTTGGGATCCAATGCAGACGTTGCCTCATCACAAAGAAGCACCTTAGGGCTTGTTGCCAGAGCTCTTGCTATGGCAACTCTTTGCTGCTGGCCTCCGGAAAGCTGACTCGGATATGCCTTTGCCTTATCCTTCAGCCCAACCATATCAAGCAATTCATATGCCTTTTGTTCAGCTTCGGATTTTTTTACTCCGCTCAATTCAAGCGGGAAGCACACATTTCCGAGATTTGTTCTTTGCATCAAAAGATTAAACCCCTGAAAAATCATTGTTATGTTTCGTCTGGCATCGCGAAGCTCTTTTTCTCTGAGGCAAAGCATGTCTACGCCATCAACGAAAACTCTGCCGTCGCTTGGTCTTTCCAAAAGGTTTATTGTTCTGACGAGTGTGGATTTGCCGGCGCCGCTCATTCCGATGATACCGAAAATATCTCCGTCTTCAACAGTTATTGATACATCCTTTAAGGCTTCTACGATACCTTCAGAGCTTGTAAACGTTTTTGATAAATTCTTTAATTCAATCATATTATTTTAAAGCGTCAAGACTTGTTTGCTTTCCTCCAAAAAGTCCCATCGGTTCGCAGTGAATCCATGCAATGGATTTAAGATGTGTATTCTGCTCTGCATTAAATTCATCAAGATACGGATCGTGCTGGAAATAGTTGCAATCAACTTCACCGTCTTCAACAACAAGATTTGGCTGAACATAGTCTGTATATTCAATTGTCTTAAGTGTAATTCCTTTAGCAGCAAGAATATCCTTGCATACATTTTCAAGAATTTCTGCATGAGGAGCCGGTGTTGCAGCGCAGGAAATTGTCTGACCGGAAAGGGCAGCATAGTCAACACTGCTATCGTATCCATCTGTTACATTATCAACTGTCGTTACAACTGATCCATCCGGATAAGTTTTCTTTATATAATCCTGAACCTGTTTTGATTCGAGAGCTGCCTTCAATGCAAGTATCAGAGGGTTATTCTCATTTCCTTCCTTCACTACAAGAATGTTTGCATAAGGCGATGCGGAGCCTTCTATTCCAAGCGCATCAGCCGGCTTAAGTCCTGCCGGAATAGCATAATTTCCGTTAATTACTGCATAATCAACATCCTGCAGAATATTCGGGAGCTGTGCTGCTTCTACCTCCTGGAATTTAATGTTTTTTGGATTCGATGTAATATCCTTTACTGTGGCAACAATACCTGCTTTGTCATCAACTTCTATAAAACCGAGAGCTTCAAGAAGCAAAAGAGCTCTTGCTTCATTAGAGGTATCGTTTGGAACTGCAATAGTAATTTCCTTTGCCTGAGCTTTTTCTCCGCAAGCTGTAAGGCCAAGACAGGCACAAGCAAGCACAAGTGCAAGAATCAGTGATAATGATTTTTTCATGATTAAACCTCCATACAATAAAAAACCGAAAGGCGCGATGCCTTCCGGTTAACAGTACAAAACCAACTATCTGGAAAAGACATCGCAAAAAGGCGCATACATCATGCGCATAAGCATTCCCATATCCATAAGCATAACGGAACTCTTTTTCACGATAATCTTCCCTTTCTCAAAAACATATCATGACTTTACCACAATAAACACGGTGTGTCAACATAAATTAATAATTGGACAAAACAACATGGGTCCTGATAAACTCTGCCCAATCGGGATAATATTTACCAAGCAGATGCGTGTTATCGAAGGTTACGTCCTGAATAAGATTTCCTTCTCCGTCATCAAATACAGGATTGCAATCTATATAGTAGATTTTGTCTTCGGTATTTTCTTCAGCAAGATCGCGGAGCATCGTATTTAAAGTATTCAAACGGCTGTTGTTGTGTACGGAATCCGAATCAGAACGCTTTTTTGTAACATGAATATTTGCCATTAAATATACGGTCGCATCAGGTTCGTATTCGTTTACTATTTCCAGCAAATCCCTAAAGCGTTTTTCTATACCGTTTAACGAATAACCAAGTTCATTTATACCAAGACCGATATATACCTTATCATAACAATAGTTCTCAAATAAATCTGTAAGCTTTACTTTACCAACACCCGAAATATCAACGGTTGAGCTGGTAAAATTGTAAATAGAAAGTCCGGTATCAACAAACCAGTGTGGTCCGCTCAAATGCCCGTAATGAGCAAGCCCCACAGATCTTGAATCTCCGATAAAGAGTGCTGAATCAAAATACCCTTCAGGTGCTTCGGAAAAGCCATAATCGGGCGCATCGGGACTTAAGATTTTTGTCTTATCTTCGTTCCATTTGAGCTTATCCGGGTCGGCACCTGTCATCAGAACTCCGGCCTTTGGTTTTTCGTCTGTTTCATCCTTGCCTTCAACTGCCGAAGCGGTAATTTCGTTTTCAGCCGGAATTTCTGCGGCAGCCGGTGTTTCATCTTCGGCTTCTATTTCAGACGATGTTTCTTCTTTGGTTTCTACGCTGCTTTGAGTTACAACCGCAACATGCTCCTCTCCTTCCTGTTTAACGGCTTCTTTGTCAGCGCAGGAACAAAGAGCAGGAAGCATAATTACGGACATCATTAATAGTAGAGAAAACTTTATATATCTTTTCATATCAGAACCTGAAATACAGGAACGGGTCATTCATACCCATATACAAACAATAAACGGCTCCCGCCAGTATTAAAGCAAGGACAATGTACATTATAGCACTGTTTTTGAACTTATGATAAAACTTTTGAGGAAGCTTTCCCGACAAAATAATGCCCAGAAGCATGATCCCGAGTATTACCGGTGAATACTGCATAAAATCGGCATCCCATGCCCACGGACCATCGTGACCAAGCAGACAATAGAAAAAGATCTTGATATTATCAAGTCCGCTTATGGCAAAAACAGCCCATTGAAGAGGAATAAGAATTATCATGTAAATATGTCCGATCACTCGATGCTTATCCATAAAATCGCCTATTCCTGCCTTCTCAACGGCAATCAAAATAAAGAGCAGAAATCCCCATAAAACAAAGTTCCAATCCGCACCGTGCCAAATTCCGGTCAACATCCAAACGATAAAAAGATTAAGATAAGTTCCGGCAATTCCCTTTCTGTTTCCGCCAAGAGGAATATACACGTATTCTCTAAACCAGCTTCCGAGTGTCATATGCCATTTGCGCCAAAAATCAGTCATACAAACCGCAGTATAAGGTGCATTGAAATTGGTCGGGAATTCAAATCCGATCATCTTTCCAAGCCCGATTGCCATAAGACTGTATCCGTAAAAATCAAAATAGATCTGAAGGCTGTATGCAATGATCCCAAGCCACGCAAGCCTGCAGGTAATCGCATCGTAGCCCATCATCTGAATGTCCTGCCATATTACGCCAACCTGATTTGCTATTAAAACCTTTGATCCAAGACCAAGAATAAAAATTTTTATACCTTCAGCAAATAAAGCCAAACTCTCCTTTCTTTCGGTAAGAGCTTTCCTGACTTCGGTAAATCTTACAATAGGACCGGCAATAAGCTGCGGAAACATCATAATGTAAGCGCCCAGATTCACAAAATTCTTTTCAGACAAATCCGGATTTCTGTAAACGTCTATAAGATATGATGCTATCTGGAAGGTGTAAAAGCTTATACCGATGGGAAGTGTCAGATTTAAACCTGTTCCAAAGACAAAATCTGTATATTTAAAGAAAAACAAACATGCAAAGTCAAAACAAAGGCCAAGGGCAAGCCAGAGCTTTCTGTATTTTGAGCCCTTAAGTATTCTGCCGATAAAATAATTAACGCATACGGATGCAAAGATCAAAAGCAAATAAAGCGGATGATTATCCTTAAATGCTCCGTATGCATAAAAAATCATACTGAAAAGAAACACGACGAAATTACGTGCTTTCGGAATAAATTTTACACTTGCATAATAAACGACAAGAAATGCAGGCAAAAATTTTATCAAGAAATCAAAACTGCTGAAAACCATACTATACTATTAAACATGCATCTCCGTAAGAGAAAAATCTGTATCTTTGCTGTACTGCCGCATTATAAGCTTCCAAAACCTTATCTCTGTTATACAAAGCTGAAACAAGCATAAGAAGAGTTGATTTGGGGAGATGAAAGTTTGTAACAAGACAATCGACTGCTTTATATTTATATCCCGGATAAATAAATATCCCGGTACTTGAGCTTCCGCTTCGAAGTATGCCGTTTTCGTCTGCCGCACTCTCCATGGTTCTGCAGGCGGTGGTGCCAACAGAGAAAATACGTCCTCCGTTTTTCTTGCACATGTTAATGAGCTCAGCAGCTTCTTCGGAAACCGTATAATCCTCAAAATGCATCTCATGGTCTTCAACCTTATCAACCTTTACAGGTCTGAATGTACCAATGCCGACATGCAGGGTAACAAATGCAACATTTACACCCATAGCTTTTGCTTTTTCTATAAGCTCGGGTGTCCAATGAAGTCCTGCTGTTGCACATGCAACCGAGCCTTCATTTTTTGCATATACATTCTGGTACTTTTCCTTGTCGCTGTCATCCGCAGCCCTTTGAATATAAGGTGGAAGAGGCATAGAGCCGAGATGCTCAAGAATATCGTGAAAATCTCCTTTATAAAAAAAACTTACAATCCTTGTACCGCTCTTTCCCATTCCTTTTATTTCAGCTCTTAATTCTCCGTCACCAAATGAAACAACATCACCCGGCTTAAGACGTCTGCCGGGTCTGACAAGACTTTCCCATTCATCCCCTTCAAGATGCTTTGATAAAAGAAATTCAATATTTGCACCCGTACCTTCTTTTATTCCGTACAATCTGGCAGGAATAACCTTTGAGTCGTTAAACACAAGGCAGTCACCCGGATTTAAGTACTCCAATATATCAGAAAACAGGCGATGCTCTATTTCACCTGTATCTCTGTGCATAACCAGTAATCTGCAAGCATCTCTGACTTCGGTTGGCTGCTGTGCTATAAGCTCTTGGGGTAATTCGTAATCAAAATCACTAACGTTCATAATGTGTAATATCTATTCCCGTATAATAGTATTTCAAGATTTCATCAAATGCTTTACCTGCATCGGCCATGGTCTTTGCTCCCGTCTGCGACATTCCTACTCCGTGACCGGATCCTCTGCCGTTGAAAACAACAAATTGATCTTTTGCTGCATTGCTGTTTTCCACATACAAGCCCTTCTTATCAAGACCGTCGTAAGAGTATACCGTATCGCCATCGGAAATATACACTTCCTTTGTATTCATCTTAACAGCTTGTCCATCAGCATCAATAATATAAACAGCTTTATCCTTATAAACGATTGGTGCGCTTTCATCACCGCAAACGAGATCAAAGAGCTGCGACTTTAAAGAGAAGAGGCTCTTCATCTGGCCTTTGCTTACTTTATATTCACCGTTTGTTCCGCTGATCAGGACAGATAAAACAACATCATAATCAGTCTTTTCGCAAATGCTGATATCAGTTACTTCGCCTATATCAACTCCGGCTTTATCAAGCTTTGAGACTATCTCATCGTAGGTATACGAGCATGTCCATAAGCTTTCCGGGCTGTATTCGTCCTTAACAGGTCTCAAATAAGGAATTGCACTGACCCATGCATCTTCAGAAGCCAAGGTCTGACCGCCGCTGTTGGCATAATAATAAGCTCCTGCCGGCGAGCCGTCATATGATATGACCAGTCCTTCAGTTTCCTTGCAGGCAATTGTACAGGAATCATGCTCACTTGAAACGCCGCCGTAAACCTGACAATCAGTACCGTTGCAGACATCAAAGCCATAAGCCCTGCTGTGCTTCCCGAAATTTGCATAAGCAAAGGCTCTTGCCGTTACAGCCTGTGCTTTTATTGCTTCATTAGGATATACATAACTTATTTCATTGTTTATTACACCCCAAAGATAATGCTCAATACTGACATAATTAGCCGTATTGATTGATCCGTCTTCGTTTACTGTAAATACTGCGCCATCTCTGTATTTTTTGTCGTTAATACTGATAAACAGCTCATCAGGATCACTTCCGGCGGCAATAACTCCCCGGCCCTCACTCAATGCAGCAATAACAGTGTCTTCGCTGTTTTTCAAAACTATCTGATCATCATTTGCATCATATACTGCAATAAGATTCTGATATTCCGACAAATCGGATACACTGCTCCATCCATTGTCTGATGCCTCAATAAGATAAAAACCTGTTTCAGTTGAAAGCCGTACCTCTTCAGATGCTTTATCACCGTAAAAAACTCCAACCTTAATATAAGCGTGTTCGGCATCAAACGTAATATTCCCGTCTTCCGCAAAACAAACACTGCTTAGTACAAGAACCAGGACAAGCACAAGTGATATTAACAATCTATAATGATAATTGTTCTTCATTTTCGTTGTTATCTCTTTTCGGAACAGGAAGACCAACGGTCCTGTAAGCCTCATCAGAAACTGTTCTTCCTTTTGGGGTTCTTAAAAGGAGTCCGAGCTGAAGCAAATACGGTTCGTACTGATCTTCAATTGTTACACGTTCTTCTCCAAGGGATGCAGCAATGGTATCTATACCGACAGGACCGCCATGGAATTTAGTAATAATAATATCCAGGATCTTTCTGTCAAGTTCTTCAAGACCCATTTCATCTATGCCAAGTGATTTAAATGTATGGCTTACTATATCAGCATCAATGCTGCCGTTACCTTTTACCTGAGAAAAATCCCTGACCCTTTTTAACAGACGATTGGCAACACGCGGCGTACCTCTGGATCTGGATGCAAGAAGTGCGGTAGATTCATCATCTATACTTACATCAAGAATACTTGCCGTCCTTTTCAGGATCTCAGCAAGCTCTTTATTCGTATACAAATCAAACTTTGCAAGTACGCCAAATCTGTCTCGCAGAGGCGCAGAAAGACTTCCCGCCCTTGTTGTTGCACCGATCAGGGTAAACCTCGGAAGTCCGAGTCTTATCGAATTTGCCATAGGGCCTTTACCGGTAACTATATCAATCGCAAAATCTTCCATTGCCGAATACAAAATCTCCTCAACACTTCTGTTGAGTCTGTGGATCTCATCAATAAACAGAACGTCTCCTTCATTGAGGTTTGAAAGGATCGCAGCTAAATCACCGGCTCTTGAAATAGCAGGTCCGGAAGTAATTCGAAGCTCCACACCCATTTCATTGGCAATTATTCCGGCAAGAGTTGTCTTTCCAAGTCCAGGTGGTCCGTAAAACAGAACATGGTCTAAGGATTCTCCTCTTTGCTTTGCCGCTTGAATATAGATTTTTAAATTGTCGGTAACAGCAGTTTGTCCAACATAATCATCAAATCTTTTAGGTCTGATCGTTCTTTCAAGCTGTTCCTCACCATTCATGATGCCTGCACTTACTATTCTTTGTTCGTTATCCATATTATCTTCTGTTTCTCAACGCTCTTCTGATATATTCCTCTGTGCTTAAGCCTTCATCGTTTATTCCAAGCAACGCACTCATAGCCTCCGTTCTGGAATATCCGAGCGCCATCAATGCGTTTACAGCATCTTCCTTTGCAGAACCTTTAATCGGGATTGCACTTGCTGACGAAACGGGCACATCATCGGGAAGTCCAATCTTATCCTTAAGCTCCAAAACAATTCGCTGCGCAGTCTTTTTTCCTATTCCGTTTGCTTTGGTAATAAGGGCTGTATCTTCAAAAGCAATCGCCTTTTTAAGTTCGCCCGCATTAAGCGCAGAAAGAACAGCCAACGCACCCTTTGCACCAACACCACTTACGCTTATCAATAAATTAAACATTGCAAGACTACCGGTATCGGCAAATCCATATAAACTGACATCATCCTCCCGTACTATCATGGCCGTATAAAGAGTTGTCAGTTCGTTTTCGCCCTTAAGATATGCAGCAAAATTATCCGGGACACATACCTCATATCCTATTCCGCCGTTTTCAATGATTACCTTTCCGGGCATAGTTTCGGTGATAACACCTTTAATGTAGTGAATCATATTATCCCCTATTTCATCTTAAACATTTTCTTTTTTGCTTCGCCGACATAGCTGTGACAAATTGCCGCAGCTACCGCATCCGCCGCATCATCCGGCTTTGGTATTTCAGAAAGATTAAGAAGCCTTTTTACCATTTCCTGAACCTGCTTTTTTTCTGCTCTGCCATTACCGGTAATTGTCGTTTTAATCTGAAGTGGTGTGTATTCAAAAATACCGATCCCACTGTTTGCACATGCAAGCACAGCGACACCTCTTGCTTCTCCGACAAAAATTACGGTTTTTGCATTGTTATTAAAATACAGCTCTTCTATGCTTGCTTCCTCAGGCTGATATTCTGCAATAAGCTCCATTAAAGAATTATACAGATGCTTGAGTCTGTCAGGCATAGGCATGTCTTTATCCGTTGTAATTGATCCGTAAGCAACAGGAATAAGGCTGTTTCCTTTTTTCTCAACAACGCCCCATCCCATAATTGCATAACCCGGATCTATACCAAGTATTCTCATTATTCCAGACTTATCTTTCCGATGGTTGAACTTCTGAATTCATCTATAACTGTTTTTGCTGTTCGTTCGTAATCTATGCGCTTGCCGGGAAGAATAAAGCCTCTCTTTTGTGCAATCGCTTCCATTGTTAAAAGCGGTGTTTCAGCCAAAGCAGCAAGCTTATATCTTTCGCATAAAAGCTGCGGCTGTATACCGGATAAATGTGCAATCAGCTCAAGTCCGAGATCTGATATATCCATAATTTCATCCTTGATAGAACCGCAAAATGCAAGGTTTAATCCAACATTGGGATCTTCAAATTTAGGCCAGAGTATTCCCGGAGTATCTAAAAGCATCATATCAGAACCCAATGTAAGCCATTGCTTTCCTCTGGTAACACCGGGCTTATTGCCTGTTTTTGCAGCCTTCTTTCCGGTCAGCCTGTTAATCAAACTGGATTTTCCCACATTGGGAATTCCGACAATCATCATTCTTAAGGGCCGTTTTCTTTCGCGGCCTTCGTTCTTTTTATCTCTTATGTTTTCCAATAAGGACAGGAGCTTTCTGACCCCTTCTCCGGAATTACAATTTATGGGAAGCACAAAGGAATTTTCATCAGTAAGCTTATCTACCCATTCCTTTGTTTTATTATCATCTGCCAAATCTGATTTATTAAGTATGATGATCTTTTGTTTATCGCCAATCAGTTCAGCTATAACAGGATTTCTGCTGGAGACTGGTATTCTGGCATCCAATACTTCAATTATAAGATCCACAAGCTTAAGGTTTTCGGCAATAAGCTCGCGTGTCTTTTTCATATGTCCGGGATACCAGTTAATGTTTTCTATCATTTTGCAATAATTCCTTTGCTTGTGCTCTTGCAGAATCTGTAATCACAGTACCGGAAAGAAGTCGTGCAAGCTCTTCTATTCGCTGTTCATTATTAAGAGGTACTACTGTTGCTTGTGTTGAAATCTCATCGCTGATTTTTTCAATTCTGAAATGAGAACTTCCCTTTGCGGCGATCTGCGGAAGATGCGTTATGCAGACAACCTGATGATTATTTGCAATGGTCTTTAATTTATCACCGACCACTCCTGCTGTCGCACCGGAGATGCCTGTATCTATTTCATCGAATATCATTGTGGAAATCCCGTCCGTATCTCCTGTGATACGCTTTAAAGCAAGCATTATTCTTGAAAGCTCGCCGCCGGATGCAACCTTTGCCAAAGGCTTTAGATCCTCTCCCTTATTTGCTGAAATCAAAAATTCAATTACATCAATCCCTTCAGCGCTCGGGGTGCACTTATCAAACTTAACAGAAAAGACCGCATTGGTGAAATTGAGCTCTGCAAGCTCCTTATTCACCAATTCAGAAAGCTTGGCTGCAGTTTCTTTTCTTTTTAAAGTAAGCTCCTCTGCAGCATTATCATAAGCGGACTTCAGCTCAAATATTTTCTTTTCAAGAGCTGACATCATATCATCAAAGTTTTCTATATCAGAGAGTTTTTTCTCTGCTTCGTCAGCATAAGATATAACAGCCTCAAGGCTTCCTCCGTATTTTTTCTTCAGTTTATTCAAAACCTCAATACGCTCTATAGCCACATCAAGTTCTGCCTGCGAGAAGCTGATTCTGTCCTTATTGGATCTCAAATCAGAATTAATATCCTCCAGGGAATAATATATATCATTTACTCTTTGCAAAAGCTCGGCTAAATCAGCCGAATACTCTTTTACCTCTTCAAGTGCAGCAGTCGCTTCACCAAGCAGGGAATAAGCAGCCGAATCTCCGCTGAAAAGTGTTTCATGCGCCTTATTTAAGGCAGAATAAATGCTCTCGGAGTTTTCCATCATTTTGATGTTTTCTTCAAGCTCTTCATACTCGCCGGGCTTAACAGATGCAGCTCTTATCTCATCAAGCTCATACTTTAAAAAGTCCTTCTGTCTTGCCGAATCGCTGACAGACCTTCTTAAATCCCTAAGCTGCATTGAGGCATCTGCATACGCCTCGTATTTTTCTGCAACATCAAGCTTAACGGAAAACAAATCAGGTGCCCCGTATTTATCCAGTATCCCTATATGATTATCGTGATTTAATAAGCTTTGATGGTCATATTGACCGTGTATATCAACAAGATTTTTACATAATGCTGAAAGCTCCGATAAAGAAACCAGCTCGCCGTTTATGCGGCAAACACTTTTCCCCTGCGATATCTCCCTTTTAATATGGTACTGATTATCTTCAGTATCAATCAGCATGCTGATTACGGCCTTTTCTGCTCCGTGTCTTATGTAATCCGTATCAGCACGGCTTCCCAAAGCCAATGAAATTGCTTCAATTACAACAGATTTACCGGCACCTGTTTCGCCTGTAATTACATTAAGACCATCCTTAAAATCAAGACTTAAGTCTTTTATTATTGCAAAATCTTTTATGTCAATATGACTTATCATATTATTGCCTCATTAAATTCCGTAAGAAGATCGGCAACATGTTCTTTTGAATCCACAACAATAAATACAGTATTATCACCCGCAATGGTTCCGAGGATCTCGCTTTTTTCCATCTTATCCATGACCTCGGCAGCAGCATTTGCACATCCGGGTAAGGTTTTTACAACTATGATATTTTCAGCCGCTTTGACATCCTGAACGGTTTCATGCAGAATTTTTGTATAACGATCAACCTCGGCAGAAGAAAGCTTCGGTGCTTCAGCATAGCAGCTTCTGCCGCTTTTTCCGATAACTTTGATCAATCCAAGCTCCTTAATATCCCTTGATACAGTCGCCTGAGTTGCAGTAAAACCGGCCTGACTAAGCTTATCCGCAAGCCTTTCCTGAGTATCAATTTCCTGAGCTTTGATTATTTCCAGTATTTTACTTTGACGTGCGTATCTCATTTTTTCCTCCGCGCGAATAATTATGCATCACATGAATAATTATACCACCGAGACATAAAAAAACAAGAGAGCTGTGCGCTCTCTTGCATTTTTCGGATTACTTTTCAGACTTAACCTTTGCAGCTTTTCCTGTTCTTGATCTCATGTAATTGAGCTTTGCTCTTCTTACATCACCCTTCTTAACAACTTCAACCTTGTCGATCGATGGACTGTGAAGCGGGAAAGTCTTTTCAACGCCAACGCCGGATGAAAGCTTCCTTACTGTGAATGTTTCGGAAATTCCGCCGTTCTGCTTCTTAAGAACATAACCTTCAAAAAGCTGAACTCTTTCCTTATTTCCTTCCTTGACCTTGATGTATACCTTAACGGTATCGCCGATGCCAAATGCCGGAATGTCAGTTCTTTCGTATTCCTGTGTGATTGATTTGATAAGGTCCATTTGATCCTCCCTTATACCTAAATGTTCATAAACGGTCAAAACACCGGAAAACAAAATGTTTTCAAGCTCCGTCAGCGGAACATCCGTACGACCAGGATATTTTAGCAAAAAGTCTGCACTAATGCAAGTACTTTTTTATGCCCTCGGGAACGCCCGGTCATACACGTCCATAATTCTGTTTTTGCTGGCAGCAAGGTATATCTTTGTAGCCATAATGTCTTCGTGTCCGAGAAGCTCCTGCAGAGATTTCAAATCTGCCCCGTTTTGAATAAGATGGGCGGCGAATGAGTTTCTGATAAGCTGCGGAGAAAGCTTAAGCTTAAGTTCAAGCTTATCAGAATAAAACTTGAGTATTTTCCAAATACCCTGTCTTGTGATCCTTTCGCCAAGATGAGACAGAAATAATGCCTTTGAATCCTCTTTTTCGCCCAAAAGCTGCCTGCGGGATTTTTCAAGATAAAGCTTAAGCGCTGCCCTTGCAGGCTTTCCTATCGGAACAACTCTCGGCTTTCTATCGGATTTAACGTTAATATATCCGATACGGAAATCAATATCGTCTGTATTTGCTTCGCAAATCTCACTCGCCCTGAGACCTGTTGCATACATAAGCTCAAGAAGCGCCTTGTCCCTTAATCCGCGAACGGAATCATCCGGTGCATCAAGGAGCTTATTGATTTCTTCCACACTTAAAAACTCAAGCTCCTTACGAACAACCTTAGGTGGTTTTATGTTAAATGCAGGGTCATGATTTACCCTGCCGTCAGATATCATATATGTATAGAAGGATCTTACAGAAGCAAGCTTTCTGTTTATTGTAGAGTTGGATCTTCCCCTGTGCTGAAGATTCATAAGAAATGCCGCAACATCGGCGCTGCCGGCCTTTTCAAGCCCCTTGGATCTTTCCTTAATAAACGCTTCGAATTCAGCAAGGTCTGCCATATATGCGGATAATGTGGTTGATGAAACATTTTTTTCTTTTTCAAGATAGGCTTCAAACTTATTTAAATAATCCATTTTATTTTCCTGCTCAAAATTAAATTATGTAAACTTGTTGTTTTTATTATATATGATTCTTTTCCACTTGCAAAGGTAATTTTGATTTGTTAAAATAAACATAGTGATCGTCTCCCCTGACGGTTGCGAAATCTCTAATCCCAATACCCCTTTTGAACAAAACAAACTGCTCCCCTGCAGTTTGTTTTGTTTTACGGAAAAAAATGCTACAATAAAATCATGAAATACAATCCATATTGCAAAAATTTAAGAGCAAGAATATTCGATATAGAAACCACCGGGCTGTATCCACAGCATGACAGAATAATTTCGGCAAGCTTCTGCAGGCCCGACGGGTCCGGTTTACTTCAGTTCTTCTGCGATGCACCGCAAAATGAGGATATTTTAATTGAACAAATCTTGAGCGAATTATCACAATGTGATGCCGTAATAAGCTACAATGGCAATATGTTTGATATTCCGTTTGTTTTGACAAGAGCAAAACACGATAAAGTTGCCGATGCGCTTCCCTTGTTTTGGTCTATCGATATTTACAGATGGCTCAAAGCATATTGGCCGCAGGCAAAGAAAATGGAAAGCCTTCGGCAAAAAGCCGTAGAGGAAGCTCTCGGGCTCTCCGATAACAGAACAGATGAAATCGGCGGCGGAGAATGTATCAGCCTATATGCCGATTATGTCAACTGGAATAATGAAAAAGCTAAGGAATTGATACTTCTTCATAATGGTGACGATGTAAGGCAGCTTGCGAGGATAAGTCAATCCTTAAGCTTTTTGCCGTATCATAAAATCGTTTACGAAAAAGGCTTTATTGCCAACAAAATACTGATACAAGAAGAAAAGCTTTTAAAAAACAAATTGTCTGTAAAAGCAAAAATGCAAAAGGCACTGATGCCCATAGACATTTACGACGACCAATATCACCTTGAATACGACAGCCGGAGCGGCGAAATCAGCCTTGAAATCTTCTTCCAAACAGCAAATAACTGCAAATTCGTTGATTTAACTAAAATATTCAAGGATCAAAATACTTTTATCGATCTATCGGGATATAAAGAAGGCTTCCTTATCCTTTCGGATGAAAACGGAATCTGTTATAAAGAATGTAATACTCTTACATCTGAAATATTAAAAAAAATATCGTAAACTCTGTTATGCCTTGAAGTATAAAACCCACCTCAATATCTTCAAATCAGAATTTATATTTACAAAGCTTAAATACAAGCGGATATACACCTATCGTCACAAATGTACTGAGAGTATATCTGAATAGTCTGTAAATCAGTGCCGCAGTGCTTGTTTCTTCCAACACAATAATTTGCATAGGTATTTTTAAAATAAGAGTAATTACGGCAAAAACCAAAACACCCCCGACAGGCCTTAAAATATAAGTCCACCATTTTTTGCAATACTCAAACTTAACAAATTTTTCTTCAAATACAAATCCGAGAAACAATCCTAATGCCACTCCGTAACCGGAATAAAATTCCGTATCAGAGCAGTAGAAAAATCCTGAAATACTTATAATAAGCGGAACCAGAAATCCCGCCTTATAACCGGATTTCTTTTCAATTCCGCCAAGAACAAAAATACAAATAAAGCCCAAAGCCCAGCCTAACAACACATCAGTAGGGTAATGAACACCAAGGAACGGACGTGAAAGCCCTATTAAAAACGGCATTATTATGCCTATTGCAATTGCAGCATTTTTCCCGGTGCTTTCAGCAATCGTTCCGTAAGTAGCAGCAGCCATTGTTGAATGCAAACTCGGACAAGAATAACCCTGCTCTTTTACAGACATGATATCTGCCTCTCTGTGAGCCGGAGTTACACATTTAATCTGTTCATGATCCATGTAAGGGCGCCTTCTTAAGACAATACCTTTAATAAGTGTTCCGAAAAGCATGCTTCCTATCATTGCAAGAGATGCTCTTCTGCCGAGTTTTTTATCTATACTCCAATAAAGCAATCCCAATACTAAAATAAGAACATATTCCTCACCGCAAATTTGCAGAAATTTAGCAAATAGGGTTGTAAAATCATTTGCAAAATTCTGTATCCATACAATAAAATCTATTTCCCATTCGAAGAAAAATACATTCCCCATTAAGCTCCTCCATATAACACAATAACAGACATCCGCCCATCCTTAGCAATACAGAAAAAACCTTGAAACAAAAGAGCTTCAAGGTTTTTCATTGGTGAGGCAGAGACGATTCGAACGTCCGGCCAACTGATTCGTAGTCAGGTACTCTATCCACTGAGCTACTGCCCCGCAACGCCGATTATTATAAAACAAATCGGCGTAAAAGTAAACTACTTTTCTTTAGCCCTGAAAGGTTCTCTGCTTTCATAGCTTGTGTGAAGAAGCTCGTGAGCTAAATGGCTGTTAGGTTCACCAAGGAATTTCTCGTATAATTCCTTGATCTGCGGATTGTTGTGAGACTGTCTGATATGCTGTCTTTCGTCCTCGGAATACAGAGCTTTTGCTCTCTTTTCCTTGTAGGTATCAACAATGTTGATATCTTCATCAGGAAGGAAGGCATGTCTTACATAAGACTGTCCGCCGCCGTTGATGCAGCCACCCGGGCAGCCCATGATCTCAATAAAGTGATATTTGGATTTGCCCTCCCTGATCTCATCAAGAAGAACCTTTGCATTAGCCATTCCGGAGCATACGGCAACATTAACATCCATTCCCGCCATGTTAACCGTTGCTTCTTTAATTCCCTGAAGACCGCGAACCGCCTCAAAATTGACGGCATCATACTCTTTACCCTCAAGTACAAAGTATGCCGTTCTTAATGCTGCTTCCATTACACCGCCTGTAACACCGAATATTACGCCGGCACCGGAATAATCGCCCATGATATCAGGATCGAATTCTTCATCCGGAAGCTTATTGAAAATAATTCCGGAACGCTTAATCATGTCTCCGAGTTCTCTTGTGGTAAGCACTGCATCAACATCTCTAAGTCCGTTCGTAACAAGCTGAGGACGCTCCTTTTCAAACTTCTTTGCAGTGCATGGCATAATTGATACAACAAATATATCCTTTGGATCCAGGCCTTTTTGCTGTGCATAGTATGTCTTAAGGATAACGCCCTGCATTTCGTGCGGAGATTTGCAGGAAGAAAGGTTGTCAAGAAGATCATGATAATAAGTTTCTGCGTAGTTAATCCAGCCCGGAGAACATGATGTTATCATAGGGAGCTTTCCGCCGTTTTTAATTCTGCCGATAAGCTCGTATCCTTCCTCCATAATGGTAAGGTCTGCAGCAAAGTTTGTATCATAAACCTTTTCGAAGCCCAGTCTTCTTAATGCTGCAACCATCTTTCCTGTTACAGGAGTTCCGATCGGAAGACCGAATTCTTCACCAAGAGATGCCCTTACAGCCGGTGCTGTCTGTACAATAACATGCTTTCCGGCCTGCATTGCAGCGTATACTTTTTCATCCTCTCTCTTTTCCATAAGAGCACCTGTCGGACAAACGCTTACGCACTGTCCGCACATGATGCATGGAGAATCAGCAAGTGAAATATTGCCTGCAGGAGCAACTATCGTTTTAAATCCCCTCTTTTCAAAACCAAGAACACCGTTTCCATGGGCATTTTTACATCTTGCAATACATCTGCCGCAAAGAATACACTTTGAGGAATCTCTTACTATTGAAGGGGTAAGGTCATCATAAAATGTTTCGGTCTTTTCGCCTTTAAACATGTTTTCTCTGGCACCTGTAAGCTTTGCAACATACAAAAGCTCGCATGTACCGTTCTTATGACATTGCTGACAATTTTGAGAGTGATTTGAAAGAAGAAGCTCTACACTTGTTCTTCTGGCTCTTATTGCCTTTGGGGATGAAATTACAACATCCATACCCTCGTTTACGGGATATACGCAGGATGCTACAAGACCTCTTGCCCCCTTGACCTCTACAAGACATACTCTGCAGGAACCCCGGTTGCACTCACCATGATTAAATGAACAAAGTGATGGGATTTCATATCCGCATGCCCTTGCTGCTTCAAGTATTGTACTGCCCTCTTCTACCCGGTAAGGCACGCCTTCAATTTTAATATTTACTAAACTCATGACTTACCTCCTCTACTTTTTGCTTATTGCATCAAACTTACAGGTTGCAATGCACATACCGCACTTTACGCATTTTGTCTGATCGATTTCAAATACTGTCTTGCCCGGCTCACCGTGAATAGCTTCAACAGGGCACTTTCTTGAACAAGCTGAACACATCTTGCAAACATCAGGATCGATTTCATAACGAATCAGATCCTTGCAAACGCCTGCAGGACATTTCTTGTCAACAATATGTGCAATGTATTCATCCTTAAAATGAGCAATTGTGGATTTAATCGGATTGGCAGCCGTCTGGCCAAGAGCGCAAAGCGAATTATTCTGACAGGCCTCGGCAATTTCCTCAAGCTCGTCAAAATCCTTCATCGTTCCGTTGCCTGATGTGATTCTTTCGAGGATCTCCATCATACGCTTTGTCCCGATTCTGCATGGTGAACACTTTCCGCATGATTCATCGCAAATAAATCCCATATAGAATTTAGCAACATCAACCATGCAGTTATCTTCGTCCATAACAATTGCTCCGCCGGAGCCCATCATGGATCCGAGGCGAACCATGTTATCAAAATCAATTGGCTCATCCAGATATTCTTCGGTAAGGCATCCCCCGGAAGGGCCACCTGTCTGGATGGCTTTAAACTTCTTATCGTTTTGAATGCCGCCGCCTATATCGTAAATAAGCTCCCTTAACGTAAGTCCCATAGGAATTTCAACAAGTCCTACATTATTAACCTTACCGCCAAGGCAGAATACCTTTGTACCCTTGCTCTTTTCTGTTCCGTAGCAGGTAAATGCATCAAGACCTTCTCTTAAGATATACGGAACCGTAGCAAGAGTTTCAACATTGTTTACAATGGTCGGTTTTTGCCAAAGACCTGAAACTGCAGGGAATGGCGGTCTTGGACGAGGCATACCTCTTTGACCCATGATAGAATTAAGAAGTGCCGTTTCTTCGCCGCATACAAATGCGCCTGCACCAAGTCTTACATGTGCATGGAACGAAAAGCCCGTTCCCATAATATTATCGCCGAGAAGACCCAATTCTTCTGCTTTTGCTATTGTTGCCTTTATTCTTGCAACTGCCGTAGGATACTCAGCCCTGATGTAGAAATAGCCTTCTGAGGCACCGATAGCGTATCCTGCAATTGCCATACCTTCAATTACGGCAAGCGGATTATCTTCAAGAACACTTCTGTCCATAAATGCACCGGGGTCGCCTTCGTCGCCGTTGCATACAACATATTTCTCATCACTTTGCTGATCGTGGGCAAACTGCCACTTTCTTCCGGTTGGGAATCCTCCGCCGCCTCTTCCTCTGAGCCCGGATGCCAGTATCATATCGACAACCTCCTGAGGCGTCATTGTCAGGGCCTTAAGAAGTCCCTGATATCCGCCGCAGCCTAAAGCTTCCTCTATTTTGTTCGGATCTATTACACCGCATCCGTGAAGGGCAATTCTCTTCTGCTTTTGATAATACGGAATGTCTTCGAGCTTTGAAATCTTCTTTCCGGTTTTCGGATCTTCGTAAAGAAGTCTGTCAACGACATTGCCATTAAGCAGATCCTCCTCAACAACATCACGAATATCTTCAACCTTTACCATACGATAAAGCCTGTCTTCAGGATATATTCTGATGAAGGGTCCCTGAGAACACATACCGAAACAGCCAACCTGTCTGATAACAACCTTATCCTCAATATTATATTTTTTAATATACCCTTCAAGCTCATCCTTTAAATTCAACGTGCCTGCTGCCAAACAGCCTGTACCACCGCAAAGCATTAGATATCTTTTGCCGTCTGCTCCGTTGAATTTCTCTCCGAGAGAAGCCGTATATTTTGCAATGTCTTTCCTGAGCTCATCAGTATTCTTATACATCGTGTTCAGCCTCCTCTCTGTATTTTGCAATTATTCCCGGCACATCGCCTACCTGAACTCTTGCATATATCTTTCCGTTAATGGTTACTGCAGGAGCTGTTGCACAAGCACCGATGCATCTTAATGCATCTATGGTAAACAACGCATCCTCTGTTGTCTGACCGGGTTTGATACCGAGGATCTCACAAAACTGATCAATAATCTGCTGCGCACCCTTTACATAGCAGGCAGTACCGAGACAACAGCCGATTACATACTTGCCCTTTGGGGTTAAAGAGAAAAACGAATAAAAAGTAACAACGCCGTAGATCTCGGCAACAGAAATACCCGTCTTTTGAGATACTATTTCCTGAACATCCAAAGGAACGTAGCCGAATTCCTTTTGGATATCAGACAGTATCATAATCAAGGGCGTGTTTTCATTGCTGTATCTGTCACAAATTTCTTTGATCTTTGTAACAGCACCTTCTTGCAAATGAGCCATAGATGATAACCTCCTGTTTACTTTTGATATAACTTGTTCTCATATATTGTAACAAAAAAGCTTGCAGCTTTGTTAAAAAAACTGCAAACTTTATGATTTTTTTTTAATTTAAATTTTCAAGGTCATTCCAGGGTTCGGACAGCATTTTCAGGATGCATAAATATTCTTCCGATAAGCATAAATACAACAAAGAACGTAAGATATCCGAGGCAAGCCAGAACACCCCAGGCCTTTACGCAGCAATATACCATAAATCCGCAGCAAATAAGTCCTAAAACCGGAAGAATATACCTTTTATAAATATTCATATCCTTGCACTTAATCATGATTGCGATAAACATCGGAATATACATTGCATAAAGGTTTACTATGCAAACCTCATCAGGCTCAAATCCAAAAAACATATTGTGGTGCGTAACATCCATAAAGTCAGGTCCGTTCCAGTACATAACTGCATCCCATGCATACCAGAATCCGCCAAACAGCATCCCGAACAAGCCGGATTTTACAGGAAAATCCGACATCGGATCAAGATGACCAAACCAGTCTGCCATTGGTCCCATGCCTCTGGAAGCGATTGAGTACTGGCTCCTGCAGTTGGACATAATAAGACCATTCATTGTACCCAGACAGGAAACTACGATACATAATTCAAAAAACTTTGAAACTACAGGTCCGAAAATCGGCTCTGCGGCAGTAGCAGCAAGACCCTGACCAAGAGGCCATGTAGCAAGAATAGCTTCAACACTTCCTACGGAGCTCATCGAGAAAATGTAAAGCACATAAATAATTACCACGAAAATTGAACCGCCGACCAAAGCAATCGGGAGATTCTTTTTCGGATTCTTAAGCTCTGAATTGATTGTTGTTGCAAGTATCCAGCCCTCAAACGAAAAAGCAAACCCGACAACGCCCTGGAAAAATCCGTTTTCTACAGGAACATATGCATCTGTATTGACATAATCAAGAACCTGCTGTGTATTACCGCTTGAAAGTCCGAAAATCAATCCGCCGACAGCAATAAGAACAAGCGGGATAAGCTTGATAACAGTCATCGAAACCTGAAGCCTACCTGCGATCTTCGGCGAGAGAGAATTAATGGCATATCCCATAAGAAGGAAACCACCGCCCACACCAAATACTTCTGCAGAGAAGCATCCGTTAACAAGGTCTATTGTTCTGAACCCGCAAAGCTGACAAAATGTAAGACCGGAGAAGAATGCCAGAATAGCTGAAAGAGATGGTGTATAAATTGTTGTCATAAACCAGCCCATGTAATAAGCATATTTCGGCCCGAGCGCCACTTCCGCATAGTCCACAAGGCCGTTGACCTTGTTGTATTTTGAACTGAGTACCGCAAATACCTGAGAACAAATAATGCATACAACTCCGCACAGAGCAATTGCAAGCAATCCCAGCATAAGATTTCCGCCCGTCTTAGCAAGAAGCTTCCCGCCCTTGATAAATACACCGGACCCGATCACGATTCCGACTACCATGGCAATGGCGGTGGGAAGACCGTATCGTTTTTCCATTTCCTTGATTTCCATACAAAACACCTCAAAATTAAATTAATAATTTACTACTGAAAAACGGCCCTGCCAAAACAGAACCGTTAAAAGCAAGTACTTAAAGAATTCTATCTCGGCAACAATTAACGCAAAACACCACATCTGATGATGTGGTATCTAAAAGCGAAAAACTTGCTGCAGGGTAAATGTTCTTTCATAATACACCTATTTTATACCCAAATTCAAAAAAGTCAATAAATATCAGGAGTTTGACGGTGTCAAGTTGTTGTGGAGTTTTTGGTTGACTCCCTCAAAATGACAATTTTAACTCAGCAGTCTTCCGCGGCCTCCGTTTTCTGTTCTGTAATACGATGTTCCGGCTGTTGCATTGGTCGATTCAATATCAAACATA
>JAZLHU010000047.1:0-2436 GCA_045616985.1 Anaerovoracaceae bacterium
CACCAGGGCCGATTTCTATCAGCTCTCCCCGAAGCAGCATCTTTGCCGGCCTCACGGCCTCTTTTATCAGCAGGTGAACATGATTGCTCATCAAACAATAGGCATAAATGTCATACCCGCAGATGTCCCAGTAAAAATTCAGAAGCTCGCAGAATTTGGCGCAGTCTTCTTCATCCTCAAAGATCAGCTGCCGGTTCACACCCCTGAGCATTACATGATATATTCCTGTTTCTGATTTTTTCCTTGGTTTTCTCATCTCAGTTTCATTTTACAATTATCTTTTTCTGATTTTAAATCTACCCCTACAGTACTTTAATATAATCCCAAGGCAGCTTGCTGCCTACCACAATCATTACCTATTAGATATTAGTCATTATTCAAAATAGTGCTAGGGGAAGTGCCGGGTTTGCGCTGCCGGGGGGCAGATGAAGCAAAACCGGGATTTCCGGAGTTTCCCAAATTTAAGCCGCGCGCGAATGCAGGCGCGAAATTTGGCTGAAACGACGGCGGATCAGTAACTGGAGAACCGTCGTATATAGTTAACTCAGACACTGGTTTATTAGATAAAGGGTTTTGGGTAAGAGGTAAAAGATAAGGAATTTTGGGTAAAAGGTATGAGGTAAGGGAAATTTGATTAAAGGGGTAAAAGGTAAAGGGTAAGGATTGCGGTGGAAAAGCTAAGCTTTTCTTTGGATTTTGATTGGAATCAACAGAGCGGGGCTCTGCTCCAGAGGGCGAAGGCAATGTATTTCTTCTAAATAACAAGAAAACCGCAAGGTTTCCACCACAATCCTTACCCTTTTGCATCAGCTGGCTCTTTTGTCCCATAATAAGAACGGGGGAGATGTTCAATTACCATCTTACTCCCAATCGGGGCAGTAATACATAGGAGTACATTCTCTCTCGTTTTCTCCGCTGCTGATAATCATAGAGTCATCCAGTTCTTCAAAGCCATTACGTAAATACAAACTATACCCTTCTTTTGTAGAGAACAGTGTAACAAAACCAAAGCCTACAAAGTTGCTTCTGATGAATTCTATTCTTTCAAGACAATCACTCAAAAGCAAATCAGAAAGCTTTATCTCCGTTCCGGATTCATCCGTTGCTTTAAGACTTCCCTGATATCTTTCGTCCAAAGCAAAGGATGTAATATGCATGGCGCCGCCAAGCTTCGCTCCGTTCTCATCGGATATCATCCCGGTAGTAATATTATAATAGCCAATTATTATTTCTTCGCTATCATTTAACCAAACATAGGTTTTCCCATATTTCTCATCCCGTGAGTCCGGGCTCTTCAAGAATGAATCCAAATATTGATTTTTTGATGTGAATGTTAATGCCAGCTTTTGCAGGCTGGCATTAAAAGGTTTTATATTTAGTCCGTTAGACATTAGTTCTCTGTTACCTCAAAACTCACAGAATCATTGGAAGAATCAATATGAACTGCAATATTGTGATTCTTAATAAAATCGCGTCTTGCGCGAGCTTCTTCCGAAAGCTTTTTATTCTGCTTTATTGGCATTGATGCAACAAATGCGGCATTATTAGGATATGCGTAGTCCACTATTACTCCCCCTTTTCTATTTGATAATAGCATAAACCTGAATTATTCACGGAGCCAAAAACGGTTCCGGAATTTACAAACTTATGATGACAATAACAGCCTCGCCGCAAAAACAGGGGAAGTTTTCAACAAAAAGGGTAGACTGCTCCCTTGGTCTGCGGAGACGGCTGAAATTGTCAAGGTACAAATATTAGCACCTACTCAATGAGCGGCGTTAACCTGGTAATATTACGAAATGTCTCATAGAAAGCGTCCTTAAACGGGCAGCTGCTGCAAAGCTTAAAGTACAGATATCTTGCCTTATATACGATTCTGACGGCAGTTTTAAACAGCTTGAGACGGATCGTATCAATTCTGTCTTTCCGCATCATTGCCGGGAGGACCAATCGGCGGAACAGATTGAAGATATTGTAAGCCAGCGCATGAATCTTCAAACGATTCGCATTCACGATCATCGTGGAACTGCTGACGGCGCCGAAGTCAAAACCGTTCTTGCATTCCTTGATCATGTTTTCCATGTTTCCACGCTTACAGTAAAAGGCAATCATTTTTTCCGGAGAAGCATCCATATTTGTCACAACGAATGTATACAGGTGCAACATCTGCCCGGCAGGTTTTTCAATTTTGCATACGACTCTCCGGGGATAATCCCAGGATTTTGCTTTATACGGGAATTCACCGTATGCAACGGCATAATCTACCATGTTCTCTGCGGTCAGATCCTCCAGCTCGGATTCAATTTCAGAAGCGAGTTTACGAAGCACACCGTTTTCCTTCAGGCGGATTGCATAGGATGTCCCGTGTGTTTCACACAATGAATAGAGCTCATCGGTTGCAAAGCCGCTGTCACCTCTGAGGAACACTGCTGTATC
>JAZLHU010000048.1:0-52864 GCA_045616985.1 Anaerovoracaceae bacterium
TTGTGTTTTTGGAATTGAACAAGGAATCTTTGTTCTTGTGAACATGATTGCTCTTTGTTCTTTTTTCATTTTCTACACTATGATGTTTTCAAGGTTCCGTCCTGCCTCTTAAAGAGGCGGAACAGTTGATAGTATACTCGCTGTCTATTATATTGTCAACATTTTTTTTCAACAATTTAATTTTTTTTCAAAAAAGTTTTCCACCGGGTTTTCCACAACCGTAAAATGCTTAAAAAACCAACTGCCCGGCGAATCGCCGGGCAGTCTGCTGAATATATTAAGGAAGTTTGGCTTTTGATTTTATCTATCCATATTCACTTCTTCCCGGGCCTCAACGCCGGCAGACATTGCATCCTGTGCTCCCGTGATCCTTCTTGTGATGATACCTACAATAAGAGCTGCTGCAAGTGATGTAAGGGAGATGAGTGCTCCGTCTGTTGCGGAGTTTGTTCCGAAGTTAAATGCAAGTCCGCCGATACCGCAAACAAGTATTGCGCTTACAACAAAAAGGTTTCTGTTGTCACCAAGGTCAACTTTTGAAAGAAGCTGAAGTCCCGATACTGCAATGAGTCCGTAGAGTGCTATGCAGGCACCGCCCATTACGCACTTCGGAATCGAGTTGATAAGTGCAACGAATGGTGTCACAAATGAAAGGAGTATGCATCCGAAGCTTGCGTACTTGATTGTATGTACTGCAGCGTTTCCGGTGATAGCAACGCATCCGATCGATTCGCCGTATGTTGTGTTTGCACATGTGCCGAATACTGTTCCTACGATTGAGCCGACACCATCGCCAAGGAGTGTGCAGTCAAGACCGGGGTCTGTAATAAGGTCTTTGCCGATGATGTTGCTGAGATTCTTGTGGTCGCCTACGTGCTGTGCAAGTTCAACAACTGCGATCGGCGCGTAGATAAGAATAAGGTTTACGATTACCGTTCCTGTGATAGGAGCATATTCTCCTTTTGTCTGAAATGCTCTGATGATATTGAGCTTGGGTATATCAACGATTGATCTGATGCTGAATGTCGAGAATGCATCAATGAACGGCTGAAAGCTTAATATCTGAAGACTTTCAACCTTAAGAATCATTCCGAGCAGCGTGATGAGAAGTGCAAGGATGTACCCTGCTCCGACACCGTAAATGAACGGGAAGAGCTTCATCCTGTTATTACCTCTTACTGAGCAATATACGATCGCGAAGAAAGTAAATAAACCTACAACTATGGTAACGAGGGAATAGGTTTCTCCGCCGTTTGTCTGAAGCCAGCCTGTAGCTGTGCCGGAAAGCGAAAGCCCGATAAGCGTTACGATCGGCCCTGCGATTACTGCCGGCATAAGCTTGTTTACCCATCCGGATCCGACCTTTTTAATGATCAGTGCGAATACTACATATACAAGACCTGCAATGAGTACGCCGATGATGACCCCCCAGTATCCGTAGCCGTATCCGATGGATGCTGCATAAGAACCTAAGAATGTGAATGTACTTCCGAGGAATACCGGACTCTTCTTCT
This sequence comes from Anaerovoracaceae bacterium, assembly GCA_045616985.1. GTDB lineage: Bacteria > Bacillota > Clostridia > Peptostreptococcales > Anaerovoracaceae > RUG13409. The sequence goes on from JAZLHU010000048.1 coordinate 1,515, forward strand.
TTGTAAAGAAGATATATACCAGAGTTCCCAGCCCTGCGCCGAAGAGTGCTGCAGCCGGGTCCGACGGAAGGCCGAAGCCCGTCATAAGAATCGGTACCAGCAAGGTTGCCGCCATGATGGCAATCATCTGCTGGAATGCAAACATCAGGTTCTCCCTTACAGGAGGCTTGTCTTGAATGTCGTAAATAAGTTTCATGTCTTTCCTCTCCTCATTTGATCAAGATTTTACTATTTACAACAAAACACATAAAAACACCTTACTGTGCTTCAGCAAGGTGTTGTAAATCTTCATATAATATAACAGGTGCACGCATGCACTTACATCGCCTTGCCAATATCTCTGTATTGGATTTAAAGATTATGTATTTTGTTCTTACATATAGTACCACAGACAGCCCTTATGGTCAATATGTTGTTGTTATTTTGATAATAATTTTTATGTATATCCTATTTGTACTTTTGCGGATTGTAGCTTACGGTTCCGCAAACGCGGTCACCGGCATCGCCTGCAGCGGTAAGAATATAGCCCTTTTCATTGAGCGGCTCATCTGAATAGCATGCCGTGTATATCTGAACATCGGGGTGATTCTTGTAAATAAGCTCAACTCCTTCTCTTGCAGAGAATATGCACATAAGCTTAATCCTTGTACAACCGGCTTCTTTAATCATTTTGATTGCAGCATCTGCAGAAACACCCGTTGCAAGTGCGGGGTCAACAACAATAACCTGTCCCTTCGGTGCATTTACAGGCAGCTTAAAGTAATATGTGTGCGGTTGAAGTGTTTCTTCATCCCTGTATAAACCAACATGACCGACGCTGCAGGTCGGATAAAGACTTCTGAGCCCGTCCACCATACCAAGTCCGGCTCTTAAAATAGGAACAATGGTAAAGTCTTCTGCAATAACCTCTGTCCTGACCTTTTGAAGCGGTGCCTGAACCTCTATTTCCTTTAAGGGCAGATCCTTTAAAGTCTCGTAACCCATAAGCATGGCAAGCTCCTCAACAAGCTCGCAGAACTCCTTAGAGCCCGTATTGACATCTCTTAAATGAGATACCTTATGCTTAATAAGCGGGTGATCGAAAATTGTTACGTTTTTAAGAAAATCTTCCATTTATCTATGTCTCCTATAGTTCCTCATCGGAAAAAACTTTAAAACCTTCTTTTAAGAGCGCTTCTGCCGTGATCCCGTTTCCCCGGATCTTGTTTCCGGAAAATGTTCCGTCATAAATAAGCCCTTTACCGCAGGACGGACTTCCCGTCTTTAGAACTGCATAATCAATATTGTTTAACTTTGCGATCCGAAGAGCCGTTTCTACGCCTCTTTTATAATTATCAGTCACATCAGTGCCATCCTTTGCAAGGATGCGATCACTGCCCTGCTGACGTTCTGACGGAATTCTCGGCGTAGTCAATCCACCCATCTGTTCAGGACAAATGGGGATCAAAACATTATCCTTTGCCAAAGCCAAAACCTTTTCGTTTGGCTTCGACAATCCGTCGTATCTGCAATTACAGCCCAAAAGGCATGCACTAACCAGAATTTTTGCCATTATTATTCCTTCTTAAACAATTCAACCATCGTGATCCCGTCAGGGTCATTCAGGCTGACCTTTACATATTCTTTTCTTGACGTCGGAACATTTTTCCCTATGTAATCAGGCTTGATGGGAAGCTCCCTGTGCCCCCTGTCTATCAGAACGGCAAGCCCGATCTTGGAAGGACGGCCAACGGAAAATACCGCTTCTATGGCAGCCCTGATCGTGCGTCCCGTATACAAAACGTCATCAACAAGAATTACCTCTTTCCCTGTAATATCAACATCAAAAGAAGGCTCTTTGTTTACTACAGGCATCTCTGTGACTCTGGTAAGATCATCTCTGTAAAATGAAATATCGAGCTGGCAAACAGGAATTGCCGGACTACCATGTTCCTTGATCTTTTCAGCAAGTATTTTTGCCATAGGAACTCCTCTTGTTTTGATTCCGACCAAAACAAGCTTTTCAGGAGAATCCGTTTTCTCAACTATCTCAAATGAAAGTCTTGTAAGAGCCCTGCCTACGCCGAGCTCATCCATAAGCTTAACTGAGTTTGCCATTTGCTTTTCCTGATTAATCGGACTATTTTGAAAGCTTAGCTGCAGCAGCCTCGTCAAGATATACCGTGCAATACGGGTGAAGCTGCAGAACAGATGCAGGCACATCAGTTGTAACAGGTCCTTCAATGAATGCCTTAACTATATCAGCCTTGCTGCTTCCGATAGCCATAAGGATAATACTTCTTGCATTCATAATCGTCTTGATCCCCATAGTTACGGCATGTGTAGGGACCTCGTCAATGGACTCAAAGAATCTGGAGTTTACTTCTCTTGTATTCTGTTCAAGCTCAACAACATGAGTAATGGAGTCGAGCGATGTGCCCGGTTCATCAAAGCCGATATGTCCGTCAACGCCGATCCCAAGAATCTGAAGATCTATTCCGCCTGCGGCATTGATTTCATCGTCGTAGGATGCAGCCTTTTCTGTATTGATCCCGTCAGGGACATGGGTATTGCTGATATCAATATCAATATGCTCAAAAAGATTCGTGTTCATGAAATATCGGTAGGACTGATTATGAGATCCGTCAAGACCTACATACTCATCAAGATTGAATGTCCTGACATCCTTAAAGGTAATGACCCCTTCCCTGTTGAGTCTTGCAAGCTCCTTGTAAAGACCGATTGGTGTTGAGCCTGTTGCTCCGCCGAGAACTGCGTTTGGCTTTTTCTTTAAAAGTTCAACATATTGCTGTGCAGCTTTTTCTGCAATTTCTTTTTCCGATCCGATTATAACTTTCATAGTTTGTTATTCCTCCATTATGTGTATGTTTATGCAAATGATTGCTTTATCCCTTCAGCAATAGGCTCCGGGCTTCACGCCGAACCTCACTCTCATGGTCATCAGCCCTAAAGGGCTTCTTCCCCTGCTCGTGAGTTTCTGCTACCCTACGCAATATTGCTTCAGAGACAAATCAATCATTTGCAAATACTTACAAAAAATTAACTAATATTTTTCTGCAATTATTCCTGTATTTTTCAAAATGTGATCTGCTGCAAGCACACCTCGAGCGCATGTCGTCGGATATACATTTGAATGACGTCCGATGATAGTACCCGGATTAAGAACGGCATTGCATCCGATTTCTGTCCAGTCGCCGAGGATGGCACCGAATTTTCTTCTTCCTGTTGCAAGCTGTTCGTCCTTGTCTTTTACAACAACATTAAGTCTGTCTGCCTTTACGTTGGACGTAACCGACCCTGCGCCCATATGAGCATGATAGCCGAGAACGGAATCACCCACATAGTTGTAATGCGGGGTTTCGCAGTCATCAAAGAGTATGCAGTTTTTAAGCTCAACCGAGTTTCCGACAGTTGCACCTTTGCCAACTATTGCAGAGCCTCTGATAAAAGCACAATGCCTGATTTCAGCCTCATGATCTATGATGCAGGGAGCACCGATATATGCACTTTCAAAAACCCTTGCATCCTTTGCGATCCACACGCCTTCTCTCGGATTATCAAATTCATCTGCAGGCAGTGTTGGCCCGAGCTTTAAAATAAAACCTTCAATATCAGCAAGAACCTCCCATGGGTATGTTTTTCCTGCAAAAAGCTCCTTTGCTATTGTATGATCAAGATCTAATAACTCTCCGATTTTAGGTATCATGATATACCTCCCGTTACCCTTTATTTTATTTTTACCAGCTTGCCGCAAGCCTTCATTGCCGCAATCATCATATCAACAGCTTTTTCGGCATTTTCGGCTGTTGTGGCCTCGGCCATTACTCTTAAGACGGGTTCCGTTCCGGATTTGCGAAGAAGTACTCTTCCGCGGTCGCCGAGAAACCTTTCCGCTTCTGTTACGGAAGCCGCAACCGCAGGATCCGCAAGCGTTTCGTCTTTATCTGTTACGATAACATTTTTAAGCACCTGCGGATACATAGTAACACCCTGCTTAAGCTGAGACAAGCTCATCTTCTTTGATGTTACGCATTCCATTACCTTGATTGCAGTAAGTACCCCGTCGCCTGTTGTCGCATATTTTTTGAAGATGATATGACCGGACTGTTCGCCTCCTATAAGGTGTCCGTTTTCAGCCATGTTTTCATAAACGTACTTGTCGCCCACAGCAGTTTTTTCATATCCGATGCCAAGCTCATCCAATGCCTTGTAAAGACCGAAATTGGACATAACTGTTGTTACTACCTTTGAATTTCCGAGAAGTCCGCTCTCTTTCATGTATCTTGCACAAACATACATAATTTCGTCGCCGTTTACAAGCTCCCCGTTTTCATCAATCGCAAGACACCTGTCAGCATCGCCGTCAAAGGCAAATCCTATATCAAGGCTGTTATCAACGACATATTTTTGAAGTCCCTCAATATGGGTCGAACCGCAGTTAAGATTAACATTCAGACCATCCGGCTGATTGTTGATTACATAAGTTGTTGCGCCGAGTGCATCAAACACATTTTTTGCAATTTGCCATGTTGAACCGTTTGAACAATCAATACCGACCTTTAATCCTTTGTAGGACGTGGTTGCAAGTGAAATAAGATACCCTACATAACGATTTCTGCCTGCGGAATGATCTATTACGCTTCCGATATTTGCACCGGTTGCATAAGGGACCTCCCAGTCACCGTCTAAGTACTTTTCGACCTCATCGATAACGTCATCCGGCATCTTCTCTCCGGACCCGTTAATAAGCTTGATACCGTTATCATGGAAGGGATTGTGACTTGCGGAAATCATAACGCCGCAATCGAAATCTTCCGTTCTTGCAACGTATGCAACAGACGGCGTGGATGTGACATGAAGAAGGTATGCATCCGCACCCGATGCCGTAATTCCCGCACAAAGTGCATCTTCGTACATATAGCTGGAACGGCGGGTATCTTTCCCCACAACGATCTTTGCTCTGTAATCCGCCGGATGACCGAGCTTTGGATTGTTTGTGTAATACCATCCGATAAACAATCCGATTTTAAACGCATGCATTGCAGTAAGATCTACATTTGCTTCTCCCCTGAAGCCGTCTGTCCCGAAATACTTACCCATAGGGGCACCTCCAAATAACTATAGATTTTCATTTACTTCCTGCTGTTCAAGAAGGCTCTGTTCATAGAGCCTTTTTGCTTCCTCCGAAATCACTATATCCATAACAAGATCTCCGTTATTCCTTGACGGAAAAATCCCCTCGGGATATATAGGATTGAGTTTAATGCTCACGCTGTCCGTAAGCCCGCTGATGTCAACAAGCTCTGTTGCAATCTTATTTACCTTTGCAAGATCTTCGGAAGAGCCCTTAATCGAGACAGCCGTTGTGCCGTTTGTACTTTCAATTCCCTCAGGGCCATAGATAGATGCACCTGTAATATCCACACTTAAGTAAACCTGCTTTGTATTATATAAAACAGCACTTAAACCCACATTGTCCGAAAGAAGCTCCACTCCCGGAACCTGAACCCCTGCCGAGTTTACTGCCAAGGCAGGAATATTCAATTCTTTTATCCTGTCAACCTCCAGAAGATTGGAATCAAGATCGACTTTTATGTAAGATACCTTTGCCACATCGCTCTTTGCTCCGGAAACATTCAATGAAGACGGGTAGTTGAATATTGTCTGTTCAAGTCCCTCTTTTGCTTCCCCGTAAAAAATCTTTACATCCTTTGCATCTGTAACAAGATCATCAACACGAACGCTTATTTTTTCGCTTTTGACATCGTCGATAGTAATATTCTTTGGACCGACAACATTAACGATAATGTTCTCATCGCCCCGGTTGAACGAAGCAATGTCTGCGCTTGCAGTAAAATCAGCAAGACTTAAATCGCCGACATCATTTCTCGTTCCGGATACGGTTATATCGACCGTATAATCCAAAGAACCCACAACCGCAAGACCTCTGTCTGCCAGTGTCTGCTCACCGTTTATCAAAACCGGAACATTTTTGATCACATCAGTTGTAGGCGGATTAACAACACTGATCACATAGAACCAGAGAACGACCGCAATAACAGCGGATATGAATATTTCCCAAACCTTATTCCGCTGCATGTTTCTTACCTCTGAAAAATTCATTTATTCTGTCAATAAACGAACGGTTATCGTTAAGCCCGCTTATGTATACGTTCATCAAATATTTTTCAACGGTTTTAAGATCTAAAAACCTTGAAAGCTTTCCGTCGACAGCCATAGATATAATACCTGTTTCCTCGGACACTATAAGAACGATTGCATCGGATACTTCGGAAATACCAATACCCGCTCTGTGTCTGGTACCAAGGTCCTTACTCAAATTCTGGTTTGTTGTAAGAGGAAGCACGCAGCCCGCTGCGTAAATTCGATCGGAACGTAAAATAACAGCACCGTCGTGAAGCGGACTTCCTTTATAGAAAAGGTTTTCCAATGCCTGTTCTGTAAGCAGTGCATCTATTATGGTTCCGGTTTCAGCTATATCTGCCAAAGCTGTTTCCTTTTCAATGACGATAAGAGCACCTTCCTTTCTCTGTGAGAAGTACTCTATTGAACGAACTATTACCTCAACCTGTTTGCTGATATTTTCAACATCCAATGAGAAAGCCTTTGACCCGAAACGTTTTCTTCCGATTCGCTCAAGTCCTCGCCTTAATTCCGGCTGGAATACAACTACCAAGGCAATAAGACCTACGGAAATAACCTTCTCAAGTATCCAGTGAACAACATAAAAATGACATAATTCAGAAAGCCATGTTGCCGCCAATACGATCACCAAGCCTTTGGCAAGCTGTTCGGCACGGGTCGATCTGATAAAGCTCATAAGTTTGTACACCAAAAATGTTATTATCAGGATGTCTATAAGGTCGGTTATCCCGAAATTTGAAGTTATGATACTGATTTTTTGATCCATATATCCACCTACAAAAACAAATTGACACTCTATTATACTATATAAAATTCAGAGATGGGATATTTTTTTGGACTCTCTTGTAAATTTTTGGAATATATGCTATCATCCTATCGTAAGGAGTAAAACTATGAGCAAAGAGGTTTTTATTGAAAATTTAACGGTCGGAGAAGAGCTTACCGACTATTTTATGGCAAAAAATGCAGGTCTGAAGACCGGCTCAAACCAAAAAATATATTTTGATATCACCCTGGCGGATAAGACCGGTGAGATAAACGGCAAAAAATGGGATATTTCGGAAGAGGAAGCGATTTCCCTTTCAGAAATCAGGGACGGAGGCATTGTCAAAATAAAAGCTGCCGTTTCCGAATGGAACGGCATAAAGCAGATCAAGATACTCCGCATCAGAAAAACGACTGAGGCAGACGTTTTTGATATGGCTGATTTTGTAAAGGCTGCTCCGGAAGATCCGAAGGAAATGCTTGCCTATATCACTGCGCAGGCAGAAACAATTGAGGACGCGGGTCTTAAGAAGCTATGCCTGGACACTCTCTCCGAAAACAAGGAAAAACTCCTCTATTACCCTGCGGCAAAGGCAAATCACCATGCAGAGCTCGGAGGACTTTTATACCACACCAGAAGAATGCTTACCATGGGCATTAAGGCTTGTATGGTTTACACAAACTTAAACAAAGACTGGGTTATTGCAGGTGTCATCATGCACGATATGGAAAAGCTGAACGAGATCGCCGCTAACGAATTCGGAATTTCAAGCGGATATACCGTAAAGGGAAATCTTCTTGGGCACATTGTAATGGGCGCAATTTCAATGGAAGAACGTGCCGAGGCCGCCGGACTTTCCGCTGAAAAAACCGTTATGATGCAGCATATGATCATTTCACATCATAACGAACCGGAATTCGGAAGCCCTTTAAGACCGATGTTCCCGGAAGCAGAGCTTCTCCACCATCTCGATATGCTTGATGCAAGAATGTTCGATTTTGAGGAAGCTTTAAAAACCGCAGAGCCGGGCGGATTCTCAGAAAGAGTACGGACTCTTGAAGGAAGGCTTTTATACAAGCCGAGTTTTGCAAACGAAAAATAAGCAATGAAAGAAGAAGTAATCGGCCGCATCAGCGAACTGGTTTACACAAATGAATCAAACTATTACGCAGTACTGCTCTTTGAAACCGAAAAAGAGCAGTTTTTTGCAGTTGGATATATACCAAGCCCAAGGCCGGGGCGCGAATACAGATTATCGGGAGAATGGAAAAATCATCCCAAATACGGAGAGCAATTTGCCTTTTCCTCGTTTGAGGAACTTGTGCCAAGCGAAGCGGCATCCATCTGCGCCTACCTTTCATCGGGCTTGATCAAAGGCGTAGGTCCTGCAACAGCAAGAGCCATTGTTAAAAAATTCGGAGACGAGACTCTTAAAATAATCGCCGAAAGCCCGCAAAGGCTTTGCGAGGTTTCGGGGATAGGCAAAATAAAAGCAGAAGCAATTTCAGTTTCGTACAAAGAGCAAACAGAATATGCAGATACAATAGTTGCTCTTGCCGGATTTGATATTTCCGCAAACACAGCCATGAAGCTGTATAAACAATACGGAGCAGGAGCTGTTGAAATTGTAAAGGAGAACCCGTACAGACTCGTAGACGAAATGTACGGCATAGGCTTCGGAACTGCAGATAAGATTGCTAAAAATGCAGGAGTTGCCCAGGACTCACCATATAGAATCAAAAGCGGAAGTGTATTTGCTTTGGAAAGGCTTGCCGCATCCGGCGATACCTATGCGCCCGAAAAAAGTTTTATTGAATCAACCGCACAATTTTTGGATGTAACAAGAGAGCAGGTTTCAGATGCACTTTTTGATCTTGTAATGGATGGACAGGTATACAAAGAAAGCTTAGGCGGAGAAGACATTCTGATGCTGTACAGGTTTAGAAGAGCCGAAAGCTACTGCGCTTCAAAGCTTAAAATTCTTTGCGGATGCGAGCTTACGGGAATACCCGCAAAGCCGGAGAAGCTAATCGAAGCAAGCGAACAGAAAAGCGGTATAAAGCTTTCCGAAACTCAAAAAAATGCTGTCATTTCCTCATTAAAAAACGGCGTTTCTGTGATTACGGGAGGCCCTGGAACGGGGAAAACGACCATAATAAACACAATACTTGCAATACTTGATTCCGCGGATATAAAAACTCTTCTGGCGGCGCCGACAGGACGTGCCGCAAAGAGAATGAGCCAGGCTGCAGGACAAAGCGCCATGACCATCCACAGAATGCTTGAATATGGGCACAGCGAGGATTCCGACTTTTTATATTTCGGCAAAAACGAAGAAAACCAAATTGAAGCAGGATGCATCATAGTTGATGAAGCATCCATGATAGACATTCTTCTTATGGAAGCCCTTCTGCGAGCCATTAAGCCCGGCACAAGGCTTATCATTGTAGGCGATGCAGACCAGCTTCCGCCTGTCGGCGCAGGAAACGTTCTTTCAGATATTTTATCCTGCGAAATGATTCACTCCGTACGACTTAAGGAAATTTTCCGTCAGGCCCAAGAGTCCATGATCGTTGTAAATGCACACAATGTAAACCACGGAGAATATCCATTATACAATCAAAAGGATACGGACTTTTTCATTCTGGAAAGAAAGAGCGAGGCTGATATTGTCGAAACAATAAAGGATCTCTGCAAAAACAGACTTCCGTCTTTCTACAAAGATATTGACAGCACAACGGACATTCAGGTTCTGACTCCCACAAGGAAAGGAAACTGCGGAACTTACGAGCTTAACAAAATCCTTCGCGAGGTCTTAAACCCGAAAACTTCGGATAAAAACGAAAAGCTCATAGGAGACAGACTCTTCAGGGAAGGCGATAAGGTCATGCAGAACAAAAACGATTATACCCTCTCGTGGAGAGATTTGAATACCTTCGAAGCCGGAGAAGGTATCTTCAACGGTGATATGGGAATTGTGCAGACCGTCGATAACGAAGAAGGTACGATCAGCGTTGTATTTGATGATACAAAGCTGGTGACTTACGATTACTCAAGCATAGACGAAGTTGAAGCCGCATTCGCCATGACGGTACACAAAAGTCAGGGCTCTGAATTTGCGGTTGTGGTAATGCCGATTGCAGGCTTTCCGCCTATGCTTTCCACAAGAAATCTGTTCTACACAGCTATAACAAGAGCAAAAACGGGGGTAGTTCTTGTAGGCAATCCGAAAATTGCAAACGCTATGGTAGACAATGATTTTTCAGCAAAACGCTATTCGGGACTTGGAGAAAGATTACGGAAACTTTGGGATTTATAAAAACAAAATTATTAGATTTGATTTATCCTGATAATTTATATTGCTGTGTATGCAAAGATTTAATAAACAGCAGCCGCATTCACGGTCTTTGCGACTCATGCATAGAAAAGATCGATTGGACCTTAGACGATCCTTTTAAATTTTCCTTGGATGAGTTTTCTTTTTCCGGAGTTTTCACCTGCTGCACCTACGGATTTTTCCCGAGAAAAATCATTCACAGTCTAAAGCTATCCAAAGAAACCTATATTGCAAAAGGGATAGGAAAGCTTATGGGCGAAAGAGTTCTGCAGGAAGCCGTTAATTTTGATTACATGATACCCGTTCCGTCCGGAAAAGAGAATTTTAAGAAAAGAGGATTTAACCAGGCAGAGCTTCTTGCCGAGTATGCATCCCAAGAATGTAATATTCCTCTGATGAAAAATAATTTATACAAAAAATCAGAAACAAAGTCCATGCGTCTTGCATCAGGAGCTGAAAGAAGATTCATGCTAACAGGAGCATTCGATGTCAATGAACCTTGTAAAATCAAGGATAAATGCATTCTGCTGATTGACGATGTCGTAACAACCGGAAGCACAGCAGAAGAATGCAGCAAGGTCCTTTTGGCAAGCGGTGCATCCAAAGTCTATGTATTGTGCTTTGCTGCAGCTTCAGGATATGGTATAATTGATTGACTCGATTTTGGGATAACTTAATATATACAAGGAGGTTTAAGTATGAAAGTTAACATCAAAAGCAAAAACTTGAACCCAAGTGATGCACTGGTAAGCAAAATTGAGGCTAAAATCGGCAAACTGGATAAGTATTTCTCCAGCGATATCGAAGCAAATGTAATGCTTACAGAAGTAAAAACAGGTCTTGCAAAGCTTGAAGCAACTATCAATGCAGGAGGAATGATCTTCCGTGCAGAAGAGTCCAATGCAGATTTATTCTTCTGTCTGGACAAAGTGATCGACAAGCTCTCCTCTCAGATGAGCCGCTTCAAGAAAAAACTTATCAAAAAGCATAAGGATCAGAAAGACATACTTCTTGCAGAAGTGCCTGATGTTGCAGAGGCTGTTGAGGAAGTAAACGTAGTAAAGACAAAGACCTTTGCTCTTACTCCGATGACAACAGACGAAGCCATCCTCCAGATGGAGCTTCTTGCACACAACTTCTATGTATTTGCAAATCCTGACACAGGAAAAGCAAACATCGTATACAAGAGAGCAGATGGCCAGTACGGTCTTCTCGTAACAGAATAATCATCCAGTGTGATTTGCACGGAATCCTGATAACCATCAGGATTCCGTTTTTATTATCAGTCAAACAGTGCCCCTTCACAAACGCATGCGAAAGAAAGCTGCAATTCTAATACCACTATCTGACAGATATCGCAAAAGACCATATTTTCCGTAATCGCCCGCGTTGGCAAAGTATTGATTCTTCATTCAGTGTCCTCTGTGGTTGACAGCATACTGATTGTTTCTTTCAAATTCTGATCGATTCCGTAATCTGTTTGTTTTTTGTCTTTGCGCCTTGGCAGATAGTATGCCAATTCCAAAGACTCCGGTTACCACAACTAAAAGGATTGTTAATTCAATAGTATTCATATTCTGCTTCCGGAGTCAAAACTGAGCTTAATGCACAATCCCCAAGGGATGCGATTACTTGATCTCATCAAACCACTTTGCAAGTCTTTCAGTGCTGACCCTGTTCAGTACGGTCCCTTCTTTAAAGACTGCGCCGCTTGCACTTGGACGAAGTTCCTCTACAGTATCTCCTGTTCCGGGGCCGCCTTCCGCTCTAAGCAGCCAGGGAATATTCATACAGCTTTATCTTATTCACTATGCAGGCAACCAAAGGACTGAGAACAAGCTCCACAAATGTTTTTAAGCAGCCTTGAATTATTATAATCGCAAAGAGCTGAAATGGGCTTTGGATAATAGTGCCATATCCACCGATAAAAGCATACAGCAGGGGCAAGAAAACCAAAGAATCAATTATCTCACCACATAGTGAAGAAAGGATGCTGCGATGGATAAAGGCTATATTGGTACCGCGCTTGTCTTTGCTCTTCATATCCCTGAATGTAAGATCGTTGATCAAATCTCCGCACATATATGCAGTAAGCGATGCAAACAAAACACCAAATGACGACCCGAGCACATCAGCAAATTCTGCAGAAAAATCACTGTCAACACCCGGCATTGCAATTACAAGTTCAATGATCCCTACCATAAACAGATTTGCAAAGAAAGCAACCCAACTGATTTTTCTGCTCCATGCATAACCATATACCTCTGAAAAAATATCAGATGTAATATATGTAAATGGGAACACAACAAAGGAAGATGCAATGGATAAAGGCAAACCGTTAATACTCCAGCCAAACAAAACAATACTTTTTGTGGCAACAATATTACTAATCAGCAGCGATGAAACAGACAAAATCGATAGAATCAAAAACAACGGCGACATTTTACGATGAACACTCAGCTCAAGGCTGTTTATTATTCTTTTAAAAAGGTTTTTAATATTCATTCTGTTTTACACCACAACTCCAAACCCGGATCCTGCAATCTTAAAATACTTATCAGGCTCGCCGGGGCTAAATATTTCCCCGGCAGTAACAGCTCCTCTTACTAAATCGTGATCCTGTCTCAAGCTGACACCTGAAATTACCTGTTCTTAAACTCTGCTTTTCTCTTTTCAAACATTGCGCTGATGCCTTCAATGCGGTCTTCCGTTTCAAAGAGTGATGAATTGTGTTCGTTTTCGAACTTAAGTCCGGAAAGAAGATCGTGCTCATCCGCATAGTCTATGCACTTTTTGCATTCTGCAACAGCAATAGGAGCCTTGGAGCAGATCGTCTGAGCAACTTCCATTGCCTTTGCAAGAGATTGACCCTCTTCTGCAACATATTCGCAAACACCAAGCGCAAGTGCTTCCTGAGCAGGAACAAGCTCTCCCGTGTAAATGAGTCTCTTTGCTCTTCCGACACCGACAAGTCTTGTAAGACGCTGTGTTCCGCCTGCGCCGGGCGTGATCCCGAGACCACATTCCGGAAAGCCCGCCTTGACCTTTGCATCAAATACTCTGATGTCTGCGCAAAGTGCAAGCTCAAGTCCGCCGCCCATGCAATTACCGTGAACTGCGCAAATTACAGGATGGGGGAAGCTTTCGAATTTCAGGAATACATTCTGCATTCTTTCTGATGTTGCATAGTTTCCTGCTCTGTCAACAGTCTTAAGATTCTTTACATCTGCACCTGCAGAGAAAATCTTCTGATCGCTGCAAACAACAAGAGCCCATACTTCCGGGTCATTTGCAAATTCATCCATAGCCTGCGACATCTCTTCAAGCACATCAAATGTCAGTACGTTTACAGGCGGGTTGGAAAGTGTAAGAACACCGACGTGTCCTTCTTTGCTTGTTTTAACAAATTGCATAAGTGTCCTCCTTAATCAATATTATCTAAACTTTATTTTTTATCTTAGTGTAATTGTTCCACTTAATATATCCATAGGTAGTGTTCACAAGATAGCACACGGTAAGCGCCAGCATGACAAACTGTCCGGAAAGTATCCAGATTACTGCGTCAACTATGACCTCAAGATACCATGCAAACCATTGCTCCTTAAAACGCATAAGGATAAATGTGCCGTTTGCGATATCAAGCGCCGAAACAAAAGCATCCAAATAGCATACGATAATCTCCAGATTTCGGTTTCCGCCAAACAGATCAGTCACGAAAATATGCTCCGTAACGCAGCATACTATGGTTCCGAAAACCAGGGTCCACGCAAGGATACCGAGTATTACCAGAACCTCCTGTTTCCCCGAAAGTCCCCTTACCTGCGTAATTTCTTTTTTATATCTGTCCGGATAACGTCTCCAATTGACGTAGCTGATGATATCAATGGGGATCCAGAAAAATACAACCGTTGCCATAGTGGCAAAACGCGCACCCAGCAGCAGCATAATTGCAATTTCGGAAAACTCAATAAACAGGGATACAATAAAATTATTCTTGTCCTGTTTTGCAATCTGAAGCTCGCAGGTTACATTCAGCACTGTATAGGCAATCATCAATGCCATAATGATTTTGCCGTTGTGTCCGTTAACATCCTCTTCGGGAAACAAAACGGCAAATGTCACTGTAAGAATCAGGGCACAAATGTAATATGTTCTTTCATACTTTGTAAGTGATTTAAAAAAATTCATTTCATCCCCTAAAAGATTGATTTAACTCTTGACAGCACAAGATGACTGATAAAGCCGTTAACAATTCCGGTAATCATTCCGGCAATTAACAATACCGGAAAATAAAGTATTATACCTTTGGTCTGCATTATTATTGCAGCCGTAATTATCTGCCCTGCATTATGAAATACTCCGCCTGCCATTGATACACCTACAATTGAGAATACCTTTGTCTTCTGCAGCATAATCATTCCGATGAAACTGACAACTCCGCCTGCCAGAGCATACATTACGGAAAACATATTCCCGAATAAAAGCGCAGCCAAAAGTATTCTTGCAAGGTTGATAAAAGCGGCAAACCGCGGCCCTATGCTGTATATGCACAGCACAACAACAATGTTTGCAAGACCAAGCTTAATACCGGGGATCCCCATGCTTATTGGTACCAAAAACTCGATATACGAAAATATCAGGGCTATGGCACATAGAAGGCCGCAGACTGCAATTTTTTTAGTCTCAGTAGTTGACTGCATCAATTGCCTCCATGCCTATAACCTGAATCATAAGCTTATGCGGAAGGCATACTATCATCTGCCCTTCCTTGCTTATTTTGCCAAAGCCCATACAGTCTTTTCCGCGGCAATCAGCATCTTCAACCCAAGCCTTTCCATCCGAAATCACAAGCCTGTTGTGACCGTATTCCGAATCGATATCAAGGCTTATATCCTCATCAAGCGATAGTGTTTTATATTCTTTTCCCTCAACGCTTATGTATAAGCTGAGGTCGTTTCCTGATGGTGCATAAGCAAAAGCCATACTTCCGAATCCCAAGATCAAAAGTACTGCTGCAAGTATTATATCCGCTTTTTTAATCAGGCCGCTTTTCATAACACTTAATTATAACATAAAAGAAGATTTGTGGTATGCAATAGATGTCCTTCTGACATCTTTTATGTTCTGCTTTGTAGGATATTTCAACGGAATCAAAAAGACAACATTTGTTATGCTTCAGGGCGTTTTAAGTGCCTTTTGCATAAGGGTTCCGATTTCAATACTCATGAGCAAAGTTCTTCCGGTTTCGCTCTTTAAAATTGCTCTTGCAACTCCAAGTGCAACTTTCTGTCAGGTAATTGCATGCATCATTTACTTCAGAGTTTGTACTAAAAAACAGCAGTAGTATATTTGCAAGGTTTTGCTGCAAAGCAGCCGCCTTGCATAAGCTGCGTATTTGAACACAGCGGAAATTACGTAAAGAAAAACCCCGTCTCCGTACGGGGTTTTTTAGTAATTTGAGCTGATGTTCAACAGCAGCGTTGCATTTTAAGGCTGCGAATAGCAAACCTTGCAAATATCTTATGCTCTCTTAGCATACACACCTTCAATAAAGGACTTGATTTCAGATACACCTACATATTTTCCGTAGGATCCGTCTGCTTCAAGGATGATCGCTGTAGGAGCAAGCATCACTGCAAATCTTCTTGCAAGCTCTCTGTTTTCTTCTGCAAGGATCGCTTCATATCTGATGCTTTGGCTGTCCATCCAGCTCTTTACGATCTGGCAGTTCGGACATGTCTTTGTTGTGAAAAGCATAAAGCGTCTTCCGTCAGGAAGGTAAACTTCGTTTCCGTTTGAAACAGAAGCCGGTGCAGCAGCCTTAAGCTCTGCCGGAGCATCCTCCTTCTTTGGAACGAATTCTTCAAATGCCGCTTTTTGTTCTGCTCTTGCCTCTGCTGCGGTCTGAACCTTTTCGGGATGCTTCTTGAATGATGACCCGAAATCGTATGTCCTTCTCTGCTTAAATTCCTGAGCCTTTCCGTCGTTCCAGTTCTTGACCGGTCTGTAGTAACCTGTGATCCTGGAATAAACCTCTGTTGCCTCTCCGCACTGCGGGCAGGTATAAACCTCGCCTGTAATATAACCATGGTTTTTGCAGATGGAATATGTAGGCGACATTGTGTAATACGGCAGCTTGTAGTTTTCGGCAATGGTTCTTACCATTGTTGCGGCAGCCTGCCAATCGGGAAGCTTTTCTCCGAGGAATGCATGGAATACTGTCCCTGACGTATAGAGTGTCTGGAGATCGTCCTGAACATCGAGCGCGGAGAATACGTCCTCTGTATAACCTACAGGAAGATGTGAGCTGTTTGTATAGAATGGTGTACCATCTGTGTCGGCAGCGGTAAGTATATTCCCGAATCTTTCAACATCGTGCTTTGCAAGGCGGAAGGATGTTGATTCTGCAGGAGTTGCTTCAAGATTGTAAAGATCTCCGTACTGTTCCTGGTAATCGGAAAGACGTTCTCTCATATGATTAAGAACCTTTGCCGCAAATTCCTGTGTTTCCTTGTGAGTGAGGTCAGCCTTGAGCCATTTTGCGTTTAATCCCACTTCGTTCATACCAACAAGCCCAATGGTTGAAAAATGATTTGCAAATGTACCAAGATACCTCTTTGTATACGGATAAAGACCCGCATCGAGAAGGCGTGTGATAACCTTACGTTTAATGTCAAGTGATCTTGCGGAAATGTCCATCATCCTGTCAAGGCGAGTCATAAAATCCTTTTCATTTTCTGCAAGATAAGCGATTCTCGGAAGGTTGATCGTTACAACTCCCACAGAACCTGTAGATTCTCCCGAACCGAAGAAGCCGCCTGATTTTTTACGAAGCTCTCTTAAGTCAAGGCGAAGTCTGCAGCACATGGAACGAACGTCCGAGGGTTCCATATCGGAATTTATGTAGTTGGAGAAATACGGCGTGCCGTATTTTGCCGTCATTTCAAACAGAAGCTTGTTGTTTTCCGTTTCCGACCAATCGAAATCTCTGGTGATGGAATATGTCGGGATCGGATACTGGAATCCTCTGCCGTTGCAGTCGCCTTCAATCATAATTTCGATGAAGGCTTTGTTTATCATATCCATTTCCCTCTTGCATTCACCGTAAGTAAAATCAAGCTCTCTGCCGCCGACCAGAGCCTTTTTATTCTTCATATCAGGAGGGCAAGTCCAGTCAAGTGTGATATTTGTAAACGGTGACTGTGTTCCCCAACGGGACGGTGTGTTTACGCCGTATACGAAAGACTGAATACATTGTTTAACTTCCTTATATGAGAGATTATCAACCTTTGCAAAGGGTGCAAGATATGTATCAAATGATGAGAATGCCTGAGCGCCTGCCCATTCGTTTTGCATAATACCGAGGAAATTGACCATCTGGTTGCAAAGCGTTGAAAGGTGCGAAGCCGGCGCAGAACTGATTTTTCCGGGAACGCCGCCGAGACCCTCTTCGATAAGCTGACGAAGTGACCAGCCTGCACAATATCCCGTAAGCATTGATAAATCATGGATATGAATGTCTGCATTTCTGTGAGCATTGGAAATCTCGTCATCGTAAATCTCGGAAAGCCAGTAATTTGCCGTGATGGCTCCTGAATTTGAAAGGATAAGTCCTCCGACTGAATACGTTACCGTTGAGTTTTCCTTTACTCTCCAGTCCTCGACCTTTACATAGCTGTCTACAATCTTCTTGTAGTCCAGTACGGTTTCGTTTACATTCCTTACCTTTTCTCTCTGGCGTCTGTAGAGAATATAAGCCTTTGCCACATCATCGTATCCTGCCTTAATGAGGACAGATTCAACACAGTCCTGGATCTCCTCAACGGCAATGAGGTTATCCCGGATTTTGGGTTCAAACTCGGCTGTTACCTTCAGCGAAAGGAAGTCGATGATTGAAGGGTGGAACTGCTTTTCGCAGGCTTCAAAAGCCAAGGTGATGGCATCTGAAATTTTTGAAAGATTGAACTGTACAATCTTTCCGTCTCTTTTCATTACTTGATACATAACACACTCCTGCTGATTATAATAAACTTTAAATTATTACGACTTCGGCACCCAAAAATGGCGATAAAAATAATGTGCATGCAAAAATACACGCACATTTATAATAAACTCTATATAGGGCGTTGTCAACAACAAAACCACAATATATAGTGCTTTTGTTGTTTTTGCGACAACTAAGCAAAAGATCCTGATTTCACTGGGGAGTTAACATAATATAAGCTCTATTCGTAATATCTGCGTACTATGGCAGCAATTTCAGCTCTTGTTGCAGTATCCTTTGGATTGCAGGTATTTTCAGACTTTCCGTTGATTATTTCCTCAGCCCTGGCCCATGCCATAGCATCAAGAGCATAAGAAGAAATCTGATCCTTATCGGTATATTTTGAAAGTTCAGCCACTTCCTGTACATCCCTATTCATATACTTTGCAAAGCGCATAAGAAAGACTGCGGAATCTTCCCTTGTTACACTGTCATCCACTCCGAATAAGCCGTTGTCATAGCCCTTTGTTATTCCGTTCTTATATGCCCAGACAATGGCTTTAGCATAATACATATCAAGACTTACATCTGAGAATGGAATTACACCATTTACTTCAGGATTTCCTGCCATTCTGTACAGAACGGTAACAAGCATGGCCCTTGTCATTTCCCTGTTAGGATCGAACAGTGTTTCAGAAACTCCGTTGAACAGCTTGTTTTCCCAGACATAATTTACATCTGCAAAGAACCAATCGCTTTCCTTAACATCGGTAAATGTCATGGTCTGAAGCTCTTCCTGAGGCTTCTCTGGCTTTCTTGGCTCAGATGGCGTGTAGGAGGGATAATATGGTTCCGGATCATAAATAGGATCAGGTTCTCCCGGCGCTGCAACCGTTACTGTTACAGCACTTTCGTTCTGAGCAGCATCCCGTCCTATTACCTTATATGTACCGTTCTCCAAACCGGAAAATGCACCGGAACTGGCGCTGGCGTATATCGGCCTTACGATGTAATCTCCGCTTGCCTTCTCAAGCCTTACGCTTGTAAGAATATTATCATCAGAAGCGTTGTAGTTAATGTTTCCTGTCTGAGCATCGTATTCTGCGGCAACAACAGGCGCAACGCCGTCAACATAGCAGTTAAAGCTGTACTCAAGATACTTTTCCTTAAGCTCCTGATTATTTGCAAGATCCGTAATGCCGTTGAGCCTTACAAAATCGCCAAGCTCATCATCGCCGTAAGCAACATTCATATAGTATGAGATATTAAGCTTTGTTCCTGAAGGAAGTTTATTTCCTGCCATATCGGTTCCTATGTAACTTACGAAGTCGGGAACCCATCCGTAATCATAATCATAATATGACTTGCGATTATAATCATTTGAAAATGCATCATAAAGGGTTCCTGTTTCAGCATCGGTCACAAGGACATACAAATGCTTGGCATTTCTTAAGGTATAGAGTCCCGCAAAAATCCCCTTGCTGCCTTCATTGCTGAAGGCAAGCCAATCGTCGGTAATATGAATACTTTGACCTTGTTCTTCGAGTAAATTTAAAACAAAAGGATCTATGCCCATATAAATACCTGTGTCGGTATCAAAATCATAAGCAACAAAGTAGTTAAAGGAAGTATTGACCTCAGTAATCATATGCTCATTAAGCTCAATGCAGGCAGACGTATTTCCTATGGCCGCCATGGAGCTGTTCCACTCATTGACAAATTCCAGTGCCTTGACATAAGCATTCTGGTCGTCAACATGGCTCAAACGTTCCGCTATAGTGGCAGCCGTCCAGTCGCCTGCATATCCAAGGAAGCTGTTGTGAACTATCTCGCCTTCGCTTCCCGGATTCTTTAAGCTTACAAAGCCGTCAACAAACATTCCGCAGAATGTAATCCCTGCACAGGAGAATACATCATTATATGTATCAAAAAGCGAAGGATCCAGCCTGAGACTGCACTCAGCGACTGCCTTTCCGTCATTTACAGCACCTATGGTGCTGATAAATTCGTAAACACTTGGAGACAAAACTTCTTGAGTAAGGGTGTTATACAGATGAGCCGTTGCCGCCTGAGTAAGAACTCCGGTAGCTTCGTATTCTTCCTGAGATTTTACAGGATCGAAGAATTCTCCAAGTTCAAGCTTATCAACAAGAACAAGCGGCTCAAGGACCAGATTCTCCGTGCTTTCAATACCGGCAATGCTTACTGTCCAGTAAAACTCTCCGTCTGCATCATCGCCCAAGGAGCTTAAAGGATTTTCAAAATAAATGCTTCCTTCAGATGCGATTTCTATTGCCTTTTTAAGATTAAGAAGACCTGCACCCTGCTGTCTTGGTGAAGCCGGGATCATACTCTCTGTATTTTGATAAATCAAATCCGCAGAGCTTTCCAGAAGCTCTTCTGCAAGGTCTGAAATATAAGTCCTCGCGGCGGCTGTTGTACAATCAAGCTCCGGATGAATATCTCTTAAATAGCTTATAAGAACTGCCATGGCACCTGCCAGATCCGGCGTTGCCATTGATGTTCCGGAAAGGAGAACATAGGCATCGTCAGCACTTGTACTGATGGACTTAATGCTCCCCCCGACACCCGAAATATTAGGTTTTAATTCAAGATTCGGAACAGGTCCCCAGGACGAGAATAATGACATCTTACGGCCTTCTGTGTTTCCGTCCTCCGGTCTGATGCTGAATGCCTCATCCGTAAAGCGGAATCTTACCGCTGCCGTGCTTGTTTCATCATCAAAATAATTCAGGAGCTTTTCCCCGTTGACCTTAGTCATCATATAGAACGGGAAAGGAATTGAACCGTCGGCACTCAAAATACCGTTTTGATTGTCAAATACAACAAGACCTATGGCTCCTGCCGAGCTTACTATCGCCCACTTTTCAGCAAAGGACGTAATACCTCTTCGCACAAAGGCAATTTTTTCCGTAAGGTCTTTTCCTTCAACATCTGCCTCGGACAGTGCCATTCCGCAGTAAACAAATTCAAGGGCATGGTCTGATCCGTAGATTTCCGTAGGGACCGGGGCCTGCTGAGTAATGTCATAAGCAAGGTTTTCTACGACAACTCCTCCCCCTGAAAGAACCTGCAGCTTTTTTGCCTCGGCCGAAATGTTGTTTACGGAAGCAACAGCTATATTTCCCGTATAGCTTGAAGGTTCTGCTATTCTTCCGTAATCGCTGTAATCTGCAGTAAGGTATTCAAATCCGTTCTGAGCAGCAAAATTGGATGCGCCCTCCGCATTATTGCTTTCATTGCCTGCCGCGCAGCATACGGCAACGCCTGCAGCATTGAGTTTTTCGTAAACATCGCCAAGAAGATCCGTAACCTTTTCCGGATTGAAGCTGAAGCCGTTTGGCTCTCCTAAAGAAAGATTGACAACATCGGCTCCAAGCCTTTTGGCATCGTCAAGCGCCTTAAGCACTGCGGCTTCATCAACCGCATTGGTATTATCCGGGCAGACCTTCATGGCAAGTATCTGAGCATCGGGAGCAACCCCGCTGAAGGCTTTATATCCTTCTTCGTTGTCTTCCGGTACATAGCCGGCAATAATTCCGCTGACATGGCTGCCGTGACCTATGGTGTCAGTTATATCCTCATTCATTGCAGAATAGTTATATGCAAAAGGAATCTTGTCGGAAACATAGTGCCCGTGTCCAAGGGCAGCAATATACTCTTCCGCCGCTTCCTTTGTCATGGCCTTCTTTTCCAGCATTCCGTCATAGACCTGAAGTGCTGCATGGCTTGTATAAAAGCCTGAATCAACAACGGCAACAACTATGCCGCTTCCTGATAAGCCAAGGGTGTCCCTTACGTAATCCGCTCCTGTCATTTCATTGGAGCCTTCCATCTGAACTTCATTCTCCGGAATCGTATAGGTTCTTACAGGATAAACGCCTGCAACGCCCTGAAGCTTTTCTATGGCAGCAATATCATCGTAATCGACTGTTGCAGAAAAGCCTATTATAGTATTTGTATATTCGTAGCCCACCTCTGCACTTATACCCTTTGCATCAAGCTGGCGATACATACTTCCAAGCTGAGCTTCCGCCAATTGCTGAGTTGTTTTCCCGGAGGACTTTACAAGCCTTGAAAAGTCTTTCTCCTCTAAAACAATAATAACACTAACAGGACCTTTGCCGGAAGGGCTTTCATATTGCCATCTGTTTAAAGCAAAACCAGATGCTGCTGAGCAAAAAACCATTACCGCTGCAAGCACAAATGCTGCAGCCTTTTTTCCTGTTTTCATTTTCTTTGCCTCTCCTTAATCATAGAACTTTATACCTGCCGTTTCTGTTACAGGAAGCGAGAAACACACTGCCTTTGCCGGAGTTTCCAGTCCTGCATCTTTCATAATTGTCTGCATAATGCCGTTTTTCTTTTCTTTTTTAACAACTACATATATAACATCCTTTTCGGTTGCCAAGGATACCTCAAGAAACTTTTCCGATTTTTTTTGACCCGTTCCCTGCGCATGAATAACCGTGCCGCCCCTGGCTCCTGCAGACCGTGCAGCATCCATAACCTGGTCGCTGTAGCCCTGGTTACAAATAATCATAATCAATTCTTTATCCGTATTCTTCAAGGTGCTTTCCTCTCCCTTTATGTAAGTTTGTCCGTCTGTAAAAAATTCAAGTTCTTTTTTTCCGCCGATACTGCTTAAAGGGGTTAAGAATGCCACCGCAGTATCCGGAATATCAATTTTTATTTTTCTTTCAAGACCGTTTTTAATCCTTTCCCAGGTAGTATCACTTATTACCGAAAAGATTATGGCTTTTTCTCTGCTCTCGTATCCGGAAAACAAATCCGAACCAAATGAGATTGTTCCGCCACCCAAGGTCACATAATTGATATCGGCATGCTCCTCGATATAAAGCTCCACAATATCGTTAAGCTTTTCGCGTCTTGCAATTGTGGTCAGTAAATACAGTTCGCTCATAAGCCCTCCTAAAGTTCAATAATGACATAGTTTGCGGCATCAACAACAGATGTCTTTTCGGATTTTCCGCCATCGGTAAGATACTTATAAACAAGACCGAGTGTCTGAATTGTAATAAGAGGCGTCATGGCAACCATAGCAACAACCCCAAAGGCATCGGTTACAACATTTCCGCCAAGCGCTATGCAAGCACCTTCCGCAAACGGCAGAAGAAACGTTGCAGTCATCGGACCCGATGCAACACCACCGGAGTCGAATGCAATGGCTGTAAACATATCCGGCGTAAACATTGCCATAATAATGGCAATCAGATATCCGCCACCGACAAACCAAACAATCGGAATTCCGGTAAGCACTCTGAGCATAGCTATTCCGACTGATACAGCCACGCCGACTGACAAAGTTATTTGAAGAATCTTTCCGGAAACAGCTCCGTGAGTTAAATCCTCTACCTGCCTTTCCAAAACGCCTACGGCAGGCTCTGCCTTTACTATAAAATATCCTATTATCATACCGATAGGAATGATAATCCAGTTGTAGTCGAGTTTTGCAAGCGTTTCTCCCAAATACGAGCCTGCCGGCATAAAGCCGACATTAACGCCCGTCAAAAAGAGTACCAAGCCAACATAGGTAAAAACAATTCCGACAGCAATCCTAAAAAGCGTTCCCCGGCCGAGCTTTAAGGCAAGAATCTGATAAACAGTAAAAAACACCACAATCGGAAGCAATGCCAAAGCTATTTCCTTTAAGTAGGATGGAAGTGCAACCGCAAATAGAGTTCCAAGCTCAACCGAATGCGAAATATTCGGAATAACAACAGCTGCATAATCTGCATCCTGAGGCATATAAATTATGCTCAAAATAAGTACCGCAAGTATCGGTCCCACGGAACAAAGTGCAATGGTACCGAAACTGTCATCAGCAGCCTTTTTATCTGTTCGAAGTGCTGAAATACCAATACCAAACGACATAATAAACGGCACCGTCATCGGTCCGGTTGTTACGCCACCGGAATCAAAGGCAACTGCAAGGAAATTCTGCGGCGCAAAGAAGGACAAGGCAAATACTGCCACATAACAGATAATCAAAACAAGTTTTAACGAAATGCCAAGGAAGGTTCTTGCAAGAGATAAAACCAAAAACAAACCAACGCCGAAAGCAACCGAATAAATCAATACCCGGCTTGGAATTGATTGTACCTGTCCTGCCAAAACCTGAAGATCCGGCTCAGAAATAGTAATGATTACACCAAGAATAAAACCGATAATCAGAATAATCGGTAAATTCCTTGTTTTGGTGAGTCTGGTTCCCATATGGCTGCCCATAGGCTCCATGGCAATTTCCGCACCCAAAGAAAAGAACATCTGTCCCACAATAAGCAAAACAGAACCTACGTTCAGCATTAGAAGAATACTGGATGGGATGGGCGCTATGGTAAATGCCAGCAAAAGGACAATTCCCACTATCGGAAGAACCGCCTTTAAGCTTTCTTTAAATTTTTCTGTCAAACTGTTTAAATAACTCATAACACTTAATTATAACATATACGTAGAAAAATTGTCAGCAGGTTGACTTGTTTGATATAATGTAATGGTAAACCGGCAATGAAAAATCAAGGAGGAACATTATGAATGTTGAGGAAAGATTTTTAAAATATGTTTCATTTGAAACCACATCTGACGAAAACAGCAGCACCTGCCCGTCTTCTCCTAAGGAATTAATCCTCGGAAAGTACATCGCAGAAGACATGAGAAACATAGGATTAAAGAGCGTCAAAATTGATAAGGACGGATATGTTTACGGTTTTCTTCCGGCAAGCAAGGGAGCTGAAAAAGAGCCTTCGATCGGATTTATTGCACACATGGACACAAGCCCTGATGTAAGCGGCGCAAATATCAAACCAAAGAAGATAAAGTATAAAGGCGGAGACATTCAGCTTAATAAGGATGTCGCAATAAAGCGCAGTGTATTCCCCTTCCTTGATAAATACAAAGGACAGACACTTATCGTAACAGACGGAACAACGCTCCTTGGCGGAGACGATAAGGCAGGCGCTGCAGAAATTCTCACGGCAATGGAATACCTGTCAGCGCATCCTGAAATCAAGCACGGCAAGATTTGCGTAGGAATTACTCCCGACGAAGAAATCGGACGCGGTGCAGACAGATTTAATATAAAGGCATTCGGCGCAGACTTTGCTTATACAGTTGACGGCGGCGACCTTGGTCAGATAAACTACGAAAACTTTAATGCTGCAGGCGCAAAATTCACCGTTAACGGAATCAATATCCATCCGGGCAGTGCAAAGGATAAGATGAAGAATGCAGTTCTTATCGCAAACGAACTTATCTCCATGCTCCCTCCGGCTGAAACGCCGGGTCATACCGAAAAGTACGAAGGCTTTTATCATGTTGCATATATAAACGGTGATGAGAGCAAGACCGAGCTTGGAATGATAATCAGAGATCATGACATGAAGAAGTTTAAGGAAAGAAAGAAGTTCACGGAAAAGCTTGCAGCCTATCTTAATGAAAAATACGGGAAAGGCACTGTTGTCCTTGATATGCATGACTCCTACTTCAATATGAAAGAAAAGATCAAGCCGGTAATACATATCATTGAGCGAGCCGAAAAGGCATATAAAGATGCAGGCGTTGAATCTTACATAGAGCCGATCAGAGGCGGCACGGACGGCGCAAGACTTTCATTTGACGGACTGCCATGCCCCAACCTGTCAACAGGCGGAGAGAACTTCCACGGAGTTCACGAATTTGTTTCACTGGATGCCATGGAAAAGATGGTTGAAGTTATTACCAACATAGCGAAAGCATAAGGAGAATCCACATGAAAAAGATTTTGGTTGTCGGCGGTGTTGCCGGTGGTGCATCTGCAGCAGCAAGAATAAGAAGACTTGATACAAACGCACAGATTATAATGTTTGAACGCGGACCCCACGTATCATTTTCCAATTGCTCACTGCCCTACTACATCGGAGGAGTTGTCGAAAAGGAAGAAAGCCTTTTGATGATGACTCCTGCAGCACTGAAAAAGCGTTTCAATATCGAAACCAGAGTTTTTTCCGAAGTTCTCTCTGTTGACCGCGAGGCAAAAAGCGTAAAGGTCAGGGATCTTCAAAAGAACGAAGAATACGAAGAAAGCTACGACATTCTTATTCTGGCAACAGGTGCTTCCCCGCTAAAGCCGTCAGGCATTGCAGGACTTGATAAAGAAAATGTATTTACCATCCGCAATGTTGTTGACATTGCAAAGCTGAAGGCAAAGACAGAAGCTTCAAAAAGGATAGCTGTCATCGGCGGTGGATTTATAGGACTTGAAATAGCAGAAAATTTAAAACTTGCAGGAAAAGAAGTTGTGCTTGTTGAGGCAGGCAATCAGCTCATGGCTCCTCTTGACTACGATATGGCACAGACACTTCATAAGGAAATGTCCGATAAAGGAGTTGAGCTTAAGCTTGAAGCAAGCCTTAAGGCTGTAAAGGATGATGGCATTGTTGTTCTTGAGAATGGAAAAGAAGAGTTTATCGCCGCAGACGGAGTTGTACTTGCAATAGGCGTTGTTCCGGAAAAGAAGCTTGCGGAAGATGCAGGTCTTAAATGCGGCAAAGGAATCATTGTAAATCACAATTATCAGACAGAAGATCCTGCCATTTACGCGGTTGGAGATGTAGTTGAAAGCTACGACAGACTTTCCCTTTCCTACGGAAACCTTCCGCTTGCCGGCCCTGCACAGCGCCAGGCAAGAGCCGCTGCAGATCATATCTGCGGAATACCGCACAGCAACAGGGGTTATATCGGATCGGCCTGTCTTAAGCTCTTCGACCAGACCGCGGCATGCACAGGTCTTAACACAAAAAAATGCGACAAGCTCGGAATCCCTTACGATTATGTTTATATCCTTCCCGGTGATAAGGTTGGTCTTATGCCGAATTCTCACTACATGGGATTTAAGCTCATCTTTGAAGTCCCGACCGGAAGAATCCTCGGAGCCCAGGCGGTCGGAAAAGGCGACGTAACAAAAAGAATAGACGTTATTTCAGGCATGATCACCATGAATGCGACACTCGAAGATTTAAAAGAGCTTGAGCTTTGCTATGCACCGGCATTTAATACGGCAAAGGGTGTTGAAAACATTGCCGCTTTGGTTGGGCTCAACATTCTGTACGGAAAGGTTAAGCAGGTTCATGTGTCTGATGTAAGAGCTTTGGTTGAAGGCGGCGCATACATTATAGACGTAAGAGAAGAAAAAGAATTTGAAGCAGGTCATATCAAAAACGCCGTCAACATTCCTCTTTCACAATTCTCTGAAAGAATTACCGAAGTTCCAAAAGACAGACCGGTATATCTGCACTGCAGGTCATCTCAAAGAAGCTATTATGCAATCTGTCAGCTTCAGGGTGCAGGCTACACAAATGCGTATAACATCAGCGGCTCGTTCCTCGGAATCTCACTTTATGAGTGGTTTGACGACCGTAGATTTGACAGAGAGCCGATTGTTACCGAATATAATTTCAGGTAGGTTGTTTATCTAAACACTCGCGAGAACACCCCCGCTTTCAGGTTCATTATGTTCTCATAAAAAATAGCGCTATTAATGCTTGTATGAGAATTCTTTCTAAATATTGATATTAATAAAGGCTTTGAAATTTCTCCCAAAGCCTTTTCTCATAGTTATCGAACTAAAATTCTTTACATCAACGATTTAATGCATTCATGCCATTCTGATTTGATCTATTTATATCCTATGAGCATATGCTTTTACTACAGAATGCAGAAATAACGAACGATTTGTCGTAATCTCAAATCATCTTAGCCCATTATGCGTGGTAAGTACGGTAGTAAGCTGCACTAATTACGACAGAACACCTGTAATCTAACGACTCTGTAGTAAAATTTGAATTTTCTTACTACAGAAATGCGTGTTTAAGTGCAGACTGTAGTAAAACATCAAAAATAGATGCGCAAGCGGGTCGCCTTATACACCGTTTTACTACAATATCGAATTTATTAACAACTATTGTAGTAAAAGAAAAGCTTATAAGTGTGACTGTTATCATAAATAATCTCCTTTCAAAAGGAGCATACAGCTTTGACTGTACAATTTCCACCAACCTCAATTTGCATTT
The DNA here is from genome assembly GCA_045616985.1 of Anaerovoracaceae bacterium. Lineage (GTDB taxonomy): Bacteria > Bacillota > Clostridia > Peptostreptococcales > Anaerovoracaceae > RUG13409. The sequence goes on from JAZLHU010000048.1 coordinate 29,855, forward strand.
TCGCAACTTGAAGTTGCAATTGATTATACCATAGACGATTTAGATCCAAAATAATAAAAGACGGGCTGACTTAGCAGCCCGTCCTTGCATTATGTCTGCTTATTTACTTGTTCTTTCCGAATGATCCGCCATCATACATATTGGTTTTAACAACCGAGAAATGAAGCACTGGTCTATCAACCTTTTTGAAGGTTATTCTCATATGAGGCATTCCTGCAGGTGCAAATATAATGGATGATCTTGTGAGAAGATGCCGCTCACCGTTCAGTGTTACTTCTATCTCTGCATTAAGATTATACGGATCTTCAGGATCACATCCGAAGAATCCGATGAGTTCATCCGTATCATGCCGGTGTTCGTCAAACAGAGGATTCTGTTCAGGAATCCTGCACCACCATGCAACGTTCATTTGAAACGCTCCCGGAACATTTTTGGAATCCATCCAAAGAACTCTCTTTGCAAATCGATTATACATTTCTCCGAATTCTGCAGGAAACATATCCTGAGGAAAATTGAGTTCCTGAACGATATACTTTCCGTATTCACCTTCAGTATTCATATAAAGCTTTTCGTCAGCCATTTTTGCGCCACCTTTCTTCAGCTTTCAGGATAGGATAATCATTATTTATTTGCTTCAATATATTCTGCAATCACCTTTGCAAAATCACCGACAAAATCCTTGCAGTTTCTGCCGTCGTTTCTGGTTTTCGGAGTTGAGCAGTCAGGGCCAAGTCCTGTAAGCTCGAAGCAGCTTATTGAGCCGTTCATCTTTTTAAACTCAGCACCGAGTTCCTGAACTTTTTTATTCAATGACTGCTTGGTATCCTTATCTGTTCCTTCGTATCCGAAAACAGCTCCCAGAACAAGTGCCATGCCGCTTACAGCACCGCAAACGCTTCTCATCTGACCGACGCCGCCGCCCAAAGTGCTTGTAAGCTTAAGAATATCCTCTTCACTCATATTGAAGTGATCTTTAAAAGCCATAACGGTTGATTGGCAGCAGTTATACCCATCCACCATATATCCGTATGCAATATTTTTTCTTTCTTCCGCTGTCATACTTTTTCTCCGATATCAGATCTCTTTACAAATTTCTCTTATGGACTGCGCTGCACACAGCTCTATTATGCCCTTGCACTCTGCAAGCTTGGCTTTTCTCTGATCCGGATCAGCCATGTTGTACTTGCTGATGACGTCTCTGCAATTTACTGTTCCAAGCTTTTCATTGATGGCTTCCATATACTCTTTTGTATAAAGATAGAGGCCGTGGTCATGATCATGAAGTTCATCCTTGCATGCCTTTGGGCTTCCTGCAGCAAGAGGTTCTTTTCTTCCTCTTACAGCGCCGAATCCCATGGCACCGCCGTTGATCCCTCCGCAGAGGGTTCCGAATCCGCCGACGCCTCCGCCAAGCCCCGAAGCAACCATTACTGTTTCCTTTGGAAGATCGGAAAATCCCATATCAAGAACTGCTGCAAATACGGCTTCGCAGCAGTTCATTCCGCTCATAAAATTATTTCCTGCGGTTTCTGCACACTTTGCAGCAAGCAGTTCAATTTCTTCCTGTGTATATTTTTTCATCTGAATACCTTTCGTACCTACAAAAAGGCCGGAGTCCTGACAGGCTCCGGTCTTTAATTCATTAGAAATCAGCCGTTGTGAGCAGCCTTGAGGTCATCCCATGTATTGTAGATGCCTGCTTCGTGCATTTCCTTAAGTTCAGCTTCGCCGTATCCGAGATCCTTAAGAACAGCCTCTGTGTCCGCACCAAGATACGGAGCGATCTTGTATTCAGGAAGCTCTTCGCCGACAAATGCAGGGTGACGGAGGAGCTTGATTTCAAGTCCTGTCGGATACTTCATGTTATAGAATACATCGTTTGCTGCATTCTGAGGATCGTTGAGAACTTCTTTCCATGTCTGGCAAAGGGCAAACGGAATATCTGCCTCTGTGAATGCCTTGATAACGTCTGCAGACTGGCACTTGGAGAATGCATCAACAAGGATGTCAATGAATTCGCCGTAAAGATCGTTGGCAGCAATGTTTTCCATTGTGTACTTGGGATCCTCTGAAAGATCGGGTCTTCCGATACACTTCATGTATGCAGGACGAAGCATATTAAACGGCGGGCAGGATGTCTGGATCCATCTTCCGTCAGCAGTCTGATATGTTCCGTTGAGCGGGTTGTTGAGTTCTCTGTAGGAGAGCGGCCACTGCTTACCGATGTTTTCGAACTGGCTGGAAACGAGCATGATCTGCTGCAGATATGCGGATGTGTGAACGAGGGACGCTTCAACCTTTTCACCAACGCCTGTCTTCATAGCCTTGATGTATGCTGCAAGAACGCCTTCGCCAAGGCCCATGCCTGCTACGAGATCGCCGAAGCCTGCCGCAATGTTAAGAGGTCTGCCGCTCTTTTCAGGAAGATCGGCAAGTATACCGCCTCTGCCCCAGAATGCCGTGAAGTCATATCCGGGAAGATCCTTGTCAGGTCCCTTTTCGCCGAATCCGGATACTGATGCAAATACCATCTTAGGATATTTTGCATGGAGTGAATCATAATCAAGTTCAAGCTTCTTAAGAGCCTGTACTCTCCAGTTTGTAAGGAAGATATCGCAGTCGTCAAGAAGCTTCATGAGAGCTTCCTTACCCTTAGGATCCTTAAGGTTAAGAACTATGCTCTTCTTGTTTGCATTGAGCATATCAAATGTTGTGTTTTCGTATGGGCTTGTGCTTCTCCATTCGGATGCTGCTGCCCAGCGGATACCGTCTCCGCCCTTTGGCTCAACCTTGATAACCTCTGCGCCCATGTTAGCAAGGAATACGCTTGTGGATGGAACTGCAACGAATGTTGCCATTTCGACAACCTTTACGCCTTCTAATGGTCTCATTATTCTTTCTCCTTTCGTGCACGTGAATTAATAATGTCCCTAAATAATATCATTAAATGTTTCTATAGCTGTCCTGACCTGTTCGTAGTTTACCATTTGCTGATCGATCTCGATCGAAGTAAACGGAATGTTTGCCTTCTCAGCTTCTCTCTTTGCGATCGGATAGTCGAATTCTTCAGGATCGCAGAACTTTGCAGCAACCCAGATAATGCCGTCTGCCTTTGCTTCCTTTGCAAGGTCCACAAGCTGGGCAACTCTGATCTTTGCAGGATCAAAGAGAACGCTTGCACCTTCAATTGCGGCAAGTCTTTCTCCGTACCCGCTGATCGGGTCTTCGGCGATTTCGGGTACAGGATACCTGAAATCTACGGATTCATGTGTGATCTGGTCTGCAGCGATGCAAAGTCTGTTTTCGTCAAAGATCTTCATAAGGGGAAGAGGATCTTCAATGATACCTGTTGTAACAACCCTCTTGCCCTTCCATTCTGCCGCAGGAGCAGCCTTTAAAGATTCGTTAAGCTCTTTAAGCATTGCCGTATGGTCTTTTCTGTCCATAAAGAAGCGAGCCTTAAGAACTGTTGCTCTGTCCCGGCAGGAAATCTGATCGGGATGCTCTGCTGCAAGCTTTGTAAACTCAAGGCAGACCGCTCTGTTTTCATTGAACACCCTGACAGCATCAAGAACAGCTTCGTTTGTAAGCTTTGTTCCTGCTATTTCTTCCAGTTGAGCTGCGATCTTCCTGTACTTTGTTGTTGTGAATTCCTTGCCTGCTGCGGTCTTTCTGTTCTGGGCATAAGGAACGTCAATAACCGCAATATCCTTTACTCCGTACTGCCAGTTTGCACCCATTCCCTTAAGTCCGTCGCAGGAAAGAGGGATCATTACTGCGGAAAGTCCCTTAAGAGCGCCTGTCATGCCCATTTCAAGGTTGGCATGAATGATAGAGCAATAAAATGCAGGGAAATATTTTTTGGATTCAGCAGCCTGCATTTCAGCTCCCCAAAGACCAAATGGTATCATGCCTGCTGCATATACCAATTCTTCAGGAGCAAAATACGGCATAACGCCCACTGCCTTCCTGCCTGCTGCAAGACATTCGTCTAAATATTTACGAGGGCTTGCCGCAACCTTTTCAAATCCGCCGATTTGTTCTTTAATGCCTGCCATTACTTACCCTCCTTTGCTTTCCTGTTAGCTTCCATAATCTCTACCAGAGCTTCCACTCTTGTCTCGTACTGGGCCTCGGAGAAAATTCTCGGGTCGGACTGATCGCCGTCAAATGTCATTGTAGGAATTCCCGCACGTTCACGAAGCTGTCTTTCAAGCTCGTATGTATTGCCGCTCCAGCGCTTGCAGGATCTGTTAACGTGCATTACCGCTCCGTCAACCTTATTCTTGATTGCATCGTTTACACGAAGCTGTACTTCTCTTTCGAAGCAATTGGAGTTCGGAACATATGCATATGCTGCCATAAGCTCGTCCATATTGCTGTAGAGGAAGGAGAATGCAGGACCGTAAATTGTTGATGTAAGGTTGATGCCTCTGGACTGAAGCGTTTTGTATGTGAACTTAAGATTTGCCCAGCATGCAATTCCTTCAAAGAGGATTCTGTACTTTTCTTCGCCCTTGAACGTGGACTGTCCTTCCTTTGCAAGAGCTTCGTATTCATCAGCAAGAGCCTCAAATGCTTCTGCGGCTTCAACCGTTCCTCTGCCTACGCAGGCAACAGCCATGTTATTGAATGTATCAAATCCGGAGAATGGAGACGGTTCGTACTTCATGCAATCCATAGCTCTGAGCCATGCCGCAGATGATCTTTGGGAAATCTTCATTACATCATTGAACTTATCCCAATCCATCTTCTTTCCCGTGAGTTCCTCAAGACCCTTAATGCAGTCATCAAACTGCGCTCTGATGTATTTTACTCTGTCTGCATCACATTCCATTTCCGTAAGATGCGGGATATCGATCATGAAAAGAGGAATATCAAGTTCCACTGCAAGGTTCTCGTACCACTTCATCATGCATCCGCAAATATTATTGCAGCAAAGGAGAAAATCAGGTCTTGGGATCTGGATTTCCTCACAATTGTCATGTGCTGCATATGCCATGTTCATTCTTGCATAGGAGCAAAGGTCACTGGAATAACCCATTGCTTCTGCTTCTTCGCACATTCTCTGACCGCCGCCCTTAGCACCGATTGCGGCACCCATGTTTTCAGGATATGCAACCTTAATGTCCATTGCGGTAGTAATTTCCTGTGGGAAGTTTGATGCACACCAGCCTATTTTTTCGCCTCTTGCCTTGGCATCAAATACATCCTGTGCGATCTTATCCTGCAGCTCTCTGAGCAAGATCTTAGCAGGCTTTTTTTCCATTTCTTCTGCCATCAAAACCCTCCTTATTCTTTACTTAAACCATATACTGCTGCACCGAAAGCTCCGTTGAGCTGATCAATGGGGCTTACGGTGATACTTAAACCAAGCTCTCTTTCCAGACCTCTTACAACGCCTGTATTCTTCGCAACTCCGCCGCTCATCACGACCGGCTCAATTACGCCGAGCCTTTTAACAAGCGATGCCGTTCTTAAGGCAACAGATTCGTTTATGCCTCTTACCAAAGACGGGAAGTCAATATTGTTCGCAAGCTGAGAAATCACCTCAGATTCTGCAAATACGGTGCAGGTTGAACTGATAGCAACAGAAGATGCTGCCTTTTCGTCGGTTGAGCCAAGCTGACTGACATCCATCTCCAAAACCTTGGCCATTACGTCCAGAAAGCGTCCGGTTCCCGCCGCGCACTTATCGTTCATGATAAAGTTCTCAAGCTTGCCGTTTTCTCCGATACGGATGGCCTTTGAATCCTGTCCGCCAATATCAATAACGGTCCTTGCCTCAGGGAACATGGCATGAACACCAATGGCATGAGCAGATAATTCCGAAACGATATAATCTGCACCATCAAAGGTGTTCCTGCCGTAGCCTGTTGCAACGACCGTTTTAATTTCATCTCTATTAAGACCTGCTTTGGACAACGCACCTTCCAGTGCCTTTGCAGGTCCTGTTGTACCTGTTCCGTACGGAATGTTTTCCGAGGAAACAATATTTTTATTATCGTCAATAATGACGCATTTTGATGCGGTTGAACCCACATCGATTCCAAGAAAATACTTCATTGCAATTCCACTACGGGCAAATACGATTCTGCCTAAAATCCCTCATACTTTTACTATTTTATTATACAAGTATACTGATAAAATTGCAACGAAGTATTGGCCTGTTACTGCTTGTTTGGAATAGCGCTTGAACAAGGAGTTGCCACCTGGCACTTTCCGCATCCGTAACGTTTTCGTTGATTCGGACCATGTGGCGGAAGGAAGGTATCGTCCAAGTATTTTTTGCAAATTGCCTGATCCTTTCCGAGGGCGCAGCCTCTGGTTTTATCTATTGCTTTTGCCGGGCATCTCACCTGACATGCTCCGCACATAATGCAGTATTCAAACGGATCTTTGTATGGCCTTTCGTCAATCTCAAATTCAGCATTTGTAATGACACTCCCAAAACGCCCTGCCATTCCTTTTTTTGTAATCAGCCCCTTTGAAAGTCCAAAGGTTCCAAGACCTGCGGCATAGGCTGCATGTCTTTCAGACCAATTGGAAATTACAGGGGTAATGAGTGCCCACTTTCCCGATGTAGTTGGACAAACTGTTTTATATCCTTCTTCCTCAAGAATCTTTTGAATATAATCCGTTACGGTATTTAAAAACATTTGACCTTCAATTCTGGCATGAAGCCACTGCGCACTTGAGGCTTGCTTTAAACCTTCTTCGTAAGGCACATCGCTTAGGTTTATGTTTGATTCCTTAACATCCTTTGTAAACGGAAGGAAGAAACTGATAACGCATTTTGCCTCGGAAAGCCATTCTTTCGGAGCAAGATAATCCGGATGAATTACGCCGGGCTTTTTAAATGTTTCTGTAAATAATTTATCATCCGCAGCCGCAATTCCTGCAAGCGGGGCATCATAAATTTTCATTCCGGCCAGTTCGGGATAAATTGCATCCTCTTTTGTAACAAAATTGCCTGTTCCCTGCTGAACAAATTCTTCAATCTTTCTAATCAATTCCGTTTTATTCATTGCAGCATCTCCCATTTAAACAGCTAAGCACCAAAAACCGAAAGAAGGAAACCCGCGGCAATGGCCGAGCCTATAACACCGGCAACATTCGGTCCCATTGCGTGCATAAGAAGATAGTTGTTTGGATTGGACTTTCTCCCTACGTCCTGAGATACTCTTGCAGCCATAGGAACGGCAGAAACACCTGCGGATCCTATGAGTGGATTTACTCTTCCGCCGCTGACAAAGTACATAATATCTCCGACCAGAAGCCCTCCGGCAGTTGAAATCGCAAATGCGACAAGGCCAAGAATAATGATCTTGATCGTATTCCATGTCAAAAATCTTTCGGCACCCATCGTTGCACCGACGGATGTTGCAAGGAAAATCGTAACTGTATTCATCAAGGCGTTCTGTGCCGTATCGGAAAGCCTGTCCGCAGCACCGCATTCCCTGAAGAGATTACCAAGCATAAGACATCCGATAAGCGGAGCCGTTGACGGGAGCAGCAGTATTACAACGGCGGCTACAATGATCGGGAAAAGTATCTTTTCCGTTTTGGATACCGGTCTGGTCTGCTCCATCCTGACCTGACGCATTTTTTCCGTTGTAAGAGCTTTCATGATAGGTGGCTGAATAAGCGGAATCAATGCCATGTACGAATAAGCCGCTATCGCTATCGGACCGAGAAGCTCAGGAGCAAGCTTTGTTGTAAGGAAAATAGCCGTTGGGCCATCGGCTCCCCCGATAATCCCTATTGATGCAGCCTGAGGCCCTGTAAACCCGAGCAGCGCTGCACCAAAGAATGCAAAGAACACACCAAGCTGTGCACCTGCACCCATAAGCATGGTCTTCGGGGATGCTATCATCGGTCCGAAATCAGTCATAGCACCAACACCCAAAAAGATAAGCGATGGATAAAGACCCGATTTGACACCTATATAGAAAATATCCAGCAATCCACCTTCGTGAATAATGGTAGTAAATGTTATGCCTGCATCTCCTGCAATATATGCATCCCAGAGCTCCTGATGGAACATCTCCGATCCGGGAAGATTGGCAAGCAGGCATCCGAAAGCAATGCCTATCATAAGCAGCGGCTCAAACCTTTTGCCTATGCCAAGGTATAAAAGAAGACAGGCAATAACAATCATTATAAGGTTTTTCCAGCCGCCGTCTGTCAGAAAGCCCGCGAAACCAGATTCAAGGGCAAGCTTTGATAATGTTCCTAAGATATCCATTATTCTTCGCCCTCCAATTCCGCAATGACAGCGGCAATGGCAGCAACAGCCTTAGGGTCCATACCGGAAGGCGCACTTATATTGCCTAAGTCAGTTACTTTATTTTTATGCGCGCGCTTTTTAAAAATCGTCCCCATAATGTAAATAACGACCATCAGAAAGACAATCCCCAAAAACACGGCAGAATATCCAAGCAGCGCCGTAAGAGCCGCAGTACCGATACTGATATTTACCATAAGAATCTCCTTATTCCAAAACAACAAGGATATCGCCGGTGTTGACCGTACTTCCCTTTGCAGCCTCTATGCTTTTTACTGTTCCGCTCATATCGGCGGATACTTCGATCTCCATTTTCATTGCTTCGAGGAGCACAACCACATCTCCCTCGGCAACCTCATCTCCGGCAGCAACCTTAATATCCAAAACCTTGCCCGGCATCGGTGCGGCAATACCGGGATTACCGCCCTTTGGAGCAGCCTTTGGTTTGTCAGCAATCGGCTGCACCTTTACTGCAGGCTCTTCTGCAGTTTTTTGCAAATTTTCATTTGCTTGTACTTTATATGTTCCGTTTACCCTTTCAACGGCAACATGGTATTCGGTTCCGTCTACGGTGACTTTATATTCTTTCATAATTTCTCCTTGCAGCAGTCTGTTTTGCATCTCTTTCTTTAATGAATTCTTCAGCAACCTGCGGGAATAATGCCAGCGACAGAATATCCTCCTCGCTCCTTGCAATATCCTTGTACTGCTGTTTATATTTTTCAAGCTCCGGCTCAAGAAGGTCTGCAGGTCTTTGAGTAATTCTTTCATCCTCCTTAATTCCTGCAATCTTAAGAACCTCAGGATCTGCCTCTCCCGGAAGAGCGCCGTATTCTCCGCGAAGAAGTGCCTTGGATTCCTTAAGCACAGTTTTGTATCTTTCGCCCAAAACAACATTCATGGTTGCCTGAGTCCCTACGATCTGGCTTGTTGGTGTTACCAAAGGGGGATATCCGAAATCCTTTCTTACCCTTGGGACCTCAGCAAGAACCTCGTAGAGCTTGTCTTCGTTTCCGCTTTGCTTAAGCTGCGAAAGAAGATTACTCAGCATTCCGCCCGGCACCTGATATAAAAGTGTATTGGAATCAACACTTAAAACCTTGGGGTCAAGTATTCCCCTGTCTTTTAAGCTCTGCGCAACAGGACGCATTCTTGAAGCTGCTTCATTTAAAGCATTAAGGTCGAGTCCTGTATCTCTGACAGTTCCTCTCAGCGTTGCAACTATTGACTCTGTTGCAGGCTGAGATGTTCCGTTTGCAAGCGGACTTAAAGCTGTATCAATTGCATCCGCGCCTGCAAGGGCAGCCATAAGATATACCATATCTCCCGTACCTGTTGTATTATGCGTATGAAGATGGATAGGAAGATCCGTTGACTCTTTGAGCTTTCTGACCAATGAATATGCATCCATCGGAAGAAGCAGATTTGCCATATCTTTAATGCAAATGCTGTCAGCACCAAGCTGTTCAAGCTCTTTTGCCTTTTTAATAAAATATTCTTCGTTATGAATCGGAGAGCTTGTATAGCTTAAAGCAGCCTGAGCAAGCCCGCCGTATTTTTTTGTGGACTTTATTGCCTGTTCAAGATTTCTTACATCGTTCAAAGCATCAAATATACGGATAATATCGATTCCGTTTTCAATGCTTTTTCTGCAAAAGGCATCGACCACGTCATCAGCATAATGCTTGTACCCCAGAATATTCTGACCCCTGAAGAGCATTTGAAGCTTTGTATCCGGAAGAGCCTTTCTTAAGGTTCTTAACCTTTCCCACGGATCCTCCTTTAAAAAACGTATGCAGGAATCGAATGTTGCACCGCCCCAGCACTCCAGCGAATAATAGCCTATGGAATCGAGTATTTCACAAACGGGAAGCATCTCTTTCGTTGTCATCCTTGTTGCTGCCTGCGACTGCTGAGCATCTCTTAAGATCGTGTCCGTAATAAGAAGCGGCGTACTGCTTGCAAAACCCGCACCTGCGCCAAAGCCATCCGCCCCGGACCCTGCCTCTGCAATTTCAATAAGATATTTGTTTTGATTAACTTCAACATTGTACTTCATTACATATTCTCCCTGAAATTTATCTCTGATCAATTATAATCGAAGCCGAGGAGTCAAATCAAGCTCGCTTGAATTTGATCTGAGGCGCCTGATTTCAAGCAAGCTATGTCAAGCGATACAAGGCTTGAGCAACGAATAAAAAAAACCGGCAAAAAATGCCGGCTTTTGTACTATATAATTTCTTTTTCCTTATACTCTTTGATCTTTTCATCCGAGAATCCGAGAAGCTTCCTGTATACCTCATCGGTGATGTTTCCGAGATCCGGAGCCGGAGTGACCTGTACCGGAGAATCAGACATATGAAGAGCGGAGGATGGAATAACTACTTCGCCAAGGCCCTGCTGATTCATCTTCTGGAGGAAGCCTGTTTCGTAAAGGTCTTCGCTCTTCAGAAAATCAGGAACGCCCATTACTGCACCTGCGGGAAGCATTGCTTCGCAGAGCACCTTCATTACTTCCTTCTTATCGTGCTGGCTTGTCCATTCTTCCGTAATTTTATTTACTGCTTCAACGTTCTTAAGACGAAGCGGTCCGTTGAGGAACCTCGGATCGTCAAAGTATTCGGGATGTCCGATAATATCGCAGAATTTTTTCCAGTTTCTCTGCTCAGGAGCATCTCGTACCATAAGGAATACCCAGTTATCAAGATCCCCCTCGTAAGCCGGCTTGCAGCGGAACATTCCTCTTGGGGCCTGCTCTCCCGACATAACCATTGCACCGCCTCTCGGAAGAGGTGCGTCCTGCTTGAAGAAAGTGCTTCTTGAATAGTCCATCAGTACTTCCTGCATATTAACCCTTACATGCTGGCCTTCTCCTGTGTTGGATCTTTGATAAAGTGCGGCAAGTATTGCCATTACGCAATACATTCCGGAGGGTCCGTCTGCAAGGGCAATGTTTCCGATAATAGGAGCTCCGTCCTTCATTCCCGTCTGAGCTGCAACACCGCCTGTTGCCTGAACCGGACCATCCATTGCCGGATACTTTGCGAATGGAGACTTGTCGTTGTATCCTTTGATCTGAGCAAAGATGATTCTCGGATTGAGCTTATGGATTTCCTCCCAGGAGAAACCAAGTCTTTCGATGGTTCCGGGAGCAAAGTTCTCGATGATTACATCTGATACCTTGATGAGCTCTCTTAATATTTCCTGTCCTTCGTGGCTCTTAAGATTAAGTGTGCAGGAATCCTTATTGCACTGAAGAATCGCCCACTTAAGGCTCATATCTCCCTGCTGATAAGGACGGTTATCATTTCTTCCCTGTTCACCGATCTTCGGTCTTTCGATTTTGATTACCTCTGCTCCGAGCATTCCGAGCGTGGATGTGCACACAGGACCTGCAAGGAATTGGGTAAGATCTAATACTCTTACTCCGTCTAATGCTTTTCTTTCCATAGAATTCTCCTTCAATATATCAACTGTTTTTTCATTTAAATGTATCAAACCTTATCATCGTACACCAAAAAGCTCACAAAGGCATTACTTTTCGACCTTAATACCCTATTCCATTGACTGAATATCAACCTCATACGCAGCCTCTTCAAATATTTTCGGGTACTTTTCTTCAATGTATCTGCATATCTGATGGCGCCTGTGACCCTCCATAATTTTCCCGGTCGCATAATCTATTACATAGCCGGTTTGTATGATAAATACTCCAAGCACCATTTCATATATTTCTATCTCTATTATCTCTGTAACTGTTTTTATTCCGGAAAACGCAATACAGCTTATTATAGCCACAGCAATCGGAAGAAGGATCGTTTCCCATCCGAGAACTCTCATTTCATGTCCTACAGCATACGAAAGCGGAACATGCTCTTTCAAAATAGAAATATAAAACCTTACCACAAAGAAGTAGTGAATTATCAATACCAGGCCCTCTGCCATGACAGTGATATATGCTGCATATTCAGACCTGGGCAAACCGCCCTTTATTGCAGCCGCCAAATTGACTATGCTTATACCTTCTTTTCCGATTCCAATAACAATTGCAATCAGTGAAGCACCAACCAGTAAACGGGAGATCAGTGCTATTCTTTCTCTTGCTTTTGCATGTTCCATAAAGTCCGCCTTTCAGGATAAGGTGAAATAACTTAACTTTTATTCTTCCGGCTTCTGCTTTGCAGCCTCTTCTTCCTCAAGGATCCTGTATGCAACCTTGCCGACAAGCGTCTTCGGAAGCTCTTCTCTGAACTCAAGCTCCTTCGGCATCGCATATTTTGCAATATGCTTCGATGCGTATCGGAGTATCTCTTCCTTTGTCTTTTCATTCGGAGCAACACCGCTTGCAGGTACAATGAATACCTTGACTCTTTTCATCTTGTAGGGATCAGGCACACCGATCACGCAGGACATGGACACCAGGTCCGATGCATCAAAGATATTTTCAAGCTGTGCAGGATATACATTATAGCCGCTTGTTACTATCATTCTCTTTGAACGGCCCTTAAAATATACAAAGCCTTCACTGTCCATGTAGCCAAGATCCCCGGTATATACCCATGTCAAACCGTCGGCATGAGTTCTTAAGGTATTTGCAGTTTCTTCAGGATGACCGAGATATTCTTTCATTACCGTAGGTCCGGCAAGAAGTATTTCTCCCTCAGTACCGTACGGAAGCTCATTATCTGTTCCGGGTTCAACGATCTTAATAAACGTGTCAGGGAACGGAACTCCGATCGATCCCTCCTTATGCATATGAGGAGGAGTAAGGCAGCAGGCGGTTACGGTTTCAGTCGTTCCGTAGCCTTCTCTTACCTGTATCTTCGCATTATGATCGTAAAGGAAGGCATCAAGCTTCTTTTTAAGTTCTATTGAAAGGCTGTCTCCTCCGGAGAACACACCCTTTAAGCTTGAAAGATCAGCCTTTTCCATATTGGGAAGTCTTAACAGCGCTTCATACAATGTGGGAACACCCGCAATAAAGTTGCACTTGTTCTTTGTCATAATCCTGCCGTAGCTTTTTGGCGTAAATCTCGGAACCAGTACGCATCTTCCGCCCGAAAAAAGCATTGTATGGATACATACTCCAAGTCCGAATCCATGAAAGATGGGCATGGCTGCAAGCATTTTATCCCCCGGTCTGAACATGGGGTTTGCCGCAATGACCTGCCGGGCAAGGGCATTGAAATTTCCGTTGGTAAGAAGAATACCCTTTGTTGTCCCGGTTGTTCCTCCCGAATAAAGAATAACTGCCGGGTCATCAGCAGCTTGCTTTACTCTGTAATTCCATGAGCAGGCTCTTCCGATATTCATGAACTTATCCCACATGATAACAGGGGCATCCTCGGGAATTTTTTCAATCTTTCTTCCCTCGGTAAGCATATAGCCTGCTCTCATCGGCTTTGTAAGCTCGTCTTTTATTCTTGCTATTACAACATTTATAATACCGGTATTCTGTCGAATTGCCTCTATCTTGTGATAGAACTGATCCAATGTGACAACCAAAACCGATCCCGACTCATTGATGTAAAACTCAAGTTCCTTTTCCGATGAAAGCGGATGCACCATGCTTGAAATTGCACCGATCATATTAGCCGCATAGAACATATATATACCCTGCGGACAATTCGGCATTGCAATAGTGATTTTATCGCCGGGTCTTATTCCTATTGTTCTCAGACTCTTTGCGCACAAGCAAATGTTTTTCCATAAATCCCTGTATGTTGCGGATCTGCCCATAAAGTCAAATGCAATCCCGTTTGGTCTTTCCTTTGCCTGAAGCTCAATGCCGTCAGCCATAGACCCCTGAAAGTAATCCAATGTGAAAGGTACCCCTCCCATAAAATCTTTCCACGGAGCTTTAAGCTTGTTGATTTTTCTTTCCATTTACTGTTCTTCCCCTGAATTCTGTGTTTCATCAATTGGTATGGAAAGCTGATTCGGATCGTCAGTTTCAAATTCCTCTTCGTCGATAACCAATGTATCCACATCCTCAATTTCCGGAAGGTCCTTAAGAGATTCAAATCCGAAAAGCTTTAAGAATTCACTCGTTGTCCCGTAAAGGTACGGCCTTCCTATTGCGGAAGAGCGACCCCTTTCCTCAACAAGTCCCTTTGCAATAAGTGTTTCGAGCACCCTGTCACAGCGTATGCCTCTTATATTATCAATTTGAGATTTTGTTACAGGCTGCTTATATGCAACGATAGCCAAAACCTCAAGTGACGGCTGCGAGAGCCTCTTGTTTTTTACCGGTGTACAAATGCGCTGGATATAATCATCGTTTTCGGGGTTGGTACAAAGCTGAAAGCTCTTATCGATTTCCCTGATCGCAAGACCGGACCCTCTCCCCTCGTAGTCCTCGGCAAGCTCTCTGAAACATCTGATGATCTCTGATGCCGGAACATCAAAAAGGTCCGCGAGGGATTTTGCTTCTACGGGATCGCCCCAAACAAAGAGTATTGATTCCAATGCGGATTTGATTTTTTCTTTAGTCATTTGTCTCTACCTTCTTTATGGTTATATCTCCGAAGCGCTTCTTTTGCTCTGCCGTTACATCGTGATGACGCAGCAGTTCAAGAAGCGATACAAAGGTGATCACTCTGTTAAACGGAGTATCATCGCCCTCTATCATTTCAGAAAACTTCATTTGCTTTCTGTTTTTAAAAAAACTGACAATCTGCTCTATTTTATTCTCCATTGATATTTTTGCACGCTCTATTCTTTCGTAGGTTCTGTGCATTGCCTCTATACGCTGTTTGCGCGTAATGAAGTTGATAAAAGCCTGAGCAAAGCTGTTCATATCGCCGTGAAGGATTTCCTCCGTCTCGCCTGTGTATCTTGCAATATCTTCCTGCGGCTTTGAATGAATATGGCTCTGGATCTCCTCCTGATCCGAAAGGAAAGCGGCAAGCTCCTTAAACTGCTTATATTCAACGATCCTTGCAACAAGCTTCTTTCTGGGGTCTTCCATTTCACCCGTTTCTTCATCAAGCACCGGAGACGGCAGAAGCATTGCCGATTTTATTTCTATAAGCTCTGCTGCAAGCACCATAAATTCCTGAGCGACATTTACATCATGCTGCTGTGCTTCCTCTATGTACTCAAGATATTGAGTTGTGATTTCGGACACCTTTATATCATAGATGTTCATTTTATTATGCTCGATCAAATAGACCAGCAAATCAAAAGGACCCTCAAAGGCGTCAAGCTTTACTTTGTAATTCATTTTAATCTAACTCTATATATTCAACAAACTCTTCGTTTCCGAAGTTATTTTTTTTCAGCCATGAATACATTCCGCCTCTTGCAGAAAGCACTCTTTCTGCATAGGCAGTGCTGTAGTTATTGGTAAGCAGGACCGGTATAAGCCCCAGATTATATGCCGACAGAGATTTTACTTCATCTCCGTGGAAATACTCTAACCTGTCGGAAATATACGTTGCCCCGTAATGAAGATTGATATGAGGGTCACACAAATCCTCGTAGGTATATCCCTTTCTTTCGGCATATTTTAAGAGGACCTGCATCAGCCCGATGGCCCTGGTTCCGATGTCGGCATTAAAATTGCTTTCGAGCCTTGTCATAACCAAGAGAAGATCGGAGCTTGCCGAGCCGGTGCATGAGGCTGCATGCCTGAAAAGATACTCATAATAAAGTGCCGTTGAATCAGGCAGGGAAGGATTCAGGTAGCGCATATATGCGATCCTGCCCTCAATGTATTTTATGTTCGGATTTGCCTTTGCGTACTCTTCCGCCTTAATACCATCATCTGTGCTGATATAAAACCCCGTGTTCGTAAATTCAGCATCCAGATAGCCAAGCGACCTTAATGCCCTGATGGCGCAATATATCTGTCCATTGCTCATTACAACATAATCATCAAGATCAAGCGGAGCTCCGTCGATCTCAAAGTGACGTCCGCAGGTACCGTATATTGGTTCGAAGTCATTGACCTGTCTGCAGGCATCTGCAAGTATCACGCTGAAATTATCATCTACAGGCACATACACTTTTCCTCCCGCAATGTAAAACGGAAGTTCAAGCTCCCAGTTATTATATAAAGCCCCGTCAACGTATATATCCTTTTGCATAGCCGTAAATTCAACATCCCGGGGAATATCAGGGTCTGCGGTTTCGAAATGATAAATATCACACCATGCCCAGACAAAAAGGAAAATCAATGCTGTGGTTGCAAGGGCACTCAAAAAATATTTAATTATGCTTTTACCTTTATTCTCCAAAACTCTTTAATGCCTGTGCAATCCTTTGTGAAGCCTTTCCGTCTCCGTAAGGATTAACGGCATTAGCCATCCTGCTGTAGCTTTCCTTGTTATCAAGTAATTCCTTTATCATTGAATGGATTTGTTCTTTTTCTACGCCGGCAAGCCGTACGGTACCAGCAGCAAGAGCCTCGGGGCGTTCCGTTTCCTTTCTTACGACAAGCACGGGTTTTCCGAGTGCCGGAGCCTCCTCCTGGATACCTCCGGAATCTGTTACAACCAGATAAGATCGTTTCATCAGCTTTGCAAACGGCTGGTAGGAAAGCGGACTGATAAGATGCACATTATCAAGGCCCTCCAGACATTCCCTGGCCTTATTCTGAACAAGCGGATTCAGGTGGACCGGATATACTATTTCAACATCCTTATATTCTCTTGCAATGTCGGCAAGAGCAGTAAAGATATTACCCATATATTCGCCCAGATTCTCTCTTCTGTGGCATGTTACGGCAATTACCCGCTTATTTTCAAAATCTATTCTTTTAAGTGCCTCGTCTTCAAATTCATACGGCTGCTCTGCAGTCCAAAGCAAAGCATCAATAACTGTATTTCCCGTAATAAATACCTTACCGCCTGCTTTTTCATTTTCAAGATTTTCGGCATTACCCTTTGTCGGAGCAAAGTTATATTCCGAAATTCTTCCGGTAAGCTGTCTGTTGATCTCTTCAGGATACGGAGAATATTTGTTATACGTTCTTAGACCTGCTTCAACATGTCCAACGGGGATCTGATGATAAAAGGCAGCCAGCGCAGCCGCAAAGCTTGTGGACGTATCACCATGAACCAGCACCACATCCGGCTCTGCCTCAGCCAGCACCTTATCCATACCTTCAAGAACGGAAGAGGTAATCATTGAAAGCGTCTGTCCGGGCTTCATTATATTAAGGTCATAATCCGGTTTTATATCAAAAAGATCCAGAACCTGATCCAGCATTTCTCTGTGCTGTGCGCTTACGCAAACGCAGGTTTCAAAAAAAGGGTCCTTTTGAAGCTCCTTGACCAAAGGAGCCATTTTAATTGCTTCCGGCCTTGTACCGAAGACAAGCATTATCTTCATTTATTTTCCTCTTTGTTTTCCTTTTGCACTTTATCAACAATGCCTATTCCAAGGAATATAACGACCAGTACAACTGCGATCAAAAACAATGCGGCCGAGCCTAAGTACATGGTCTTTGTCCAAAGAATTCCGGACACACCCATGATTGCGCTTATTGAATACAGGGCAAGAGCCGTTCTTCTCTGACCAAAGCCCATTGCCATGATCCTATGATGAATATGACCCTTATCAGCCTGCATGATAGGCTTATGATTTGCAACTCTTCTTATGATTGCAAATGCCGTGTCGAAAATCGGAAGAGCCAGTATCAAAACAGGTACTATGGTTGAGAACAGCATAGCCGATTTTGACGGGGCGATTCCTATAAGCGAAACGGATGACATAAGATAGCCCAAAAGCATTGAGCCCGCATCACCCATAAAAATCTTTGCCGGATAAAAATTATAGATCAAAAATCCGAGACAAGCACCTGCAATGGCAAGGACCAATGTAAGTGTTTCGTACATATCCTTTATATATGCCGTGTAAGCAACTGCCAGCGATGCAATAAATGTTATACCGGCAGCAAGACCGTCAAGTCCGTCTATAAGATTTATCGTATTGGTTATACCTACTATCCAGAATATGGTGATAATCAGCGAGATCCAGACGGGAATGGTAAGAATATTTCCGCTGAACGGATTCGTAAACACCGTGATCCTTATGTCGCTTATCCAAAGAATAAATGCTGCGGCAATCTGGCATAGAAGCTTAATTATCGGCTTCATGCCTATACGATCATCGATAATGCCGACAATAAGAATAAAGCTGGCACCGATCAGAAGACCTCTTGTTTGCGTTGTAAGCGGACTTAATGAAATAAACGCAGTAAGAATACCGCAATATATTGCTATGCCGCCGAATCTCGGAACAGGATTCTTGTGTACCCTTCTGTTGTCCTTTGGAATATCCATTGCACCGATTTTCGGCGCAAGCCAAACGGCAGCAGGCGTTGCTATTGCCGTTGCGATCAATGCAATTATAAAAATCTTAATAAAACTAATCATTATCCGGCTTGAATACCTCTACACTGATTCCTGCTTCCTTCATCATTTCCTGAGCAAGCTCATCAGGATAGCTTTCGGAAATAACAACTCGTTTGATGCCTGCGTTGATTATCATCTTTGTGCAGATGACACAAGGCTGTGTTGTGCAATAAAGGGTCGCGCCTTCAATAGGAACTCCGATGCACGCTGCCTGAATTATTGCATTTTGCTCCGCATGAAGCCCTCTGCAAAGCTCGTGGCATTTACCGGATGGAACATTTAGCTTCTGACGAAGACAACCGGTCTCTTCGCAATGCGGAACATTCTTAGGGGCTCCGTTGTATCCGCTTGCAACGACCCTGTTATCCTTAACGATAACTGCGCCAACGCCTCTTCTAAGGCATGTGGAACGGCTTCTTGCAAGGTCTGCCATCTGCATAAAATACGAATCCCATGATGGTCTGTTCTTTTCCATAGCTATACCTCTAAAAAAATACTTCATCCAGATAGAGTCCGCCTGCCGGAGCTGTTCTTCCGGCATTTCCCCTGTCCTTCGATTTAATTATATCATCCATACTTTCGGGTGTTCTTTTCCCGAGACCGACCTCGACCAAAGTTCCCACGATTATCCTGACCATATTGTAAAGAAATCCGTTTCCCTCGATTGCAATGAAGATATATTCATCCACCCTCGTGATTTTGATTGAATACACTTTCCTTACAGTTGTTTCAACGGGATTGCCTCCTGCCGTTTGAAAACAGGCAAAATCCTTCTCGCCGACGATATATTCCGAAGCCCTTTTCATTGCTTCAATGTCAAGGAGCTCTCGTACATGAAAGCAGTAATTCTTCCGGAATATATCGATATTGTTTGTATTTCTGATCCTGTAGATATATCGCTTGCCTTTGGAATCAAATCTTGCGTGAAACCCTTCCGGCATATCCTTTGCATCAACGATCCGGATATCGGAGATCCCCTCCATCCTGTCGTCGGCAAGAGCTGTATTTAACACCATGGGAAGCTTTTCTACAGGAACTCCAAGATCTGCTCTTAATGTGGCGCATTGCCCAAAGGCATGAACTCCGGCATCCGTTCTGCTTGTTCCCTCAAGTTTTATATCCTGCTTAAAATATTCGCTGAAGGTTTCTTCAAGTCTTCCGCAAACGGTTTTTTTTCCGGGCTGTCTTTGCCAGCCGCTGTACTTACTTCCGTCATATTCAATTTTCAGAAGTATGTTTCTCATTTGCCGAAGAGTCCGATATTTCCAAAGGCCGGAGCAAGTATCTCCTTTCCTTCAAGATCCAAAAGTCCGAATTTTCCGTCTGCATCCGAGAATACGATGCATCTTCCGCTTATGCTCTTAAACGGACACCCTTCGCCTTTTGCCGCGCGAATGATATTTCCTTTTGTATCGATCAATGCCCAGTAGGCTCCTTTCCTTACCGCAGCCAGCCCTTCGTTATATGCAGCGCTTCCGGCATTTGTGTTTGCGCTTGTGCTTTTAAGCGGGTGGAATCCGTCGTAGGAAGGCTCTATTACATACTTACCCTGAGTATCGATTACGCCCCAAAGCTCCCCCTCGCAAACAGCCGCATAGTCTTCGGAAAACGGCAGTGCCGCCTGATATTTGCATCCGATCACTTCCTTGCCGGTCCTGTAGAGATAGCCCCAAAAACCGTCTGTATTGCAGACCAGATAAAAATCACCCTCACAGTGCTCAATTCTTAAATATTTGCATTCACAAACAGCATTTCCGAATATATCATAAATACCGTAAAGCTCCTCGGGCTTTGTCATATCCTTTACGATGATAAAACCGTTGCCGTCAAAGCAATTGTCATCAACATCATATCCTGCAGGAAGAGTTGTTACTATCTCACCTGCAGCATCAATTACATATGCGGATTGGAAGTACCCTTTATCTGAAACAATATTTCTGTTCCCTTTATTTTCTTCAATAACAGAGGCATTAGTTCTTCTCATAACAACAGCCATGCCGTTGATGAATGGTGTTGCAACAGAAAACAGGGAAACACTCTGGTAAGACACACCGTTGGTTTTAGGAAGCTTTGATGCCATTATCATGCTGACTCCGTTTGTTGACACATAGAGCTTTGTCTGTTCGAATTTGCTGTCAAGCACGGCAGGAACAAAGCCTTCGGTAAAGCAGCATGCCGCCTTAATGGTTTTCTCGTCAATATGGGAAAGAAATTTTTCGCCCGAAGCATTGATAATGTTGTACTCGGAATAATTATCCAGCACGGGAGCAAAGCCTTCCGAGAACGGAAAAGCGCCGCTGTAAACAGGCTCAATTATCCACTCTCCCTTGGAACTGATGTAGCCCCAAAGTCCTGTACTTGTATCAAGTGCGGGTGCAAGCATCCCGTTATCGAAGGAATAAACGGCGGAACCGAAAATATTGTCTGCATGATGCTCAAACTTTTCCTCAAGAGTCATCCTTTCATAGGATTTGATTTTCTCTTCAGTGATTATTTCTCCGTCTTTATTTTTTTTAATGACCTCCGCATTGACTGCACATCCCGCAAAAGACAAAAGCATTGTAAGGCAAAGGATCAAGGCTGCTGTTTTTCTCATGGCTTGTACGTTGATTTAAGTCCTACTATCTGATTGAATACCGGCTCGCCTTCCTTTGAAAGCTTTATATCTGCAACGTAGTATCCGTTTCTGAAGAACTGGAAACGTTCTCCGCCCTTTGCTCCTTTAAGGGAACTTTCAGCCTTGGCAGCTACATCGCGCTTTGAATTCGGATTATATTCATTTCTTCCAGTTTCTTCATTTGGAAGAGCAAAATATTCATATTGACGAACAGGGATATCAACTGCTGTTTCGGCATCAAGCCAGTGAATCGTTCCTTTTACCTTTCTTGCATCTGCTCCCGGAGTTCCGGACTTTGTATCAGGATCATACGTGCAGAGAAGCTCAACAACTCTGCCGTTTTCATCCTTAACAACTTCGTTGCAGGTCACAAGGTAAGCACCCTTCAGTCTTACCTCGTTGCCCGGATAAAGACGGAAATACTTCTTTGCAGGGATCTCCATAAAGTCATCTCTTTCAACATAAAGATGCTTTGAAAATGTAATCTCATGGCTTCCCATTTCGGGAACGTTCTGATTGTTCTCTATTGTGCACTTTTCGCTTTGTCCGTCAGGATAATTTGTAATGGTAAGCCTGACAGGGTCAAAAATAACAAATCTGCTTTCAACCTTATTCTTAAGATCATCCCTTACAAAGTATTCAAGCTGATCCATACCGATGCTGGAATTAGCCTTCGCAACGCCTATTGCATCGCAGAATGTCTTAAGAGCCTCAGGCGTATAACCTCTTCTCCTCATACCGGCGATCGTGCAAAGCCTCGGATCGTCAAAGCCTTCAACAAGACCTTCTTCAACAAGCCTTCTGATGTTGCGCTTGCTCATGATGGTATTGGAAAGATTAAGCTTTGCAAATTCGATCTGCTGCGGCGGCTCAGGCCAATCCAAAGACTTAAGCACCCATTCGTAGAACGGTCTGTGATCCTCAAATTCAAGGGTGCAAAGCGAATGTGTGATCCCTTCGATCGCATCTTCAATCGGGTGCGCAAAATCGTACATCGGATAGATGCACCACTTGTCTCCCGTATTATGATGAGTTGTATGAAGAACTCTGTAGATAACCGGATCTCTCATGTTGATGTTAGGAGATGCCATATCAATCTTTGCGCGGATACACATAACACCGTCTTCGTATTTACCCTCACGCATATCTTCAAAAATCCGGAGGGATTCTTCTGCGCTGCGGTTTCTGTCAGGTGCCTCCTTGCCCGGCTCTGTCAGAGTTCCTCTTGTATCATGGATCTGCTCGGCAGTCATTTCGCAGGCATAAGCAAGACCGCGCTTGATAAGCTCCTTTGCACATTCATACATCCTGTCGAAATAATCGGAAGCATAGTTGAGCTTGTCCCATTCAAAGCCGAGCCACTTAACGTCTTCTTCGATTGAGCCTACAAACTCCTCATCTTCCTTTGCCGGGTTTGTATCATCATATCTTAAATTGCAGGTTCCGCCGTATTTTGCAGCCGTTCCGAAATTAAGGCAGATGGATTTAACGTGTCCGATATGCAGATATCCGTTCGGTTCAGGCGGAAATCTTGTGATGATGTGTCTTGAATACTTATGTTCTGCTATGTCCCTGTCGATAATATCGTGGATAAAATTACTCTGCATTTTTTCTCCTTAAGCAGAGCATACCGCTCCACTATATATAAGTACAGAATAACGCTTTATTATACCCTGAAAGAGATTTTGTTGCAAGGTACTTGAATTATTTCGCCATTTTTGGTATTTTAGAAAAAGATTTAGTGT
>JAZLHU010000049.1:0-22552 GCA_045616985.1 Anaerovoracaceae bacterium
GGCGACCTGCTTGAGCATCTATTTTTGATGTTTTACTACAGTCTGCACTTAAACACGCATTTCTGTAGTAAAAAAATTCAAATTTTACTACAGAGTCGTTAGATTACAGGTGTTCTGTCGTAATTAGTGCAGCTTACTACCATAATTACCCCGCATAAGGGCTAAGATGATTTGAAATTACGACAAATCGTTCGGTATTGCTGTATTCTGTAGTAAAAGCATACCGGCATGAGTACATTAAATCGTTGAGATAAAGAATTGCAGTTTGATACATCAGAAGCTTATGTTCTGATGCCAACATTTTAATCTATGGACAAAACATATTTTAAACAGCACATTTCAATAAATGTTGAAGGACAAAGTTTATTTGCATATTGCGCTAGCTAATGGCTGGATTTGCGGAGCAAAACGGTTGGAATGCATTGTAAACGGTCATATATAGATGGCTTAATCATTTGATAGTCGGAGACAATGTGTCAAACGATTTTAGTCAAGGATATTATTGCGTAGCAAGGCTTTTGCATCCTTGACGAAAAGCGTTTGATACATATAATTATCGAACAAATGATGTAGCCGTTCTTAATGCCATATGAGCGCTGTCAACGCATCTAAGACCGCTGGACGGCGCAAAATGCATTTATTAGTATAACATAGCAGATAGCACAAAAAATGTGCTGGAAAATATGGTAAAATAATAAATAAAAAAACCGGTAAAACCGGTGTAGTTTCCCTCATTGGGAGTCCCGAAGGACGATTTCGATAAATCGTTATTTGAACTTGTGGTGTAATCTCAGAGGGTAGTCAAACGGAGTACGCCGGTATACTTAGTATTTACTTATGTAAAATCCCGGATACTCTTTTGTAAAGCACAAAAGTCAGTACCGAGTTAATTACTGATTTGATAAGATTGAAAATCACGATCCACGGAAGAAGGCTTGTTACGGTTGATTTTGCGGCTTCCGACGGGAGACCTATGATTGTTTCAAGATAGATCGGTGTAAGAAAAAGATTTGCCGGAATCATTATGATTACCCATGCGGCAATGCCAAGGATGAGCGCCTTTATGGCGTTCTTTTTTGATTTGTGTGCCTTATAGATGTTTCCCGCAACCAAGACATAGCAGCCCGTCGCAATGATGTGCATTACTATTCCGTACCAGCCGTTTGCAGCGGAAACAGTAAGACCCTGAATGAGAGATGCAGCAATTGTGAGTATAAAACCTGCAACAGGTCCTAAAGCAAATGTCCCAAGAAGGATAGGTACATCTGCAGGATCGTATTCAAGAAATGAAACTGCCGGAATAATAGGGAAATGAATAAGGTAAACAAGTACAACTGAAATGGCGGCAAGGACGCCGAGCTTAGCTAAACTTTTTGTAGATTTTAATGAATTCATAGCAATAAAAAATATCCTTTCTTTCATCCGGACTTTAACCGTCGGTACCGGAATCTCACCGGTTCGGCCCCTTTAAGGCTCGAGGACTAAGAATCTCTTCCATTACCTCCGATGGGGAATCGCACCCACCCCTGAAAATGATTTGCCTTATTATATCACATTTAAGGTAAAAATATAGTATAATCTAATATCATGAACAAAGTATTGAAGGATTTATCATCAACGGAAGCGTTTGGAAGAGAGTTTGCCGAAAGGCTTAAGGCCGGCAGCACCATTGCTCTTATCGGACCGCTTGGTGCCGGTAAAACAACTCTTACCAAAGCAATAGCCAAGGGGCTTGGGGTCACGGAGACTATTACAAGTCCTACCTTTACTGTTGTATGTGAATATGAAACCGGAAGACTGCCTTTGTATCATTTTGATGTGTACAGAGTTAATGATGATGATGAGCTTTTTGAACTTGGTTTTGAAGAGTATTTTCATAAAGGCGGTGTATGCCTTGTCGAGTGGGCTGATCTTGTGATGGATTTGCTTCCGGAGGGTACCGTAGTACTTCGCCTTGACTACGGTGAAAACGAAGAGGAAAGAATAATAAGCATAGAGGAAAAATAGAACATGAAGCTTCTTGCAATAGATACAACGGGTGCATATTCTTCCGTTGCTTTATACGGCGACGAAAAGATATACCAGAAAATAAACGATGATGATTTTTCGCATCTTCAGCGTCTTATTCCTGTTGTTAATGAAGTCTTACGGGAGAATAATTGTAAGCCCAAAGAGCTTGACGTTATTGCTGTATCAAGAGGTCCGGGCTCCTTTACCGGAATCAGGATAGGTATGGCAAGTGCAAAGGGTCTTGCGCAGATCTGGAATAAGCCTGTCGTGTGTGTTCCGACTTTGGCAAGCTTTGCTTTTCGTACATATTCCTTTGAGGCGGACGGGCAGCTTTATTGTCCTGTTTTTGATGCAAAGCGTCATCAGATTTACGGGGGTGCATACGAGAAGAATTCGGATGTACCCGTTGTTCCGGACGGGGCTTATGATTTGTATGAATACCTGAATCTTTTAAGAGAAAAGGCATCAGCATACAAACAGATCGTTTTTTTCGGAGATGGCGTAAAAACATATGCCGAAGGGCTTAAAAACAGCGGCTTAAACTGTATGTTTGCGGAAGACAAGGATTTGTACCAAACTGCTGCAGGTACTGCCAATTTAGGCGTAAAGCTCTTTAAAGAGGGTAAATTTTTTGACTGCTATACAGCTCAGCCTGAGTACTTAAGAGCCGCTGAAGCAGAAAGAAAGCTTGCAGAGAAAATCAAGGCTGACGCTGATAAATTCGGAACAAGTAAAAATAATAGCTATGAAAAACAATAAGATTATTACAATGGGAATAGAAAGCTCCTGCGATGAAACGGCAATAGCAGTACTTGCGAATGGATGCGAGGTGCTTTCCAATGTCATTTCTTCTCAGATTCCCGTGCATGCAGTTTACGGCGGAGTTGTTCCTGAGATCGCAAGCAGACACCATTTAAATAACATACCTTTTGTTTACAGACAGGCTCTTGATGAAGCAGGAGTAAGCATTGAAGAGCTTGATGAAATAGGAGTAACTGCAGGTCCCGGACTTGCAGGGGCTCTTTTGATCGGTACGGCATTTGCCAAGGCAGTTTGCATGGCGGCAGATAAACCCCTTGTGGGTGTTCATCACATTCAGGCTCATACCCTTGCAAACCTCATAGAGCATCCGGATCTTAAGCCGCCGTTTCTTGCTCTTGTTATGTCAGGCGGGCACACTCATTTATTTGAAGTAAGAGGATACAATGAGTTTAAGATATTGGGCTATACACAGGATGATGCCGTAGGCGAAGCTTATGATAAGGTGGCAAGATGCCTCGGACTTCAGTATCCCGGCGGGCCGAAGATAGATGCGCTTGCAAAAGAGGGTGATCCTCACGCAATAGAGTTTAAAAGGGTATATCTTGAAAAGGGTTCGCTTAATTTCTCATTCAGCGGAACGAAGACAGGAGTAATCAATTATCTTCATAAAGAAGAACAGGCAGGAAGAAAAATCAATCCCGCAGATGTTGCGGCATCATTTCAGGAGGCAGTGGTTGATGTTCTTGTGAGCAAGGCAATGACGGCTCTTGATATAACAGGATATAGCGGGCTTGCTGTTGCAGGCGGTGTTGCAAGCAATTCAGAGATAAGAGACAGGCTTAGATCTGCCTGCGAAAACAGAGGCGCGGAATTTTATATTCCGTCTCCGATATATTGCACTGACAACGGCGCCATGGTTGCCGTTGCCGCATATCACAAGGCAAGAGAAGGTCATTTCTCCACTTTGAATCTGGATTGTTTCCCGGGACTTAATATTGAATCTCAGCTGTATAAATTGGAAGAATAATGGATATTAAAGTAAGACAGGCAAAAGCAGAGGATATAGACAGGATCTGCGAGATAGACAGAAAAAGCTTCAACCATTTGTGGGCAAGAGGCACCTTTGAGGCGGATCTTGAAGACGAAATGAAGGCTCTTTGGGTTGCAGAATCAGACGGAAAGATTCTTGGCTATCTGGATGCCTTTGTGCTGCCGTCCTGCAACGGAGAGGTTCTTCGCATTGCAACTGACCCCGAATACAGAAAGAAAAGTGTTGCCCATAATCTTTTGAATTTTATGCTCTGCTATTGCAATCTTATTGCAGCCGAAAAGGCTCTTTTGGAGGTAAATTCGCAGAACGAAGCTGCGATTGCTCTTTACAAAAGCTTTGATTTTAAAGAGGACGCCAGAAGAGAAAAGTACTATGACGGGAAATATGATGCCATACTTATGAGCAGAACGGTTTCTCTTGACAGCCGTAACCTTCAGCTTGATATAGAAGACGGATTGTACGATTAGGTGATCAATATGAAGATTATTGCATTGGTGGCAAAAGAAAAAGTTGAAAAGTTTACCGATTTTCAGATGGTTCCAAAGGATGCTGATATTGCCTATTACAGCTCCGGTGAAACGGAAAAGATGATCAAAGAAGCGGCGGATGCAGAGGTGTTGCTTGTAAATGCAATGACACCCGTAGAAGAGAGCCTTATATCCGCATTTCCCGATCTAAAGATGATCCATTCGGAAGGCGTTGCATATAACAGGATCGACCTTGAGGCTGCAAAGAAAAGAGGTATCTATGTATGCAATGCAAAGGCAGCCAACGCGGGGCAGGTTGCAGAGCATGCCATTATGCTCATGATGAACGTCATTAAGCATTACGAGGAGGGTCTTGCTGAAATCAGAAAGGGAAATCAAAAGGATATTCAAGGCAGATTCATTTCCTCAGGGCTTTCAGACATTGGCGCAAAGAGCGTCGGTATAGTCGGCTTCGGAGCCATAGGAAGGGAGCTTGCCAAAAGACTTAAGCCTTTCGGATGCAGACTTTATTATTACGATCCGTTCCCCGCAGATGCAAAAACAGAAGAGATGCTTGGTATTTCAAAGCTTGGTTTTGAAGAGATACTTAAAACCTGCGACATTGTGTCAATGCATCTTCCGGTTACGCCGGAAACAACAGGTATCATAAACAAGAATACACTTGGCATCATGAAAAAGGATGCAGTTCTTATCAATACTGCAAGAGGTGAAATAGTAAATACAAAAGATCTTGCCGAGGCAATCAAGGAAGGAACAATAGCAGGGGCAGGAATAGATACGCTTGCTCCGGAGCCTGTAACGGCAGACAATCCTCTGGTAAGCTTAAAGCCCCCGTATTCTTACAGAGTTGTACTCACGCCGCATACGGCTGGAACAACATTTTCAGCTTTTAAGAATATGTATAGGATATTCTGGACGAATGTCGGATTGCTTTCAAAAGGTAAAAAACCGGGTACGGTAGTAAATGGTTTATAAACTGAAAACGGCAGAATCGGATCAAACCAGATTCTGCCGTTTATGTTGGATTTTTACCTAATTACCTGTTCGCTTCAACATAGTCAACCAGGTTTTTTACGATCTGGAAATGTTCTGCCTGATCATCGGGAATTTCAATTCCGTATTCCTCTTCAATTGCCATGATGATTTCAACGGCATCAAGGCTGTCTGCCTCCAGATCCTTCATAAGATTTGTTTCCATTGTGATTACGGATGCATCTGCACCGAGTTGTTCTGCAATTATATCGCGGATTTTTTCGAATACCATTTGGGGTCCTCCTACTTATTTGATGTGGCTGTGAGAGCTTTTTCATCGCGGCGTTTAATAATCATATTTATTGCGATCCCCATTCCGAGCAAGCCGTAGAACATCGGCATTACCGAAACAGTGGAGTCGTCAACAATGCCCGTAACAATAAATCCGGTACAACCGAGGAAGGTTCCCACGCCTGCGTAGTACAGGAAGTCGTTTTCAAGATCTCTCTTCCAGAACAGCTTAAAGCTCTGCACAAGATACGTTCCGTAAAGGAGCAGGATTGCCAGCAGAGAAATAACGCCCGTACCGATGGCCATGTGGATATACATATTATGCGGCTTATCTACTATCACGTAGAGGCTGCTGGTGCCTGATACGGAATTGTATTTAGCTGCAAAGTCATTTTGCGGATATACTGCACAGAAGGTATCTGCCCCCGTTCCGATGAATAAGGTATCCTTGATGAGAGGGAAGCTGTGAGCCCAGATATCGCCGCGGCCCGAGCCAAAGTCTCTGTTGTTTTTGAAGCCCCAGGCCGGTATCTTATCAAGCTTGGTAAGCTTCTTTGTTCCTGCATAGAAGTACATTTCACCGTCTGACGGAACAAAGTTCCAGGCTGTGCCGCCGGTTGTAAACTGAAGGAAGTAATGGGATCCGTCAGATGCAAGGGCAACTGTAACATAATCATGGAAGCGTTCATCGTTAATCTCGTAAACGCCTGCCTGTTCCATGGGAAGCATTGAAAGAACCTGTCCGTCTCCGTCGGAGAGGGTGAAGCCCGTTATCACATCTCCGTCAAGCTCAACTGCTCCGATAATTTCATTTCCGTTGATCGACATGGTAACGGTATTGCTCCCCGTGATCATGTAGTCAATTGTTGGAACAAGCTCTCCCGGTCCCGGATTTACAGGCTGAGTCTGCTGTTGCGCAGCATTCGTTATGCCGAGTACGGATTTTACAGCTCCCGAAATCTCAGGCCACCATCTTCCGAAGGTCGCAACCATTACTATTGCGATAATAACAAGTACAACGATCAGCGGCTTTATCCACTTTAAAAGCTGTTTGTTGAAAAGTATTACACCTACTATGAATGCAGCGCCTATACCCATGTAACCACCGGCAGACTTTGAGCCGATGAAATTATAGATAAGAAGTGCGATCAGTGCGCCTAATGCTATCTTCTTCCAAAGCTTTGTTTCCTTGTCCTGAAATGCTCTTACAAAAAGCATTACAAAGAGCGGAACCAAAAGAGTGAGGTAGAAGGATACGTAGTTGATATTGTAAACCGTCTGGTAGATCTCTTTGTTGTTAAATGTAAAATTCAGATACAATCCGCCATTGGCGATGGCATTATCAATTGCTTCCCATGTTGTGCCGCCGTTTGTAAGCTGGAGGTTCGGAACCAGAAGCTTTTGTCCGATGGCTGTTCTGAAAAAGTCGTGATCAAGAGCCTGGGTAATACCAAGCACCGAAAGAATGAATGCGCTTATTGCAAGCGGAATGACGATCTGCTTTACATTGTCTTCAGTATTTACTCCGTTGATGATAAAGAACAGCATTATCATATACGCAAGAAGCGGAATTGTTCCTTCAAAACGGTCGTTCCATCCCCAGAGAGCAAATTCCTTATAGCTGCTGAATGCATAGGAAAGAATAACGAAGATGGAATATACACCCATAGGAATGTATGCATAGCATCTTTTTATTGCAAGGGATTGGGTTGTCAATCTAAACAAGAGTATCAGCAGTGCCAGACCGGCTGCGACACAAATCAGAACCATTTTGTTGTAGCTGAAAAAGTCCGTAATCTGATCTTCATCAAGCGAATTGGTCCAAAAGAACTGTGTCATCGGTCTGTGATATGTATGCATGCGCACGATCAGGATAACAAATGCGGTGAAGCATACGATAGGGATCATTTGAGTGATTCCGCCTGCCTGGTCGATGCTTTGTGCATGACTCATGGCAAAAAGGTAATCACCTCTGTAATCCTGAGCTTTTTTCGGTTTTTTAACCATGTCTTCCTCCATAAAGTTAATAACTTGATTATTATATAGCAAAAAGGTGTAAGTAGCAATATCCGTTGTTTTTTGTGGTAAATCGGTGAATTAACAAAATTGTAAAAGACATATAAGACTTTTTTTAGTATAATAAAATAGTTATGAATAAAAGAAGATTAACAACTGCACAGCTTGCTGCCGTGCTCTCGCTTATGGCTATTGCTTCAAAGCTTCTCGGATTTATACGAGAACTGCTTTTGGCAAATTACTACGGGGCATCTTACGTTACGGATGCGTATATCATGTCTATGTCCATCCCGAACAACCTTCTTGGCGGCATAGTTTCGGCTGTAATGACGGCATATATGCCTGTTTTTTCAAGAAAGGTCGAGAAAAATGCGGAGGAGGGCTATGCATTTACCGGTCAGACCTTAACGTTCCTTCTTTCGGCAACCGGTACCGCGGCAGTTTTAGGCATCGTTTTTGCAAGACCGCTGGTTCATCTCCTGGCTCCGGGCTTTGAAGGCTCAACGGCAGAGCTGACGGTTTTTTATACAAGAGTTGCGTTTATTATGGTGGTCTTTTCTGTCTTCGGACAGATCCTGGGCGCTTTTCTCCAATATAAAGGTGTATTTATTATTACCAATATTTTTGCGTATATCCAGAACGCCCTTATTATTGCGATCATTGTCATCAGTGCTAAGTCCGGTGTTCCCGAAATTCTGATTTTCGGTATAGCGGGCGGCTATTTGATAAATGCCGTCGGTACAATGATCATCGCCAAAGGACAGGGCTACAGTTTCAAGTTGAATTTCAGGTTTTCCGATTCCGTAAAGGATGTAGTAGCCCTGGCAATTCCGGTATTCCTCGGAAGCTGTGCGGGAGAGCTCAATTCGTTTATTGACAGAATTCTGGCATCAAATCTTCCCGAGGGAAGCATTTCTGCCTTAAACTACGGCAATTTGTTTGCAAATGTGGTTTCTGCCTTCACGGTCGGGATCTTTATCACGATCATTTACCCGAGACTTGCAAAAGCCTTTGCCAGAGAAGAATATGACAGAGTATCGGATATGGCAGGAAGGGGGATCAATGTAATTGTTCTTTTAATGCTCCCGATGACTCTCGGATCCATGCTGTACAGCAATCAGATCGTACAGGTAGTTTACGAAAGAGGCGCTTTCGGCAATACGGCAACGTCCCTTGTAGCCTCAGCATATTTCTACTATGCAGTTGCGATGACGTTTGCGGCAATAAAATCCCTGCTTGAAAAAATATTCTTTGCAGCGCACGACACAAAGACACCGGTTATCTGCTCTGCAGTTTCCGTAGCATGCAATATCGTGCTTAATCTTATTCTGGTAAAGTCGATGGCTCACGGAGGCTTGGCTTTGGCCACAAGCATCAGTCAGATCGTCAGTACGATTCTTGAATATATTCTTTTCAGAAAACAATTCCCTGCGATCAAACTGCTTTCATCATTCAGGAAGATAGGTCTTATTGCCGTATTCTCGGTAATCTCGGTCGGAGCTTCCTATGCAGTTTATTCGTTTATCGGAAACGCAATATGGCTGCCGCGTATGGTCCTTCTCGGACTTGCGGTGTTTGCTGCGTGC
This sequence comes from Anaerovoracaceae bacterium, assembly GCA_045616985.1. GTDB lineage: Bacteria > Bacillota > Clostridia > Peptostreptococcales > Anaerovoracaceae > RUG13409. The sequence continues at coordinate 9,177 of JAZLHU010000049.1, forward strand.
GTGATATACTTAACTCTCCTATATATAGCGCGTTTTGAAGAGCTGGATCTCATTAAGGATCTTTTAAGACGCAAAAGCAAGGAGGCCTGAGCTTGGTCAGTAAAGTAAAAATATTTGCACTTGTTTTGCTTGATGCGATATTTATCAACGTTTCATATATCTTTGCACTTTTGGTACGTTTTGAATTTTCCGCCTCGTCGGCACAATTCGAAAATTATTTTAATGTCTTTATTTCTCAGGCGATTATCATTACCCTGCTTAAGCTGGCTGTTTACTGGTTTACGGGTCTGTACAGGACCCTCTGGAAATATGCAAGCGCAGAGGAAATCGTAAAAATTGTGATAAGCTGCCTTATTGCAACTGCCGCAGCCATTGCCTGCTTTAATATTGTCGGTGCTGTACTTCCGCGAAGCGTATACCTTATTTCAGGAGTGTTTGACGTTGTATTTGTCGGAGGGATCCGTTTTGCATACAGGCTTTTAAGAAACTTGAGGACTCCGGGCACATTCACTCTTAGAAATGCTGCGTTCAATTCTGATGATATTCCGGGAGTTGACAGAGTCAAAAGGATCATGCTCATCGGATGCGGCGATGCCGGTGCCGCAATGATAAAAGAAGTTGCCATGCATAAGGATCAAAGGCAGAAGGTCGTAGTTGCCATTGATGACAATAAAGAAAAAATCGGACAAAGGATTGCCGGCGTAAAGATTGCCGGAGACCGCAGCAGGATCGTGGCTCTTGCAGATCGTTATGCAGTTGACGAAATCATAATTGCCATTCCGTCTGCAACAAAAAAGCAGATTGCGGAAATAGTTGAGATGTGCCATAAGACCAAGTGCAAGATTAAAATCATGCCGTCTCTTATAGACCTTATCAACGAAAAGGTAAGCATCAAATCTTTAAGAGATGTGGATATTGAGGATCTTCTCGGCAGAGAAGCCGTATCCGTTGATTTGAAAGGAATAAGCTCTTATCTTGAGGATCGTATCGTTCTTATTACGGGTGCAGGAGGATCCATAGGCTCTGAGCTTTGCAGACAGATTGCAAAATACAGACCCCGCCGCCTTGTTTTATTTGACATTTACGAAAATTCCGTATTTGAACTTCAAAACGAAATGATCAGGAAATATCCTGATCTTGAAATTGATGCCAACATCGGTTCGGTAAGAGAATGTGCGCGTGTTGAAGAGCTCTTTGTTAAGTATAAACCGCATGTTATCTTCCATGCTGCTGCGCATAAGCACGTTCCTTTGATGGAGCATGATCCAAAGGAAGCCATCATAAATAATGTTCTGGGCACAAAGAACTGTATGGATATGGCGGAAAAATATGTTGCGGATAAATTTGTTCTCATTTCTACAGACAAGGCTGTAAATCCGACTTCTGTAATGGGTGCCAGCAAGAGGATATGCGAAATGCTTATGCAGTATAAGGCTGCAAAGTCCAAAACCACATCCTTTACCGCGGTAAGATTCGGAAATGTTCTCGGAAGCAACGGCTCTGTTATTCCGACATTCAGAAAGCAAATTGCCGAAGGCGGTCCTGTGACGGTGACCCATCCGGATATTACCCGTTACTTTATGACGATACCTGAAGCCGTTCAGCTTGTTATTCAGGCAGGTGCAATGGCTAAAGGCGGAGAGATATTCATCCTTGATATGGGTGAGCCTGTAAAGATTATGGATCTTGCGGAAAACCTGATCAGACTTTCGGGGTTTACTCCCTATGAAGACATTGATATTGTTATTACCGGTCTTCGCCCGGGAGAAAAGCTTTATGAAGAATTGCTTCTTTCCGAAGAAGGGATCAATCAGACAAGTCATAATAAGATTTTTATCGGACATCCGATTTCAATTACTGATGCTCTGACGGAGCTGCTTGATGATCCGAAGAAATTTGAAGAGGCTATTTACGGACTGAGAGCATTTAATGAAGCTCAGGTAAGAGAATGGATAAGAACAATGGTTCCTAACTACAAGGAAACATCAAATTAATAGAGCGGTTATGAAAAAAGAACAATTTGACAAAAAATCAATATTGACCTTCTTAGTCACTTTGATTGTGGCTGTCGGAGCCATGATCGGTGTCAGAGCATTGATTACAGACCTCGGAAACAAAACAGTATTCAATCCGAATGAAGGAGAAATATTAGCAACAGACTGGACTCCGCCGGTTATTGTGGAGAAATCGAGTCCGTTCTATGAAGAATTCTCTGATCCGAACAGGATCAACTTCCTGCTCCTGGGATTGGCTACCGGAAATACAGATACCATAATGCTTGCAACATATGATACTGAAGATCAGACTGTTGATATTATCTCCGTCCCGCGTGATACTTACTATGCAAGGAGCGGTTATAAGAGTTATGCGTATAACAAAATAAATTCCGTATACAGGACAGACGGGGTAAGCGGAATTGCAACGGCTGTTTCCGAAATCTTATACGGAATGCCGATTCATTATTACGCAATAGTGGAATATGAGGATATAAAGAAGGTTATGGATGCCATCGGCGGCGTGTACGTTGATGTTCCGTTCAGGATGAAGTATGACGATCCTTACGCAGATCCTCCGCTTCATATAGATATTCCCAAGGGTAATGTCAGAATAGACTCAAGTAATGTTGAGCAGTATTTAAGATTCCGTCACGGGAATGCCGGATATCAAAGCTACTTTAACGGTGACCTTGGCCGTATACAGGTGCAGCAGGAATTTGTGAAGCTGACGTTGAAAAAATGTCTTCAGCTCGACAACATAACCGATGTTGCAAAGGTTGTACTTCAAAACATTCAAAGTGATATTACATATACAGCAGCAATAAGCCTTATAAAGAATGCAATGGGCGGATTGACCGTAGATTCAATTTCCTCTCAAAGAATTCCGGGAAAGGAAGATACACTGCATAACCTCTCTTTCTGGATGCCAAACGACACGGAAATATATTCCATGCTTGAAGGCATCTTCCATATTCAAGAAGAACAAATAACATCTGAAGGCGCTGTTTCGGGCGCGGCAATCGAGTAAATGAAGAAGAAAATTATTAAGATCACAACAGCCGTAATGGCGGTCATAATGCTGACTGCCTTTACGGATGTGCCTGAGGATTTTTGGGCGCATGATATTATCAAAGAGGCTCAAAAGCTCGGCTTTATCAAGGGTGTGTCGGAAACCCTGTACGAACCTCAACGGAATGTAACCAAACAGGAAATGGCGATAATCTTCTACAGAGTCCGTTCCATGTTTGATTCGCATATTGCAGAGGAAGACTATATCGAAAGCCAGAATGTTGCTCTTACATCCGGCAAAGTTTCCGATTGGGCACAAAAGGAGGTTTCTTACGGATTTGAAAAAGGCTTTTGGCTTGCGGGTGACTTTTCCGGCGGAAGCGCTGCTGACAATGCAAGCCGGCAGATGATAGCAAGATGGCTGTTTACCTCAACTCCGAAGCTTAAGGAATTCGGCTTGATGGTGCTTGGATATAAAGATAATGCAGATATTGACCCGGCATATTATTCGTATGTGGATTCAATGTATAAATACGGAATAATGATCGGCGGTGACGGTTATTTTAATCCCGGAAAGGGTATTTCAAGGGCTGAGGCCGCAACAGTGGCTCTTCGTATGAAGAATATCATTTCCGGAGAAAGCAACGTAATAGAAAATGATCCGTTTGTATATGAAAGCGGGATTCTGTCAGGGTTTAACGCAAAAAACAGAAGCTTCAATTTAGGAGATAAACTCATAAGCATTTCCTCGGATTCAAAAATTCTGCTTGATGGACAAATTGCAGATTTTTCAAAAATAGAGAAGCTTAACGGCAAACAGCTTGTTGCCGCAATGTACATAAACGGTGATAACACCAAGAGCGTTATCATCCAAAGCAAGCCCGTTGCTTTGAGCGGGAAGGTTGAGAAGGTGAGTTCGCACAGCATTAACGGGGTTAAGCATGATGTTGTTACGATCAGTGTGGGGACAGCAAGCTTTGATTACGTAAAGAATGCCGATACGGATGTATTAAAATCTATTACAGCAGGAAACAACGTAACATTTATTGCAGATGGCATATATTTGCTGGAGATTAAATAATGGAAATTGAAGATCTTAAACAAAAGAAGGTTGCAGAGCTCAAAGAGATAGCCGCTGCATTGAAAATTGAAGGTGCTGCCGGGATGAAAAAACAGGAGCTTCTTGATACTTTGCTTGCTCTTCACGAAGAGGCAAAGCAGGCAGGCGCCATCGAAGAGGCAAAGCCCCGGACAGAAGCTGAGGCTGAGGACGAAACAAAAAATGACGGAAGGTACGACACCACGGGAATTCTGGATATAGCCGAGGGCGGTTTTGGTTTTCTTCGTTATGATAATTTTCTTACATCCGAAAAGGATGTTTACGTTTCCCCAACGCAGATCAGAAGATTTAATTTAAAAACGGGGGATGAGATTTTCGGCGTGGCAAGAAAGCCGAATAAGGATGAAAGATTCGGAGCCCTTTTATATGTTCATACAGTAAACGGAGATGAGCCCGGAGCTGCAAGAAGCAGGAAGGATTATTCCGATCTTACTCCGATTTATCCAAACGAACGAATCAGCCTTGAAAAGGGAAGCAGTACACTTTCCATGAGGCTTGCCGATATTGTTGCTCCTATAGGAAAAGGGCAAAGAGGCCTTATAGTTGCTCCGCCGAAAGCAGGGAAAACCACACTTCTTAAACAGATAGCAACGGCTATCGAAAAGCAGAATATAAATGCAGAGCTTATTGTGCTTTTGATTGACGAGCGTCCCGAAGAAGTAACCGATATGCAGCGTTCGATCAAAGGCAAGGTAATTTATTCAACATTTGATGAACAGCCTCAGCATCACGTAAAGGTCGCCGAAATGGTCCTTGCCCGCGCGCAAAGACTTGTTGAACACGGAAAAGATGTAATCATTCTTATGGATTCAATTACCAGACTGGCAAGAGCATACAACCTTGTTGAGCCGTCATCCGGAAGAACTCTGTCCGGAGGACTTGATCCTGCAGCCTTATATAAGCCAAAGAAATTTTTCGGTGCCGCAAGAAATATGGAAGAGGGCGGAAGCATCACTATTCTGGCCACGGCACTGGTTGAAACCGGAAGCCGTATGGATGATATGATATTTGAAGAGTTTAAAGGAACGGGAAACATGGAGCTTCACTTAGACAGAAAGCTCCAGGAAAAGCGAATTTTCCCTGCGATCAATCTTAACAAATCCGGAACCAGAAGAGAAGATATGCTTATCAGCTCTGAAGAGCTTGAGGCAGTATGGATGATGAGAAGGGCTGTTGCAGACTGGGGCGTTGCCGAGGCTACGGAAAAAATAGTAATGGATCTTTGTCATACAAAGACTAATGCGGAATTTGTTCAATTATTCAGGAAAACAAGGATATAAAATGGACCTAAACAGAATATTTATAAAAAACTGCTGTCCTACAAAGGTTGGAGGACAGGCAATACTTGAAGGGCTTATGATGCGGGGAAGCCGCGCCTTGGCTGTTGCCGTAAGAAAGCCAAACGGCAATATTCATCTTACGCTTGAACCGCTTTCGGCAAAAGCTGAATGGAAAAGGATCCCCGTACTCAGGGGAGTTGTTTCTTTTGTAGAATCACTCTATATCGGAACCACGATTCTTTTTTACGGTGCAGACCTTATTGAAAGGTGGGATGAAGAAGCGCAGGCTGAGCAGGGCGAAAAGAAAGAGAACGGCTCCAAAAAATCAGAAGGTCTTGAAAAGGGTGCGATTATTTTATCGGTAGCGCTTTCGTTGGTATTTGTTGTCGGACTGTTTATGCTGCTTCCTACATTCATTTTGAATCTTGTAAGAGAGGCCGGTCTTACCAATATCATTCTCCTTAATCTTTTGGAGGGCTTGGTAAGAATACTTATTTTTGTTGCATATATTTCCGTATGCTCGCTTATGCCGGAAATAAAAAGGACCTTTGAGTATCATGGTGCAGAACACAAAACCATTCATTGCTACGAAAGCGGTCTGGAGCTTACACCTGAAAATGCTCAAACCTTCTATACGCTTCACCCGAGATGCGGAACCAGCTTTATGATGTTTGTAATGGTTGTTGCAATCCTTGTACATGCATTCTTCGGCTGGCCAACGCTGTGGATCAGACTTCTTACGAGAATAGTATCCCTTCCTGTTATTGCAGGTCTTTCATACGAGCTTCTCCAGTTTACCGGGAGGCACGATGGAAAGCTTGTGCAGATTCTTTCACTTCCGGGAATTCTTCTTCAGAAGCTTACAACTAAAGAGCCGGCTTTGGACGAGCTTGAGGTTGCCATTGTCGCAATGAAGGCTGTTCTTCCATCTCACGAGGATTCAAATGCTCCTGTTGATTACTGGATCGGAGAAGTTCTTCCCGACGGTACCTATGTCAAGAACGAAGAAGAAACACGGGAATATATCAAGACGAAAGAGAAACTCAAATAAATTGACTATAGAAGAATTTTTACAGGAAATAACAACTGTATTCAAAAAGGTCGGAATTGAAAATCCCGGACTCGAGGCTCAGCTTCTTGCGTCTCATGTTTTATCCGTAGACAGATTTTATCTTTTCCTTCATAAAGACGAAGAGCTTGATGATAAAGTTCTTTTAGCATCAGCCGCCCTTATTAACGAGCGCTGCAAAAGAAGACCTCTTCAGTACATTGTGGGCAAGGCAAATTTTTTCGGAATTGATCTTGCGGTTGACGAAAGAGTGCTTATTCCCAGGCCGGAAACCGAGGAATTGGTTGAAGCTGCCTTAAAACTGATGAAGGATAAAAATTGTCCGTCTGTTCTTGACCTCTGCACGGGTTCGGGCTGCATTGCCTGTGCTGTTGCGGCAAACAGAGAGGATGCAGCAATAACCGCGTCCGAATATTCTTTAAAGGCTTATCAGCTTGCTTCATATAACTGCAGACCATACGAAAATATCAAGCTTAAAAGAGCCGATCTGTTGGAGGGCTTGGATGTATATGATTTTATTCTGACCAACCCGCCATATATACCGACGGATGCTATCGAAGGGCTCCAGCCCGAGGTAAAGGATTTTGAGCCTGAAATGGCTCTTGACGGCGGAAGGGATGGATTAAATCTGATAAGAAGGATAATTGATGACGCTCCGGAACACTTAAACCCGAAGGCCTGGATTTTGATGGAAATCGGAGACGATCAAGGCGAAGCAGTACTTGAATATGCAAAAAATACAAAGAAATATACCAATCTTGAAATAATGGCAGACTTAGAGGGTAAAAACAGGGTATTTAAGGCTCAAAAAGCCTGAAATTCCAAAAGAAAGACTTGCACGGGGCGCAAGTCTGTGATAATATATTCAAGCGTCTTATTAAGTAAGTTAAGGAGGAATTTGAAATGAAAGAAGGAATCCATCCAAAATATATGGACTGCAAGGTTACTTGCGCATGCGGAAACACATTCATGACAAAGTCAACAAAGGAAGAAATCAGACTTGATGTTTGCTCAGAATGTCATCCTTTCTTCACAGGTCAGCAGAAGTTTATCAATCGCGGCGGCCGTGTTGAAAAATTCAAGAAAAAGTACAATATGGACTAATATGTTTATAGAGAAACTTTTAGACCCGGCTTTTTATAAGCCGGGTTTTTGCCTGTTATAACAATGCAGCAGTTCACCGTTTTAAAAGGCGGCAGGGGAAATGATCCGCTGCCTGTATACAGCTTTGTGGAAGCAGAGATCACGGACACCAGGCTTATGGGTGTGCTGGGTCTTTGGGTGCATTGGATAAGGACAAATAACGAAGCGGACGAAGAAAGACATATTCATATGTTCTTTTATTACGACGTAGAGGAACTGGGTTTGGATACTTTATCCATTTATGAATTATACGACGAAGAACATGTGAATCTCGCAAAAAGAGCTTCCTTCGGAGGTCTTGGAGCTGAATATGTCAGTGTCAATGAAAAAGAGTGCAGATTTCTTATAAACTCCTTTGTTAAGGAAACCATCAGAAGAAGGGAAGAGCTTCCAAGGGAAGCAGATTATCTTGGCTTTGTGCTTGAGAATCCTCCGGAGCTTTCCTCTGATGAGATCTGCAGGCTTAATCTTAAAATGTGCACTGACCTTAAAAACGATTACAGTATCGTTCATTATTACCTTATGAGAGGCTTCGGAAAGGATGAAGAAGGAGTAAGGCTTCTTCGGAATCCCTGCGCCGATGAGTCCTTTTTTGATGATCTGTCGCTTCAAAAGCATGCCACCTTTTTGAAAAATCAAATCGAGGAATTCTATAATAACGACGGCAGAATATCATATCTTTCCGAGTCATTGCTTGAAAGTGAAGGTCAGCATTATCTTTACATCAGTGAAATAAAGATTGCCGGAGGATTTGTTTGCGAGGCCCGGAAAAAGAACTGCTTTGCAGTATCAATTCAGGAAGCATCAATGCTTCTTTCAAGAGAAGAGTACGTAAATGTTTACCACATTCTTTGTCCAATGGAGGATTTCGATATAGATTTTGCACCTGTTACAGTCGGAACGACCAGGACCGAGCATGAAAACGGCGATATGTATATGGATTTTAAGCCAAACAACAATCATGTTAACGAGAAGGAGTTTAAGCTTTATAATGACATCAGAGCATTATATTTTGTTTCGGATTTCGGAGAACTGGTGGTTGCTGCATACACGCCGGAGGAAATAAAGCTTGCGGAGCTGCGCATCAGAAATTCCTCTATTATGCCGGATACGGTCCTTATGGCAAAAATGCAGTTTGCTCATAGTGTTATATACGATTTTGCGCAAAGCGATTTCACAAGCTTTGGCGAGTTTATTAAATCCTTGGAGTAGATCATGAGTTTTGTAGAGTTTAAAGACGTATCAAAAATCTATCACAGCGGGGAGATCGAGATCCGCGCCGTGGACAAGATAAGCTTTTCGGTTGAAAAGGGAGAGTTTTGCATAATCGTAGGTCCTTCCGGTGCGGGAAAAACAACAGTATTGAACATTCTCGGCGGGATGGATGCCTGCAGCGGCGGAGTGATCACCGTTGACGGAACGGAAATCTCAAATTTCACCTCAAAACAGCTTACGACCTACAGAAGATATGACGTGGGCTTCGTTTTTCAATTCTACAACCTTGTCGGAAATCTTACGGCTTTGGAAAATGTTGAGCTTGCAGCCGAAATATGCAAAGAACCGTTGTCTGCAATGACTGTGCTTGAGCATGTCGGTCTGGCGGAGAGGGCAGGAAACTTCCCGGGACAATTATCCGGAGGCGAGCAGCAAAGAGTTGCCATAGCAAGAGCTCTTGCAAAAAATCCAAAGCTTCTCCTTTGCGATGAGCCTACCGGCGCCCTTGATTATGTGACCGGAAAGCAGATACTTCAGCTTCTTCAGGATACCTGCAGAAAGAACGGAATGACGGTAATAGTAATTACTCATAATTCCGCTCTTACGCCAATGGCAGACAGAGTAATAAGAATTAAAAACGGAGGTGTTTCTGAAATAGCTTTAAACCCAAGCCCAACCCCGATCGAAGCAATAGAATGGTAAGGGTCAATGAAGGCAATCAACAAGGATTTCATTCGTGAAATAAAAGGAAGCAAGAGTAGATTTATATCTATTCTTGTTTTGGTTGCCCTGGCTGTTGCTTTCCTTTCGGGTCTGAAGGCCACTGCGCCCGATATGAAGCTTACAGGTCATAATTATTTTGAGCAGCAAAAGCTTGCGGATGTTCAGATTATATCTACCGTTGGTCTTACCGATGAAGATCTTGAAAAAGTTTTAAGCCTTGATAAGGTTATGGATGCTGAAAATTGCTATGTGATCGATGCTTTTGCCGGCAGCGCTGCATCCGATAAAATTGCAAAGGTGTATTCCATTCCGGAAAAGGAGATCAATGAGCTTTTGCTTATGGAAGGGCGTATGCCGCAATCAACTACCGAATGTGTAGTTGAGGAGCTGGCATTATTTGACCTTGGAATTTCAATAGGAGATAAAATAAAGCTTGATCCGCAGGAAAGCATGAAGGCTTCACTTGCCGTAAAGGAATTTACCGTTGTCGGTACGGTCAGAAGTCCTGTTTACGTCTCTGTTGAAAGGGGCAGCGCATCTATAGGAACAGGCTCTGTTTCATTGTATATGGCAATTCCGAAGGAATGCTTTGACACGGATATATACACCTCAATGTTTATTCGTCTGAATAAACCGGAGGATATGATTGCATTCTATGATGAATACGATGATTATGTTGATGATTTTATTGACAGTATAGAAGATTTCGGAAACGAAAGAGCGCAGTCCAGGTATAAGGATCTGGAACAAACGCTGGATGATGCACAGCAGGAACTTGATGATGCAAGGATAAAGGCAGATAAAGAGCTGAATGATGCGCAGGAAAAGCTTGATGATGCCAACAGGCAGATCAAGAAAGGCAAAAAAGAAATTGCGGATGCTGATATCGAGATTGCAGATGCTGAGGAAAAAATCAGCAAGGCCGCAGTGGATATTGCCGATGGTGAACAAAAGATAGCTGATGCTGAAAATGAAATTGCCGATGGAGAGGCAGAACTTGCTGATGCCCTGAAAAAGCTTGAAGACGGCGAGAAGGAATACAAAGAGGGCTTAAAGGAATGGCAGACGGGTCGCGATGAGTGGTATGACGGAGCAGAGGCGCTTGCAGAGGCTTCAAGTGAGCTTGATGCAAAGGAAGCGCTGCTGAATGAAGGACAGGCCAAGCTTGATTTGTTCAGAGATGTCATAGTCAGCTATCCTGCTTTCTGCATGATGCTTGGTCTTGATGAAAACGCCGCTACTGATGAGGTTATTACATCTATATCTGCCGCTGCTGCAACAAATCCGGAAGTTATTGCCTTGATCGATAATGAAATAAGTCCGTTCGGAATATCTTTTGCAGGGATAGCTGCTTCTAATGAACAGATTAAAGAAGGCCGTAATCAGATAGCATCAGCACGCAGCGCCATTGCTGCCGGTAATGCTCAGCTTGCAGCATCATGGGCCGAAATTACAGAAGGCAGGAGGGAGCTTAAGGATGCCCGCAAGGAGCTCGACGAGCACTGGGCTGAATATAATGACGGTCTGAAGGAGCTTGAAGACGGAAAGGAAGAGCTTGAAGAGTATAAGGCTGATTTAGAAAAAGGAAAGGCGGATCTGGAAAAAGGAAAGGCGGATCTTGAAGATGCAAAGGTCCGGCTTGCGGATGCAAAAAAAGAGCTTGCCAAGGGCGAAAAAGAATATCGTGACGGTCTTGCGGAATACAACGATGCCAAGGCGGATGCAGAAAGGGAAATAGCTGATGCTCAGCAAAAGATAGATGATGCAAGAGAGGATCTTGATGATATAACGGAAATCAAATGGTATATTTTCTCAAGGAGCTATAACCCCGGGTATACAGGTCTTGGTCAGGATGCCGACAGAATGGGTAATCTTTCGTCGGTTTTCCCCGTTATTTTCTTCCTTGTTGCTGCCCTTGTCTGCCTTACTACAATGACAAGAATGGTAGAAGAGCAGCGTATTCAAATCGGCGGACTAAAGGCTCTCGGTTACGGAAAATTCGCTATTTCAGGAAAGTATATCGGATATGGCTTTTTCCCGAGCATCATAGGGAGCGTGCTCGGACTTGCCATCGGGTATACCTTGTTCCCGACTATGATATTTACGGCATATCAGATCATGTATCAGATGCCCGATATAGAAATTCATACATACAATGACATTTCCGCTGTCTGCATTGCCGCAGCCGTTGCATGTACAACTCTTGCAAGCCTTGCTGCATGCCTTGCAAGCTTAAGAGAAACTCCGGCTCGTCTTATGGTTCCTAAAACACCTAAGGCAGGAAAGAGAGTTGTATTGGAGCGTGTGGGTTTTATCTGGAAAAAGCTTGGTTTTATCTGGAAGGTAACTGTCAGGAATCTTTTCAGATACAAAAAGCGTTTCTGGATGACGGTAATAGGGATCGGCGGATGCACGGCACTTATCATTGCGGGCTTTGGTCTTAGATATTCTCTTACATACACAATGCACCGCCAGTATGATGAACTTTTTCATTATCATGCACAGATTTCGATTTCAAACGGGCTTGCCGAAGATGACAGAGAAAACATTGAGCATTTCCTTGATACAGACGAACGTATTGTTTCATATGCCGATTTAAAGCTCGGTGCAATGACTGCATCCTCCGCAGCAAGATCTCAAAGCATGTATCTTTATGTAATGGAAACGGAAGATATACCGGATTATGTTGATTTGTATAAGCTTGAAACCGGAGAGCCGATTACTGTTGAAGATGACGGCATATATATTGACCAAAAGCTTTCGGAACTTTTGGGAGTAAATATCGGAGATGAAGTTTTCCTTGATGGTGACAGCAGGGCCTATGCAAAAATTGCCGGGATATTTGAACATTACACCGGGCATTTCTGTTATATGACCCCAAAATATTACGAGGAGATTTTCAAAGAAGATTACGAATACGACGGAATGCTGATGCGCTTTACGGAAGATTCCGAAGAATTCTGCAGAGGAGTATTTGCGGATCTTATGAAGTATCATGGTGTAGCAGGCACAAGCAGGATGCTTGATATAAAGGACACATACTTACATAGCATGGAAAGGGTAGACTTTGTTGTTGTGATCATCATACTTTCCGCAGGGGCATTAGCTCTGGTTGTTTTATATAACCTTTCAAATATCAATATTACGGAACGCAGAAGAGAGCTTGCAACCATTAAGGTCCTTGGTTTTTATGATAAAGAGGTATCTGCTTATGTCTACAGAGAAAATATTTTCCTTACCATATTCGGAACGGCGCTTGGAATATTTATGGGGCATTATCTGCATATCTGGCTGGTATATTCAACGGAAATCGATATTATGATGTTTGGCCGGCAAACAGACCCGAGGTCGTATATGTTTGCCGCAGGGCTGACAATATTTTTTGCCGTAATCGCAAATCTTATGGCTCATTACAAGATGAGGCATATTGATATGGTTGAATCATTAAAATCCATCGAATAGGGTTGACTGCAAAAAAAACGGGTGCTAATATTATAAAAGTCAATTAAATAATGCTCATCAAGAGTGGCTGAGGGAATAGGCCCTGCGAAGCCCGGCAACCTGGATATCCAAGGTGCTAAATCCTACAGAGCGATCTGGAAGATGAGGAAAACACAGATAAAAGCCTCTTCTTTCGAAGGGGTTTTCTTTTTGGAAAGCCCCCGTAACGGGGAAGCCCGGAAAGTCCAGCGGTGTGATGTCAAGTGATAAATTGTGAAAGAATCATATTTCTTTAACTCTTTTGCTTAGAGGCAAAAAACACCCACCTAAGCCCTGTCGATCGAATTAAAAAAAATGAGCAGGGCTGACTCATCAGCAAG
>JAZLHU010000050.1:0-22555 GCA_045616985.1 Anaerovoracaceae bacterium
AATTGTTGTATAATACGTTCCATAGAGATTCCTCCTTTAGATGATTTGCGTGATTTTTTTGGTAATAAAATCTTATCACATAGAGGGAATCTCTATTTCTATTATTTTTTCAAAAACTCCACAATTACTTTACACCAACGATTTTAGACCGAGGGCCTTACTATGGAATTGGTATCCCGCATTTGCAAAGCGCTTGTGCGGCTGCCTTTTCAGGAAACAAGCGAGGCTTTTCATGGTTGTTTTATTATTCCTATTTGATATAATTAGAGTGAACAAGTTTTTTTGATTTTAACGAATAGGAGGTAATTAAATGATTAACCAAAAAGACAGCGAACTCTTAGCAAAGCTTACTCTTAAGTATCCTGCAATTGCGATCAAGTTCTGTTTGGAAAAGCCGAACGCAGAGCACTACGAAGGCGACAAGCTTGCATTCTGCCAGTACCTTAAATATGCTCAGGACACTCAAAAGCATTTCTATATCACTGCAGAAGACGATGCTTGCTACGGAAAACTGGCACTCGGCATGGAAGACATCCAACCCGTAACAGCTTCCGGCGAAGCAGGAAAAGACTTTGGCGTATTCAAAACTCAGATGCCTAACAGACTTCTCTACAAGGATCTACCGCTCCTTCCTAAGGGAACGATCAGATACGTTGAATACGCACCTGCAGTATCCTGCGATTTCAATCCTGATCTTCTCCTATTTGTTTGTACAACAGAAGAATCCGATGTTCTCATGAGAGCAACATCCTATGTATCCGGCGATCTTTGGGAGTCCAAAACATCCGCAGTAATGAGCTGCACATGGATGTATGCATATCCGCTTGTTGCAAAGAAGGCAAACCACCTTACAACCGGACTTTATCACGGCCTCAGAAGAAGAAAAGCATATCCTGCAGGCTTAAGAATGCTTTCCATTCCATTCAGCAAATTCCCTGAATTCTTCAGATCCCTTGAAGAAATGGATTGGACACTCATCGCATTCAGAGAAGACGAAGAATCCAAGGCAGAGCTTGCAAAGAGAATTCACCACTGGCAGGAAATGGCCGAAGAAATCGGAAGCCACGTTGATCTTCACTAATATGCAAGAAGGCTCACCTTTGCGGTGAGCCTTTTTTATTGCAATTATTTACTTATGGAAACCCAGCACACCGGATTTCTTCTTTTCGACCGGTTTTACTTCTTTAGCATCTTCTTTTTTGTCTTGAACCACATTATCCTTTTTCTTTGTCTTATCGACAGTCTTATCGACAGTCTTATCTGCAGTTTTTTCGTTTGAAATTTCCTTTTCTTTTGCAGATATTTCGGGATACAAGTGGCTATTTTTCGGAAGATCCATGTTCGGGTTGGACAGTTCACTCTTCTTTTGTTCTACAGCCGGATTGATGCAGGCTTCGAAGAAAGCTTCGTAATCAGCCTGTTCATTAGACGTGATAAGGTGGAAACCACCGTTTCCGTCAGGTACAAGCTTTTCAGTCTCATTTTTACCCAGTCCATACTTTTTCAATGAATCATCATAAATCTTAAACGGATCATTAATTTTACCTTTTTCAGATTTTCCGAAGGAGCGGACTACGCTGTTATAGGCATTGTTCATTTTGCTGATTTCATCGATCAATCCGTCTTTACCGACAGTTTCACCTTTCTTAGGGAAACCCTTCAGTTGGTTGATAGCAAGTTCGGCACGGGTTTTGAGGTTACTTGCTGCATCCAGACGCTTTTTGCGCATATCGGATTCTATAGGTCTGATCTGTCTTCCCTTTGCTGCTATGTATGCGTTGGCTGCTGTGACTATATTGTCCAGTTTAGTCAGGCAGGATTCGAGATTGCCGTTATTCAGTGAAAGACCTTCAGCCTCTTTGCGTTCTTGCTTCGTGTACTCAACAGGACCCCATTCTCTTCTCAGCTTAGGCTTGCCTACTGCATCCGCTACAGCGTTCATCATGGCGAGGTATTCTTCGGAGTCGTCTTTCTTGAGGATTCTTGTGGTCGTACGGGCATTATCAAAGAATACTTTCAGATCATCAATAGTATTTTTGCGGAAGTCTCCGGAATACAGATGTGTTTTGTCAAGGTCGTAACGGTTTTCTTCTTCTACCCACAAATCTGCGATATTAGTATCCTTGCCGATAAGCTTTTCAACTCTGCCGTTCATATCCCTGACTCTGTTTTTCAGGTGTACGAATTGTGCATACATTTCAGGAATTTCTTTCTTAACGATGCCGCGGTAGCCTTCAACCTCAAGAGCCTTCTCTGTATATGCAACATCGAGCTTCTTTAATTCATCATCCAGTTCATCAATTTCCGGATGATTTTTCTTAAATTCATTTTTTTCTTTTTCGTATTCGGCCTCAACGATTTTTTTGTTTGCTATGTTTTCTGAGCACTTATGTTGAAGCTCTTCTATTTTCAGACTGTTTTTCTCCGGAGTTTTTTTTGCATCCTTTAATACGCCGATTGTTGCTCTTTTTTCTTTTTCCATATTCGCTATTGTATCGGCTATCTGTTTCTTTAGATTCTCAGAACCATGTTTCTCAATCAGCCTTGCGGTATCAGGACAGTCTTTTTTGAATGAAGCAATCTTATCATCAACTGCTTTCATTTTTATATTCAGATCCTGCCTTTGTTTATCAAGAGTTACCTTATCAGTGACCAGTGACTTATTATTAATGTACAGATAATCAACCCTCTTGTCCTGTTTCTCGATTTCATCGTATATCTTCAGAAGATCATTTTTTTCTTCTTCATCAGCCGCTGAATATTGCAAAAGAGAGCTGATAGCTGCAACATCATTACTAAGCTTTTCTTTAGTACTACGACGCCATGTGAGCCATGAATTGATTTCTTTACTTGAATAAGTGCCTTGACTCTTAAGCAGCTCCATACAATCACTAACTCGCTCAGGAGTCTGCTGTTCTTTAATAAGGGTACACTCGACTCTGAGACGATTTGCAAACTGCTCAAATTTATTGCTGAGATCATTTAAGGTCAAATTCAGTTTTTTAGGATTTTTATTCTGTTTTAATTCAGCTAAACTTGATTCTACCGTCCCATAAAAATCCTTGCTTGCATAAAGCGGAGCGCATTGCTTTTTGGAACCTGCCGGGAACATTTCCTCTGCTTTTTCCGAATAAAGCTTGGCATAGGCTTCCTGATCGAAGCTTTCAATGAAGCATTTCTGCTTTCCGGAAAAATCCTTAGCTAAAGAATTGTAATATTTATAACAATTATCTATGCAGGCAAAATAATCTTTAGATTGGATCTTTCCGCCGTTGGCAACAATGCTTCTGTTCAGTTTGACATATTCGTCAAGTATCTGTTTCTTTACCAATGTGTAAGAACGAAGCAGGCCTATAGGTGCATAAAGCTCCTTACCCGGCTGTGTCAGTCCGGTTACAGTAACATTAACATCCTCAAGTTCCTCTTTGCCTGTCAGGAAATCCATTGGCATTTCGTTGTACTGCATAAGGATAGGTGTATCCTTTTCAACCTTTGCCATTTCTTGCTGAATGGATCTTTTTTCCTCTTCCAGAGGAATATATTCATTCAATTCATTCTGGGATTTTGTCAGAGTTTTGATTTTTTTATCTAAGGTATCAATCTCTTTTTCCAGAACCGGTACTCTGTCTTCCCAGTACTTTGTATCCTCTTGAAGCGCTTTAGTTTGCTTTATCAGTTCTTTATTGTCAAACGCATTGAGCTTTTTTGTATATTTTGAATGTATTTCGGCATATTCCTCAGTCAGCCTTTTTAATGTGGCGCGATTTGCTTCGATATTCTTACCGGTTTGCGCTAAGATTGCTTCCTCTTGTGGAAGCCATTCGCAGATCTGTCCATAACTTTTCTTTTGGGCGTAAAGCGCGTCAACGTTAGCGTTAATTTGACTTTCCATGCTTTCGCGGGCTTTCTTGGCAACATCAATAGTACGCATTATCTGCTCGATCTTGTTATGCGATCTGACTGTTGCCAAAGCGCTGCTCAGCAGATTCATCCTGCGGTAGCCTGCCGCCTGACCCTGCTGTTGTTTATCAAGCCAATCGTATGCCCGGCCGTCTGTGTTTATAGAGTGGTCCCATGTTCCGTCCGGCAGCTTTCCTTTTTTAAGATCTGCAAAAACATCTCTGCGGGCATTAACGGTTTTCATCATCAACTGATAGACCTTACTTCTGAGCTCTCGTCTGTTATCTGCCGCATTTTCCAAACTATCGATATATTCCTGCTGCTTCTTTAAAGGGGCGTTAATCTCATCGATGGTCTTCTGAAGGTCTTCGTTCTTATCTTTCAGCCTTTGTATGAGACCCGAATCTCTGAACAGTGAAAATCTGTTACTTTCCTTGATTATTATGCTGTTGTTTTTATCTATTGTCTCTTTCAGGTCGGCAATGGCTTTTTTGTTTCCGTTCTTTGCCGATTTTTCCCTGAGTTCCTTTAACCAGTCTTTTGCATCTTCAACTTTGCCGTAATCGTAACCGATATTTTCTGTATTGAAATAGCTCTGGCCGCCGAGAAGTACCAGGCATTTCCAGACCAATATTTCCTCTTCTTCTAAGGTTGAAGGCTTCTCTTTGAGAAGAGCCTGTGCTGCTCTCTTCTGATCAGCATCGGTTACGATTTGTTCTCTCCATGAAATTACAGCTTCGCTTACGCCCTCTGATGGTGCTTCATTTTCAGAATCTCCCAAAAAGGCAAACTTCTCAAGGCGGCGAAAATCGTTTTCGCTGTTCCAGTATACAGGGGCATCGTTTTCGTTTTTTACTCTGGGTTTAACGTATCTGTCCTTGGGCTGAGTCTTGTCCATAGCCCAGCTGTAGTCTTTCCAGTTCCAGAGAAGATACTCCGGATTATCATAAATAAGATTTACTGCTTCAAGCTGAGCGTTTGCCTTTTTCAGGTCTTGCGGATCATCCTGCTGAGGAGCAGCCTGAGGCTGTAATTCTTCGGTTGATTTTGCCAGAGGAAGGCCTTCATTCAATGAATCCTCAACAGCAACTGTATCAACGATGCCCGCCTGTATTTTTTTCAGGTTATAATAATCCTTATACCACTCAGGCTTCATTGAAGCCTGAAGCTTTGCCGCTACATCAGCGGCATTGTTGAGATCTATATTTTCCAGATAATTTTTTCTTTTGATATACGCTTCATATGCACGCAGTTTCAATTCTTGTTCCTGTGAAAGCTTTGTCTTTTTGCCGGGCATTTTTTCTCCTTTTACGCCATAGCGGGCGTTTATTATTCTTTATGCAATAACTTATTGTATCTGATCAAGAGCCGCGATCATGACAATTAAAAAAATATATTATTTAACTGAAAATTATACGTTGTTTTTACTGAAATTTCAATATTAAAACAATTGCGGCATCGGGCTGATATGATTTTCTCAGCAGCGGCCTTTGAGCTATAATCAGCAAAAAATACGGGTGTTTTTAGCTAAATGTCAAAAGCACCCGGAAATTCGTTTTCTACTTATTCAAAATTAATTTTGCCTTTTTCAGAACCATAACCAGAATCGGTATCAGGATGATATGAATAATGATACCCGGGATAGCCTTCACTATGTTGGTTGTGATAAAGGCTTCAAAGGTGTAGGTATTGCCTTTGATGCCCATCAGAGTCATTGTGGCAAGGCCGGCAACGATTCGGCCGACTATCATGGATATAATGAGCGAAAGATAGATGACCCGGTTTTTCTTTGGGAGCTTACTGTATAGTATGCCGGACATAAAGCCATAGCATGCAAGTTCAAAGGCCATGGAGATGGCTGTTGGATACATGAATGGTGTACCGAAAATCATTGAGCGAAGCAGTGGCGTAAGAAAGCCGACAATAAGACCTGATGGCCAACCGCATACGAAGCCGCACAAAAGTACGGGAATATGCATTGGACAAAGCATTGTACCAATCTGAGGAATCTGACCGGTTAAAAATGGCAGCACAAGACCCAGAGCAATGAACAGTGCCGAATATGTGATTAAGAGTATTGGTTTGTTTTCTTTTGTTATGGTCATTTGGTTTATCTGTTTACAAAGAGCTGTTAATAATTTTTACAAAGAGATATTAACAATAAAAAAACCCGCCTACAAGCCTGTAGGGGGGTTTTTTGTTTAAATTTATATAAACCTATCAATAGCTTTTTTCAACTCATCGATTGCCTTGGTATCACCGTTTTCGATGGCGTGGGAGAGACAGTGAACTATATGTTCGTTGATAATGTCTTTGCCCAGACCGTTCAGGGCCGAGATAACGGCAGAGAGCTGGATCAGGATTTCCGATACATCGGCATCATTTTCCATGAGCAGCCTAACGTGGTTAAGATGACCGGCTGCTCTGGCAAGCCTGTTGAGTTGTTTCTTCTTGGCATCCGGATTATGCTGATGGCTGCCCTCATTTTCAGGAGAGAACTCCGCAACTGCGGATACCAGATATTTTTCCTTATCGGATACAACCTTATCTACAGTAAGGTATCTTCCCATAAGTTCCGCAAGGTCTTCTGCCTTCATAAGACCCATTGAAATTTTCCTTGCCTCTCCTTCGTGGTGTTTATCAATAGCCGCTCTGCTCATACCGTGAGCAATGGTCAGTCTTCCGCCGGGCTTAAGCAGATGGGACATTGCATGGATAAGCTTTTCAGGATAAGGAAAATGCGGGAATGCGTTGTATACCACAATACAATCGAATCTGCTTTGGAGCTGAAGCTCCGTGGCATCTGCACAAATTGTGGATACATACGGATATTTTTTTCTGGCAACCTCCAGCATCTTTGAAGCAATGTCAACACCTATCAGGATGCCGACCTTGCGATTCTGATAATCACCGAAAAGCTCGCCTGTTCCGCAAGCAACATCCAGAACACTTACGCCCTCTTTTACGCCTGCTTCGTCCAAGATATAATCAACAACCTTTTGGTTTCTGATGGAATTTTCATCCCAGGTTTCCGCATGATCATTGAAAAATCGTATCACATCGTTTTTGTTCATTTACTTATTTCCTTTGATAAAATTACAGGATGCGTTCGTATGTTAAATTGCAGCACATATTCATTTTGTAATAATATTGCCGATAATTCAACCCCCATGCAGGGATACCTGATTTATATAAGCCGATAAAACAAGCATCAGCCGATACCACCCAGCAAAACCCCGGCAACAAGTGCAACTATTGACGCTGCACAAAATATGTATTTGCCGAGAATAATAAATCCTCTGCCGCGTGTTTTTTTTGCCCCCATATTGACCTGCTCCAGGGCAAATTCATCTCCGCCAATCCAGAAGAAGATGATCGCAGCAAGCAGTGCACCCAGTGGGCAAATATAGTTATTAACAACATCCATCCAATCAGATGCAATGCCCTGAATGAAGATGGCAACAATACATCCTACCACAATAGTTGAGATGGATGCAATCTGCCTGTTGAGCCAGAACTGTTCTTCCAGATAAGCAACGCCAACCTCGTACATATTGATGATAGAGGAAATTGCAGCAAATACAAAAAGTACAAAGAATACGATTTCTATTATTCTGCCGCCCGGCATTGCGTTCATAACGTTTGCGAGGTAGATGAAAACAAGGCCCGGCCCGGAGGAATCGCAGGAAACTCCGCCTGCTGCCATTGCAGGAATAATTACGCATGCCGCAAGCAGTGAAGCCAGTGTATCAAAGACTGCGACCCTCGCCGCGGAGAACGGAATATCCTCATTATCCCGAAGATACGATCCATAGATTACCGAGCCGTTGCCTGCAACAGACAATGAAAAGAATGCCATACCAAATGCATAAATCCACGTATTGAGATCAAGAAGTCCATTGGGATTTACGGATAAAATGTATTTATATCCTTCGGATGCTCCGGGGAGCGTTCCTACATAAACTGCAAGACCAAGAAGCAGGACAAAGAGCAGCGGCATCAGAACCTTGTTGGCTTTTTCAATTCCGTTGGAAACACCAAACACCATGATAAGCATTGCAAGCAACGCCGCAATAATGATCCAGTTGTTATTTGAAAATGATGCAGCGGTTTCAACACCGAATACATATCCAAGCCGATCCATATCTGTACCAAGAGCCATCAGCCTTCCGTCTATGGCCATAACTGCATATTTAACAATCCAACCGAACACACAGGTATATCCGATAGCAAGACCTAAAGAACCGATAACAGGAACAACGCCTATTCCTCTTCCGAGGATTTCGCCCTTCCCTGACCTTTTTGTTACTGCACCGAACGACCCGATCGGACCCGCCTTACCAAATCTGCCGAGCGCAAATTCCTCCATAACACCGCTGTTTGCAACAAGCAGCACAAATATGAGATACGGGATGATGTATGTAAGACCTCCGTATTTTGAAACCATAATAGGGAAACGCCAGATGTTGCCGCAGCCTACTGCCGAACCGACACCCGCCATAATAAAACCCCATGTGGATTTAAATGAATCTCTTGTTTTGTCCCTTCTTCTTAACATAATATGCCTCCAAAAGGCAGGTGCAGAATAAAAAAGCGCCCTCATCCCTTAAATACGGGACAAAGACGAAATTCTCTGCGGTGCCACCCGAATTGTCCTGCTGCCATCACAGCCGACCTCTCATCCAGTATGCCTCAAAAGTCCATTCACCGACTGCCTTGCCGCATCGCTTCCACCATCCGATGCTCTCTATACGCCTTGCCCTGCCGGATACTACTCTTTCTCACAGGCAACTTATTCAATTACCCCAAATGATACTCGCAAACAGAGGCTTTGTCAATGATTCCGAAGATTTTTCCATATACCATTGAAGGCTTTTATGTTATAATACCGTTATACTTTTACTTTAAGCTATTGGAGGTTTTATTATGGTTACCATGGCAGCTATTATTGAAGTGTATGCAATATTTTGTTGGTCAAGAAAGATCGGATTTAAAGGCTGGGAAATGTTTGTTCCCGGATATAATATTTATGCAATAGCCGAAAAAGCAACCGGCAAGGGCTTAAACTGCCTTTGGCTCTTACTTGCCATCATTCCTTTTATAGGATGGCTTGCAGCTCTTATTCTTTTAATTGTTTGGGACATCAGGATTTGCAGAATGATTGCACAGGCGTATGGCGCTAAGACAATTTGGGTATTCCTTATCGAGCCGGTATATGTTCCGTACTTTGTATTCAGAGATGCTCCGAACTGCGATGATCCTGTAAACAGATTTGTGACAAAGCTCTTCAAGCTTGATGCAACAGTAGAAGTTCAGTAAATATACTCTCCAAAAGCCACATGGCTGTTTAATACACACGGCTTATTTGACAAGGTGCATTCATCAAAGCAGGGTTTTCCGACCCTGCTTATTTTTATTGTCCTTCCTTCTATTTCAAGAACATCATCAACCCTTAATGTTGAATAATCAATGCCTTTTGTATAGAAATCTGCTTTAAATTTTTTTGTGCAGAGGCCGTCGAGCTTGCTCACTTCCTCTATAATCTCACTGGCCATCAGGCTTACTCCGGCTTTTTGTGACATTCTGTTTCCTTCACTTTTGATCAACAAATAATGCTTCCGATATCTGTTAAAGGATAGGTTTCAAAATACTTTACTTCGAGACCGCATTTTTTTATAAAGTCTTTTATCTTTTCATAATCAGGATGAGCGGCGAGATTTCCGTTAAAGATGACTTCATCCCCCACTCTGCCGCCGGCGCCGCCGATAAATCCGTATTCGTAGCCTGGCAGGCTGACATGCCTTGGCTCTATAAGCAGGCATTCAATATCAGTATGCTCTGCGAGCACCGCCGCAATACCCTTATCCTCTGTTATTACATGATTATCATCCACAACAACGAGATTGCATTTTATATAGCCTTGCTTCAGGCTGATGTTTTCAAGACCGTTCTTTGCAGCTTCATCAGAAAGTGCCTTTGCTCTTTCAATCAGTTTTTTGTCAGTATATTTACTGCACAGAAAATACTTTCCGACTCTTGCTGCATTATATAACACATCCTTTGGATATTCCGCCGCCAGGGCTTTGGCTTCTCCAAAGAAAATATTCTGCACTTCGGAAAAACCGTGCAGACTGCACATGTATATATCCGGATGGCAGGCGATAGGCTTTGCAACATCTGCATCAGCGTTAACAAAACAAACATCAAGATTCTTTTCTTTCAGATAAGAAACAAGCTGCTTGTTGGCTTTCTTTGATACATACACCTCCGGCATTGCAAATACTTCTATACAATCGAAAATATCTTTTGAAGCAGTATCAAAATCAATTAAATCATTCGTTACAAACTTAAACTCAAACTGCGTATATTTTTCTTCGAAAAACTTTTTATTACAAGCCTTGTGGCCTACCGCAGCATTAAGAATTTCTTCGGGCGCACTGATTATCAGCTTGCGCTTCCGACAGCGGTATTTTTTATCTTGATCAGCGCAAACACAAAGCTTTTTAAGCTGCTCTTCAATTTTATCTCTTGCAATTACGCCTTCAACAATCTGCCCGACTGCAGGATGATATCCGTAAAGAATAAGATCGCTCCCGTTATTGATAAGAGATGTTGCCTTTAGTCCGACGCGCATTACATAAATGTCTGCATCCGTTAAGGCTTTATACATATCAACCGCCGTTTTAAGAAGCTCTGCTTCCTCAAACGGTTTGTATGTTCCCTCTTTGTACATATCTGCCAAAGCAGTTCCGCTGATTACAACAGTCGGATAGATCCTTGCAAGTGCAGGGCCGATTGCGATGGTCTTTCTTACAGACTCCATGCAGGCATCATAAGAATCTCCCGGAAGACCTATCATAAGCTGAATACCGAGTATAAATCCGTATTCTTTGATAAGCCTGCAGGCATCGTAAACGCAGGCTTCGCTGTGACCTCTTTTTGATTTATCCAAGACCTTTTGATCAAAGGATTGAACTCCAAGCTCAATAACATCAACACCGTATTTTTTGAGATTATCAAGAATTTCTTTATTGATGTAGTCCGGCCGAGTTGACAGATGAATCTTATCAATGAGTCCTCTGTCTTTATATTCTTTTGCTACAGAAAGGAAAGCACTTTGTTCTTCGATCGGAATGCCCGTAAAGCTTCCGCCAAAAAATGAAACCTCAATTTCATTGAGGTTTCTGTTTTTAAGTGTCGGAAGATAGCTTTCAATGATCTGCCTTGCCCCATCGGGAGTGATATCCGCCTCTCTTGCGGTTATTGCCCTTTGATTGCAAAATACGCAGGCATTGCTGCAGCCTCTGTGCGGTATGAAGATCGGAATTATAGCGTGCTTTTTCATATCTTGCTATTTCTTTTCTTCTTTCTTTTCTTTGCCAAAATGCGCCTTCTTGCCGCCGGAGGGTTTACCTTCAGCCTTGCGCTTTTTAGCAGTCTTTTTCTTCATTACGGAATAGCCGAAGGTTCCGAGTCTCTTGTCTTTTACCTTGTAGTATTCGCCATGGATGAAACTTACAAGGTCGGCTTTTTCATATGCGATTCTTCCGCTCTTTTGCATCAGCTTTTCGTCAATATGAACGGCAACGATTTCCGCCATGAACATTTCATGGCTCCCTAAAAGCTTGCTGCCTACGACCTTGCATTCAAGATTGATCGGGCTCTCCTTGATCATCGGGCATGAAACCACGTCGCCTTTAAGCTTTGTCAGGTGCATGCTTTCGAACTTATCTTCTTTTGCGCCGGTTCTGCATCCGCAGTAATCCATTGCGTAAACAAGATCTTCGCCGACAAGGTTGATAACAAATTCTTTGCTCTTTTTAATGATTGGATAGGAGTATCTGTTTGGTCTTACGCTGATGTAGGTCATGGGCGGATCGGAATTGATGATACCGGTCCATGCAATGGTAATGATGTTGTCTTTTCTGCCGTCACTGCAGCTTACCATGACCGCAGGAAGCGGCGCCAGGAGTGTGCCCGGCTTAACAGAAATCTTTCCCATAAATGCCTCCTTATACATTGAACAAGAAGTTTACTATATCTCCGTCTTTCATAACATATTCCTTGCCTTCGGATCTTAAGAAGCCCTTTTCTCTGGCAGTCCCCATAGATCCTCCGACTTCCATAAACTTATCGTAAGCAATTGTCTCAGCTCTGATAAAGCCTCTCTCAAAGTCTGTATGGATCTTTCCTGCTGCCTGCGGAGCTTTGGTCCCGTTCCTGATGGTCCAAGCCCTGCATTCATCTTCTCCTGCTGTCAGGAAGGAAATAAGGTTAAGCAATTTATATGATGCAGTAATCAACTGGTCAAGACCGCTTTGTGTAATTCCGAGTTCCTCAAGGAACATTGTCTTTTCCTCATCCTCAAGCTCTGCAACCTCTGCTTCGACACCTGCACAGATAACAACTGTTTCGGAATTCTCCTTTGCTGCAATTTCCCGAACTGCTTTTACAAATTTATTGTCTGAGTAATCTGCAAGATCGCCCTCGGCAACATTTGCAACGTAAATAATCGGCTTATACGAAAGAAGACCAAGACTCTTTACAAATTCCGCATCATCGTCATCAAACTCCATGGCACGGGCGTTTTTGCCTTCAGAAAGCCACTGATAAATGCTTTCCATAATGCCGCATGCAGCAAGCTGCTCCTTGTTTCCGCCCTTCATGGAAGCCTTTGCTTTTGCGATTCTTCTTTCAAGGATTTCCATATCGGAAAGAATAAGCTCCGTGTTGATCGTTTCAATGTCTGATGCAGGATCTATTCTGCCGTCAACATGAACGATGTTTGCGTTTTCAAAGCACCGAACAACATGAACAATTGCCTCGACCTCGCGGATATGACCGAGAAACTGATTCCCAAGTCCTTCGCCTTTGCTTGCACCCTTTACAAGACCTGCAATATCGCAGAACTCAATGGTTGCATAGGTGGTTTTTTTCGAATTATATATTTCGTGCAGCTTTGTTACACGCTCATCCGGAACGATTACAACGCCTATATTCGGCTCGATGGTGCAGAACGGATAGTTTGCAGCTTCTGCGCCTGCTTTTGTAATTGCATTGAAGAGCGTGCTCTTGCCTACGTTTGGAAGACCTACGATACCGAGCTTCATAAGTTTGTCTCCTTAATTTTATTATTAAAAAAGTGGTATTAATTATTATACCACTTTGATTATTATTGCTCAAATTAAGATTGTTTTTTAGCTTCCTCATATGCATCGCAAAAGAATTCAATATCATCCCAGGAAAGATTCAGTGTCCTTACCTCTACAAGCCTTGGCTTTAAAAAGTTTATACCACAGTATTTTGCCCCGACGGTATTTTGATAAGCAATATAGTCAGCATAAGATTTCTTTGAACCATCTGCATTCAGAATAGTTTCATTGAAATCCTTTTTGTATTTGCTGTGGCTGAAGCGCCCGCTGTCGTACCTTCCGTCACTAAGGACATTATAGAAGCTTTCCTTAAGCCTTTCGTCTGCCCTGAAATTGGCGTGGATCCCGCAATTATCATCAAACACAAAGTTTTCGTAAAAGCTTAATATATCAACGATACCTTCAAAGATCGGCTTAAGCTCCTCTCTGAAAAACGGATTTAAAACTATTTCGATATTTAAAAACTTGCCGATGCTGTCGTCTATTACAAATTTACCTCTGTTTCCGACAAATTCCTTAATCTTTTTTAATCCGGTTGCAATGTAGACTCTGCACCGGGGCTCGTATACTACGCCAAATTCAATTTCCAGTCCGCACCCGTCAACATCAAAGAATTCCTTGTTGTGCTTGTCCCGGATGTTCAGAATTTTCATATACTGCTTTTTATCTTTGTTTTCCTGAATAGTCCCTTTTACCTTGTTAATCACTTGCTTCCCTTTCCTCTTATCTTTTACCCTATCTCCTTACTGTTCTTTCCAATCGAATTTGTGCCCCCGTCTTTACAAATTCCGAAAAGAGCTCTACAAAAAGGCTGGACTTTTCTTTGCCCATCCTTTTAAATATTTCATCAATGTATGCATGATATTTATTGGTCAGTTCCTGTCGGTAATTTACTCCGGATTCACTCAGCCTGACTATTATTTTTCTGTGATCATGCTCATCAGGAATGCGCTCAATATATCCTGATTCCTCCATGTGATTCAGCAAAACCGCCATCTGCGCCGATGAGATCGACAGATCTTCTGCAATTTTGTTTGGATGAGCATCGCCGCCGCAATTATTGATATAGGTCAGTATTTGTGCGACATTTACTGCTTTTTGCGCAAAGGCTCTTAAATAGTCTCTGTATTCCTGACTGGATCTTGTATCAATAAATGATTGTGCTATTTGTGATTCCTGTTCCATAAAGCATCCTTTCCGAATTAACTAACACTATTAGTAACATTACAAGACTTCTGTTTTTGTGTCAATAAAAAATCTGACAAAACAGGGATTTTCCCGAATTCTGCCAGATATATTAAGTAAAAATATTGATTTTAGTTGCCTGACTTTCTATTTCAACTGCTTTTTATAAACCTTCTCAATGATAAACAATCCTATTATTCCGCAAATAATCAGAGCAACCGATATTACCTGAGCCTGACGGAACCTGCCTATCCACAGGCTGTCTGTGCGAAGACCTTCAACGAAGAATCTTTCAACAGAATAGATTATCATGTAAAGGCAGGTAATCTGTCCGCGCTTGACCGGCTTGTGGTTTGACCACCAGATCAAAAAGAGGAAGAGCAGAAAACACCATAGCGATTCATAAAGGAAGGTTGGATGGACCCACTCTCCGTCTGCGTATATTGCCCATGGGAGATCCGTGGCAACGCCGTGAGCTTCGGAATTAAAATAGTTTCCCCAGCGACCTATGGCCTGTGCAAGAGGAAGCCCGCAAACAGCAATATCAATCCAATCAAAGACATTTTCCTTCCATTTGACAAGAAGAATTACAGCCATGCCAAAGCCGCCTATAATGGCGCCGTGAATTGCAAGACCGCCTGCTCTTAAATTAAATATCTGTCCAAGATCGTCCTTGTATCTGTCCCATTCGAATGCAACATAATACAGTCTGGAAAAAATCACTCCCACAGGAACACAGTAAATTGCAAGGTCTAAGGTGTGCTCCTTGTTAAGACCTCTTTGACCGGCCTTTCTGTACATTACCGCAAAGCCCATCACTATACCAAGTGTAAGGCAAATTCCGTACCATTTTATATCTAAACCGAATACGGTAAACGCCGTTGGATTCGGTACGGGAAGCCATCCATTCATATTGATCCCCCAATCATTATAACTCTCTTCTCCCCTCCATTGCCTTTGAAAGTGTAACTTCATCGGCATACTCAAGGTCTCCTCCCACAGGAAGACCGTGAGCAATCCTTGTAACCTTGAGCCCCGCAGGCTTTACAAGCTTTGCAATATACATTGCCGTTGCCTCGCCTTCAATATTGGGATTGGTTGCAAGTATAACTTCTTTAATATCTTCAGTCTGAAGCCTTACGATAAGTGATCTTAGATTGATGTCTTCAGGGCCAATTCCTTCCATAGGGGAAATGGCACCGTTAAGAACATGATAAAGTCCGTTGAACTCTCTTACCCGTTCCATTGCGAAAACATCTCTCGGACTTTCCACAACACAGATCACGGATCTGTCTCTTGTCTGGTCAGCGCAGATGCTGCACGGATCCCGGTCCGTAAGATTTCCGCAAACAGAACAGTAGTGCATATTTGCCTTTGCATCTTTAATTGCTTCCGCAAGGCCGTTTGCCTCCGCATCCGAAAGATTAAGAATATGAAAAGCAAGGCGCTGTGCGGTTTTCCCGCCAATGCCCGGTAATTTCCCGAGTTCAGATATAAGCCTGTTTAAAGGTTTTGCGTAATACTTCATTTAGAATCCGAATCCGCCTGTTGCCTTGCTCATTTCGTTCTGAGACATTTCTTCAATCTGACGCATTGCTTCGTTTGCTGCAGCAACTATCAAATCCTGAAGCATTTCAACATCATCAAGAACGTCTTCAGAAATCTTAACCGAAACAAGCTCGTGCTTTCCGTTTACTCTTACTGTTACAGCACCGCCGCCGGCACCCGCTTCGGTTTCCATCCTTTCAATCTCTTCCTGAGCTGCGGCGAGTTTGCTTTGCATGGCCTGAATCTGAGCCATCTGTGCGTTTTGATTCATTTTGGGCTTCTTGCCCGCTTTCATTCCCTTACCCATTGTATTCTCCGTATAAACTGAATGTTTGTGCTTTGGTTATCTTAACATCAACTATCTGACCGATTAACTCAAGCGGACCTGTCAGATCCACCGTTTTGTTCGACTCCGTCCTTCCCGTAAGGATATTCGGATTGGTTTTGCTTGGGCCCTCGACCAGCACCTTAAGTATCTTATCCTGATCGGCTTTTGACTTTTCCTCCTGGATCTTATGTATAGCCTCGACCAGTCTGTTGAATCTTTCGTGCTTTACATCTTCGGGAATCTGATCGGGATACCTTTCCGCCGGCGTACCCTTTCTTATGGAATAAATAAAGGTAAACGCAGAATCGTATCTTACCTTTTCAACAAGGTCTAAGGTCTCTGAAAAGTCTGCTTCCGTTTCTCCCGGAAATCCCACGATCATATCCGTTGATAATGCTATGTCAGGGCAGGCCATTCTCAGCTTTTCCACAAGTGCCAAATACTTTTCTTTTGTATACCCTCTGTTCATCTTTTCAAGAAGGCGGGTAGATCCAGACTGCACCGGAAGATGAAGCTGGTGACAGAGGTGCTTACAGTCCCTGTAGCATTCTATAAGCTCATCCGATAAATCCTTTGGGTGAGATGTCATAAATCTCAGACGCTCAAGACCCGGAATTTCATCTATCTTTCTCAGAAGCTGCGGGAAGGTAATCCCTCCGTTATATGAGTTTACGTTCTGACCAAGAAGTGTGATCTCCCTGCAGCCCGTATCAACAAGACCTCTTATTTCCTCAAGAATACATTCCGGCTTTCTGCTTCTTTCCCTGCCCCTTGTATACGGCACTATGCAGTATGTGCAGAAGTTATTGCAGCCCTGCATGATGGATACATAGGATTTGAAAGGATAAAGCCTCTTACTTGGGAGCCCTTCTGCTATAGGCTCTCCGTTTTCCCATACATCTACTATTTTTTGCCTTTCATCCCTTACATTTTTGAAGAGTCTTGGAAATTCATGAAGATTATGAGTTCCGAATACCAGATCGACCCAAGGGTACTTTGCCTTTAAGGTATCTATAACGTGCTGCTGCTGCATCATACATCCGCAGACCGCGGTTATGCGGCCGGGGTTTTGCTCGTGGGGATTTTTAAGCTGACCCAAAACTCCAAAGAATCTTTTATCGGCATTCTCTCTTACCGAGCAGGTATTAAGAACCACAACATCCGCAGCCCTGAATTCATCCTCATAGGTATAGCCCATTTCCTCCAGCATTCCTGCAAGAATCTCAGACTCTCTTTCGTTCATTTGGCAGCCGAAGGTTACAACATGATATGTCATTGCCCGTCCTTTTCTCCCCTCTCACGGAAAACAAACTTAATGGAAGTCCCTGCAAAGCCGTAGCCTTCTCTGATTTTGTTTTCGAGATATCTTGCATAGGAAAAGTGCATCAGTTCTCTGTCGTTTACAAAGAAAGAAAAGAGCGGCGGTTTAACGCCTATTTGTGCTGCGTAGTAGATCTTAAGGCGCTTGCCCTTATCAACAGGTGTCGGGTTCATCATGACAGCATCTGCAACCAGAGAATTAAGCTGACCCGTTGAAATCCGAAGCGCTCTGTTTTCTGCAACGGCTCTTGCCGCATCTATTACGGGAAGAAGCCTTTGTCCCGTAAGAGCGGAAGTAAACATTACGGGAGCATAATTCATAAACTGAAGCTCTCCCTTAAGCTTTCTTTCCATATCTCTCATGGTGTTGGTTTCTTTTGCCACAAGATCCCACTTGTTTACGATAAGGATGATGCCTTTTCCGGCCTCATGTGCCATACCGACAATTTTCTTATCCTGTTCTGCAAGACCTTCTTCTGCATCTATTACCATAAGGGCAACATCGCAGCGCTCGATGGCTGCCATGGCTCTTATAACCGAAAACTTTTCTATTTCATCATTTACCCTGCTTCTGCGGCGAATACCTGCGGTATCGATAAGAATATATTTTTGACCGTCCTTTTCAAACGGGGTATCTACCGAATCTCTGGTGGTTCCTGCAATATCGGAAACAATAACACGCTCTTCTCCGAGAAAAGCATTTACAAGGGATGACTTTCCCACATTCGGGCGGCCTATGATCGCAATCTTTATTTCGTCCTCATCCTCCGGTTCAAAGGCTTCCTTCGGAATATGGCTTAAAACCTCATCCAAAAGGTCTCCGAGACCGAGCTGATTTGTTGATGAAATCGCAAAGGGTTCTCCAAGGCCAAGCTCGTAAAAATCGTAGAAATCTTCCGGCAGCTTATGGCTGTCTATTTTATTTGCAACCAAAATCACATCCTTGTTTTTGCGTCTGAGGATGTCTGCAACCTCTCTGTCTGCGTTGGTTACGCCGTTTCTTCCGTCCACCATAAAAAGGATGACATCTGCCATGTCCATGGCAATTTCCGCCTGAGCACGCATATGAGAAGGAATAACTTCCTGATTTTCCGGCTCAATGCCGCCGGTGTCTATCAAAAGAAAGTGCTTATCAAGCCACTCAGCCTCTGCCATTATACGGTCACGGGTAACTCCCGGAGTATCTTCGACGATTGATACCCTTTCTCCTACTATCTTATTAAAAAACGTTGATTTTCCAACGTTTGGGCGTCCTACAACTGCCACTATGGGTTTACTCATTTTATGTTTATTCTCCTTCTCGGCTATCGTGTATTATACCATAATATTTAGGAATGTGGTATAATGCTATGGCCTTAAGTAATGTTTTATACGAAGGATTAAAATATGAAAGTAGCTATTGTAGGTGGCGGCAAACTCGGAACTAACCCGGTAGTTTGACACTTGCATAGCCTTAAAAAGTCTGAAACGCATTGAAAAATGCGCTTTTATGCCGAAACCGGCCCGGTAAGGTATTGAACGCTTACTCCTTTATTACATCAACTTTTGATTGTCGATACATCCTGAAGCAATATGTGAGCGTTTTCTCTGTAGGTTCGCGGTTTGGGCTGAGTGTTCTGCATCTGAAGATGGTCGATGAGTTTTTCGGCATACCAAACAATCTTCCCGCAGCTCAGACACTGAGAGATGAAAACATCTTTGTAATGACGGAAAGCCCATACAAATTCCTGAGAACTACTATCCCGGCGATAACCCCTCAAAGACACCGGTAGTAAGCTGGAGCAGGAATGCAAACCTGCTCTTCTCCAACTGACTCAATTACTTTGTATATCAGGAAACACCTTACGATCTGGAACAAATCAGATAAAGTATGCGAAGACGGATTTGCAAGCTTTCAGGTTACATCCGCCAGATTGTAATGGTTTATTTGCTTTAAGGCTCTTGCAGAAAGAACAATCATGATCAGGGTAACGGCGACAGCACCGATGATCGAAGCGAAAATATTGAATTCGGTAATAAATGTTGTAAAATCCGTAATAAAAGTTCTGATAGACAGAATTCCCATGAAATGGCCAAGGAAAATACTGATGATAATTCCTATGGGAGCATTTATCAGTGTATCTGTTATGATATATTTTTTCGCCGAAGCTTCGCTGTATCCGTTAATAATCAGTATGATTATATCGCGCTTTTTTTCATTGATATACATCTGCAGAAGATTATTGCAGACGAATACCGCCACTACTATTGACGCGAACAGATATATGAGAACAACGACTTTCATAAGCCGTATAATGATCTGAAAAGCTACATTTCCGTAAGTCTTATAATCCAGCAGCGTTATAAAATTGCTGACATCAGCGAGTTTGTTTTCGGTTGAAACGGTGCTTTTTTCGTCTGCATTAAACAAAATCGCATTGTCCCTGTGAAGCTCATTCGTCTTTTCATCATAGATGCTTTTGTTTATAAAAACATTTTGAATGAGCGAATAATCCTCATAGATACAATCAACCGTCCATTCCGTTCTTTTTGCGGAGGAATCAATAATAGCTACTTTGTCACCTGTCTTGATATTGCACGCCCTTGCCATGGCGCTCGGAATCATGACCCCGCTGCCGGGATTTGTTTCCGTTCCGCTATCCAGCGAATAGAAGTGCATAAAATCAAGCAGGCTTTCATTGTCTGCTGCAAATAACATTGCAGAGGCACTGTCCGCTTCCGCCGTATCACCGTCATCTGTTTTGAAGATCATGCAATGTGTAAGATTTACATCGGTGCATTTTTCAAATTCTTCTGAAATAATCTTTTTTTCGTCTTCCGTTGACTTCCAGAAGCTGTCAAAGAAAGCAATCCTGTCATACTGCTGAATCTTTGAATACTGTACTTTCTGGGTTTTAACAGAATTGAAAAGCAGGGTAAAGGATGAAATGATCAGCATTGCGCAGCTTGCTATACTGATGATTGTTGCCAGAATCCTACGGGGTTCATTCAACGAATTATTTACAATGGTTTTTGTAAAGACAGGAGTTTTTTCCCAGAAAGAAAACTGATGATAAAATCTTTTCTTACCTTTCGCATCACTGCTGTTTGATAACAGCTGGAGGATTTCTTTTTTTACAACTTTTTTGCAGGCAAGTATTGTGGCAAGCCCAAGAAAGCCGAATTCAACGACGATTATAAGCGCAAGATCTGCCGGATTTATTCCGAAGCCGATATCTGTTACGGCAATAAGAGGTGCAACCGAAGCCTTGATGATGCTCTCTATAATCCAGACAGCAAAAGGAATAGCCAGAATCACTCCCGGAACAACTGCCGAGAATGTATAACCCAAATACCACAGCGTGATTTCCTTTTTAACAAAACCGAGCGCAAGCTTGTTGCCGATTCTCACCGCATGATCTCTGACCAGTCTCGACACGGAAAAGAAACAGACAAAAAGACCGACTATTATGAAAATCAGGGCCATTGTCCACTTTACCTTTGATAAAATGGAATGAATAATATCTGTGACGCTATATCCTGCATCATCCAGTCTTGATGCGATGACCGGTTCAAGCTTTTCCGGCGCCTCGATCCCAAATGCATCCATCTGCGCCTTAATACCGTCATACCTGTCATCATTAATCACTCCCGCCTGTGATTTAACTTGTGTAAAATTCTCCCGGATGATATCGGCATACTCTTCTTCGAAAAAGTTTTTATCCCTTGAGCTGTCCATGCGGATATAATATCCTGCATAGCTTTCGGCATCAAAAAAATCATCCGCTGCATATCCTGTGATATCAATAGCGGAATAATTCCTTTCGGAAAATCTTAACGTAAAATCAGGTGTTCCTATGTATGCCGTTGATTCCATAAATCCGCATACTGTTACCTGCTTGGTTTCGCCGTTTCCGTTATCAATGTCGAGCGTAATTTTCTGGCCGATATGCAAGTCATGTTTTTTTGCAAAGCTTTTTGCAAGCGCAATTTCACTTCCGTTTTTCGGCAGTGCCCCTTCAATCTCAAAAGGAATATTTACATTTTTCCCGATATTGACCAGCCGGATCTGGTACTTTTCATCGTTATGATCAAAGAAAGCATATTCTTCATAATATCCTTCTGCCGCAGCATAATCCGTCAGATTATCAATATCCTCTTTGTCAATCCCGTAAGGCATTGTCACCTTGTAGTCATACGCAAGGTATTCAGTCGAAACACTGTTTGCAGTACCGCTCATCACAACATCTGTTCCGCCTATCCCGATAAACAGCATGACGGCAAAAAAGACAAGAGAAAGAATTGAAAGATATGTAGGCAGGCTTCCCTTTATGCTTCTTAATAATTCTTTTAGCTGTGTAGGTTTCATCTTACCACTCCAATTCAGAAGCACTCAAAGGATGACTGTTTACCGTTGTTTCATAAACCAGACCGCCTCTGAAGCGAATGACACGATCAGCCATTTTGGCGATTTCTTCGTTATGTGTAACCATAACAAGTGTTGTGCCCGATTTAACAACAGATTCCAATACAGACAAGACTTCAATGCCTGTTTCAAAATCGAGGGCGGCTGTAGGTTCATCCGCTAAAAGAAGCTTCGGCTTTTTTACCAAAGCTCTGGCTATGGACACACGCTGCTGCTGTCCTCCGGAAAGCTCTGACGGAAAGTTGAAGGCTTTGTCTTCAAGTCCCACAAGCCGCAGCGCTTCGGCTGAATTCATGGGATTGTCCACAAGCTCTGCAATGATCTTGACATTTTCCAGGGCTGTCAGATTCGGAATGAGATTGTATGACTGGAAAATATATCCGATATTATTACGGCGGAACAGCGAATATTCTTCTCTTGTTCTGCCGATGAGTTCTTCGCTTTCAAATACAACGCTGCCCGAATCTGCATTTACGATGCCTCCGATGATATTAAGCAGCGTGGATTTTCCGCATCCGGATTCGCCCAAAAGACATAAAAATTCGCCCTTAAAAACAGACAGATTAATTCCTTTTAATACGTATAATCCAGTTAACCTCTTTTAAGAGGTTTCTGGATTTTTCCCTTCTCCGGAAAATCATTCCGGGATTATTTAAAATCCTATATAATCTTTATCGAAGCACTGTGGATTTGTATCTATTTAATTACAGCTATGAC
>JAZLHU010000051.1:0-69983 GCA_045616985.1 Anaerovoracaceae bacterium
AAGCCGGTTCTTAGCGACTGGCAAGCAGCAGACGAAGGGGCAAAGGGCAAAGCAGTAGGCTTTGGCACTTTGAGACTGAAATCTGCGCGCAGACAGAGCTTAGAACCGATGCAGGGGTCCCCAATAGCGGGAGCGCGTCTGGGCAAATGCCTTTCGCGCTTTCCGGGCGAAAAAGAAAGAGTATTAAATATGAACATTTATATCGGAGTCCTCATCAATGCCGGTCTCGTTGTCCTTGGCGGCGTCATCGGCTGTATTGTCAAAGGCAACAGATTAAAAGACATCGGAGACCGAATCTTTCAGGTATTCGCATTCTTCGTTCTTGCCATGGGTGTCAACGGTGCGGTCGACATGTCCGAGCCTATTGTGATTCTCGTCAGCCTCGTAATCGGCGTTGCAATAGGAGAGCTTATAGACATTGATAAACTCTTCAATCGTTTCGGGGTGTTTATTCACGAAAGGATTTCAGGAGAAAAAAGCGTGTTTGGCCATCATCCGAGCCACAGAGCAACGGACAGCCGTTTTGCCGACGGCTTTGTTCAGGCAACGCTTCTGTTCTGCATCGGCTCCATGGCCTTTATGGGTGCAATGGAATCCGCAATGCAAAAGACACATACAATATATTTGACCAAAGGCGTTTTGGACGGTCTGTCTGCAATGACCTTTGCCATGGGCTTTGGCGGCGGAACAATACTGGCCGCTGCAAGCGTTCTGATTTATCAGGGTATTTTAGTAAGCTTTGCGGCTCTTCTGCAGCCTATCCTTACGGAAAGCGTCATCAACCTTTGCTGCACCATCGGATCTCTCTTTTTGATCGGTGTCGGCGCAAATATGCTCGGCATAACTAAAATCAAAGTTGCGAATTTTCTTCCTGCAATGTTCATGCCGATTTTCATTTCCCTGATAATAAAAATTTAGATACATAAAAAGGAGATGCAAAATGAAGAAAATTTTAGCTTTCGTACTGGCGTTTGCCATGATTCTTTCAGGCAGCGCCATGGTGTTTGCCCAGCCCGGCGATGAACACCGAATCAATTATTACGATAAGAGGGTGGACCCCTGGTCCTATTCGGGCGAAGAGGAATGGGTTCTTCTGGGGGCAGAGGATTTACAGCATCCGGTTTTCACCTACACCGAAGGCAGGGATGACTATCTGAGGACCTACATGCAAAGCACCGGCGAAAGAGAATTTCAGGGCTGGTACGATGCTCAGACAGACGGACACCCTGTTGATGCAATCAGTCCCGATTGGACAGACGACATTGATCTCTACGCACAGTGGTACGACATTCCGCAGCTTGTGGATTGCTCTTCATGGGAGGTTGTCGAAGAAGGCCTGACATACAATCCGTACATCACAATTTCGCACGAAGACCTTGGCGAAGATAATGTGCAAGTCAGATTCACGTGGTACAAAGACGATGCCGATTACGAGCATCGCGTAACCAACGCAGGCATCCAAAACTCCGACGGCACATACACATCATATTTCTCTGCCGAGCCTCTTTCTGCAGAAAAGGCTGTCGGAGAATACAGAGCGTACGCCATAATTACCAAGGATCTTGGAAACGGCGAAGAATACTATTCTATTATGGACGATGTTGAGATTTGCTATGCACCTGAAGGCTCTGTAGGCTATGTTGACGGCGTACTCTGCCGGGACGAAGGGGCCTCGGAGGGCGAATGGAGATTGTTTGATGCAATTCAGGACGGAAGCACGGTTGATCTTCTTACCGATATCAGTAATGAGAGCTTCAATTACTATTATGTCTTTTCAAGGGATGTCGTAATCAATGCAAACGGTCATTCAATGAAGGATGTAGCGTTTAGCCGACCGGTCACGGTAAACAATCCCGGAGGAAGCTGGGAGCTTACTTTAAGCAACGGTGATTTTGAAGACGACTACTTTATGAGCGGCGGCTTTGTAAAGGTTCAGAATAATTTAGGCAATGCAAAATTCCGTATTTCATTTGAACAGGAAATTGAAAATCCGTCAGGTTATTATTTTCTGAGCGGTGTTGATGCTTCCAGGGTATCTGTTACCCTTTCGGGATATGCCGCATACAACTACGGAGATAATGTAGGTCTTATTGAATCGACGGCTCTTCCGTATGCAGTTGAGGCAGAAAGAAGCGAAGGTCTTATTACAAAATTTGAATTCTTTGCATCGCTTGAAAATGCAAAGCAGCAGTCACCTGATGATACAGTTTATGTTGTAAACTACTATAACTCCGCAACCGAAACATTAAGCAATGTTTATGATTGCTACGAAACTCCTGACGGAGTCATCTTAAAAACTCTTTACAGAGCAACTAACGGAACAAACACTTCGTTTTATCTCTATGACGATGACTTTGTTGAACAATACAACAACGGCGAGACAATCGGAATGTCTGATGTGCAGAAAGAAAATACTGCCGTATTAAACTGCTATCTCCACGAAGGAACGCCTGACATCCCGGGTGATTTGAGCGGAGTGGTGATTAAAAATGTCTGGAGCGAAATTACTTCACCGGCAGCTTCCGGCACTGTGGGTCCAAACCTTGAAACCGACGGAGCCTACTACTTTACAAACGAAAACGTTGTTGTTTCAAAGGAAGGAAAATACACATTCATAGCCGATGGCGGAAGCATCATCATTGATCCTGACGAAGGGCAGGAAGCATCGAAGATTTCCGTTAGTGTTGCAGGCGAATTAAGCTCACTTGCAATTGCAGAAGGCGTACGCTGTGCAGTCTCTGCAATGCCCGGCTATCCAAAGCAAACCAGAATCGATTATATTGAAAACAACGGAAGTCTCGGAATCAGCGGGGACTATTCATCGCAAACAAATGTTAAAAGACTGATCAACAGCGGTGTCGTAAAAGTATACGATGACGTTGTATTTAAAAAAGAAGATTGTACGGAATCCTTCACCGCTATTAAAAATCTCGAGGGCGGCAGGATGTATCTTCAGGGCGTTTATATGAGCCTCGCAGGTTTCGGCAACGGTGTAAAGCTTGTCGGAATCGAAAACGAAGGCGAGCTTCAGTTTCTTGATACAAGCATGTACATTGTAAATTCAAATGGATCGTATGGCGTGGGTATTGAAAATATCGGCGGCAGGCTTATTATCGGCAGACCGGATGACTTCTGGGATTACGACATGATAATTATTGACCGCGGCTACGGTATTAAAAGCTGTAACTATTTCAGCAATGAAGGCGAAATTACGATCTACAACCTGTTCTGTGAGGTTGACGAAGACTACAACGGTGCATCCGCCGGAATTAAGGCGGAAGACAGCAGCACTGTAAGAATCAAGGGCGGTCATAAAATGGATAATGGCGGCCAGACAGACACAAGCGTTGAGTTTTTGATAAACGGCGAAAACTCCTACGGACTTGATCTTGGAAGTAACGTTACCTGGTCCATCCAAGGCTCTCAAAACGGCGTTATTATCCATGGCGGAAAAGCCGCAATCAAGGCTGCCGTTAAGGCTGATTACAACGAATATATTTCAAGCGGAATCTATCTTTCCGACAGCGAAAGCCCGTTTGATATCTACTATTCAGGCGGCAGCAGCGAGCAGGATCTCCTGCCCGACTTCAACTATTATTTCGATCGGGATTCGGTAGCAGAGCTTTTCGGCTACAACGGCGTTGTCGTAAGAAATGCTGAGGCAGATTTGGTTGAATATCTTGAATCGCCGTATCCTCAGTACGAAATATTTACGCTTCCGTGCAATATTGAATTCGGATATTTTGCACATATGTGCGACTACTATTACGGCGCATATGCAAGAACAAATTCCATTGTAATTGAGCAGCCGGGGCGTGTAATTGATTTCAATGGTTACAACATTTTTGTCGAAAATTTCGACGACTACGGTTTCATTCATGTTTATGACGGAGATTTAAAGCTTGTCAACAGCTCCGAGACATATCTTGGAGGTATTGATGGATGCAACAACGTTCAGGCATTGATAGATATATATGTCTGGGAAGCAACGGAAGAACCGAACCTCGTTTGCGATAATATCGTTTTGCAGAATGCCGAGTACGACATCTGTTCCCTCGAGGGCGGAGTCGTTATCAATTCCGGAATATATTACGACAATATTGACTTCGGCGACGGCGTTAACATAATCAATGGCGGTCAGTTCGACAACCAGTCAGACCCGGTAGTGATTGGCGACTGGAGTCATACATATGGCCCGCAGGACGGATTCTGTGTTGTATTAAAAGGCGGCCAGTACACAGGACGCTACGAGCGTGTTGAATTTGAATACAGCGATGAGGCTTGTGAATCGAACAGCTTCTTTGCCAAAGATGCAAACGATACAACAGCGCTTATTCCTTATGGATACGAGCTTAATGCTTATGACTGTAATGGCAATAAGATAAGAAAGGTAAGTGCGGCAGATTTTGTTGCTGAACTTGATTCTGATGTTGATTCCTATGATGGCACTGTTATAACCGACAAGAGCATCACTTTGGACTTTACTCTCGGCGGAACGGCTGCTGTTTGCAGGGTCGAAAAAGCGTCGTATAATCCGGGCGGCGGAAGCTCATCCGGCGGAACGAAGAGGGTCGACAAGACAAGTACATCTGCAGTAGAGTTTACCGACATTCCGGAAGGAGCATACTTTGAAGATGCCGTTGCATGGGCAATCAACAATAAAGTTACCAACGGTACCGGTGAAAAGACATTCAGTCCATACAAGCTCTGCACACGAGCAGAGGGTATCTGCTTCCTGTATCGGGCAGCAAAGGGTGCGGGGGCAAAAGGAAATGGCGTAAGCTTTAGCGATGTTCCGGCCGATGCGTATTATAAAGAAGCTCTTGAATGGGCTGCGGCAAACGGAATAACAGGCGGAACCGGGGAAGGTCGTTTCAGTCCGGATACAGTAGCAAGCCGCGAAGTATTCCTTACCATGCTCTACAGAACAGCCTGCATCATCGATCCGAATGCAAAAAAGGCCGGTGAAAAAGCGCTGGCAGCAGCACATGCACCCGGCAGCACTGCCGGGTACAGCGACGTACCTGAAGGGGCCTTCGCAGAAGAGGCAATCTATTGGGCAAAGGAAGCAGGCGTGGCAGGCGGAGTGGGCGCCGCCTTTGTAAACGGTGTCTGGGTAGATAATGCCTTCGGCTTTGGTCGTGAAATCGACCGCGCTCAGACCGTAACCATGCTTTGCCGCTATTTCGGAAAATAACAAATTTTGAAAAAGTCCTTCAAAACAAAAAGAATCTAAAGGAATTTGTATGCAAAATACAGCAGAGCTTCTTATCTTCATTGTTTATATAATATTCATGCTGGCAATCGGCATTTACTTTTTCGTAAAAGTCAAAGGCGGCGGTGAAAAAACCTACTTCCTGGGCGACCGCAAAATGGGCGCGTGGGTTTCCGCTTTTTCCGCCGGTGCGTCGGATATGAGTGCATGGGTTTTAATGGGGCTTCCGGCAAGCATTTATACTTTCGGCATGGGGCAGATCTGGATCGGTATCGGTCTTGGCGTCGGCTATGCGCTGTCATGGATTTTCGAAGCTCCGCGGATACGCAATTTTTCGATTGTCTGCCATGACTCGATCACAATTCCGCAGTACCTGACCAACAGATTTAAGGCCTCCGGCAAAAGCCTGCAGGTGATTTCGGCGGTCATATTTTTACTTGCCTACACCGTTTATGCGGCAAGCTCCATCAAGGCCTGCGGCACTTTGTTTAATACGGTTTTGGGGCTTGACCCCGGGCTCGCAATGTACATTGCCGCTGCCGTTATCATCATTTACACCTTTCTCGGCGGATTTTCCGCGGTTTGCTGGACCGACTTTTTTCAGGGGCTTTTGATGCTGGGCTCACTCCTGCTCGCTCCGATTTTTGCAGCCTTTGTTATTAAACCGGGCTCACTTGAGATGCTGCCGACCGGATTTATGAACCCGATCACCACCTGGCAGGAAGTCATTTCCGGCCTCGGCTGGAGTCTGGGCTACTTTGGAATGCCGCATATTATCATCAGATTTATGTCCGTCAAATCTCAAAAAGAGCTTAAAAAGAGCGCAAAAATCGGAATAAGCTGGACAGCTCTTATACTGATTTTCTCGGTTGCGTCGGGTGTCATCGGAAGAATGTTTTTGGGCTTCAACGAAAGCATTTCAGAAAATTCCCTGGTATTTATAACAATGGTTCGCAGGCTTTTTCCGGCTGCCATATCAGGCATCCTGCTTTCGGCAGTTCTGGCAGCCGCAATGTCCACAGCCGATTCGCAGCTTTTGGCTGCATCCTCGGCTTTTGCCTCCGACGTATACAAGCCGATCATAAGGAAAAACAAGGCCGGCGAAAAGGAAATGAACCGGGCAGGAAGGGCAGTTGTCCTTGCAATTTCAATACTTGCGCTGATTATTGCCTCCGATCCTTCCGCAGGCTCGATCATGGATCTGGTTTCCAACGCCTGGGGACTCTTCGGCGCTGCCTTCGGGCCGGCGATAATGCTCTCCTTATTCTGGAAGAAGTTCACATTTAAAGGCGCCGCTGCCGGAATTCTGACCGGAGCAGCAGTAGATATCCTTTGGCTGATCTTCCTCTCATCCACCGGAATATACGAAATAATCCCGGGCACCCTGGCAGGGCTTCTTGTTTGCTACATCGTTTCCAAAGCAAACCCGGCAAGCGAGGATGTACAAACCCTTTTCGAAAACTGCCTTAACTACAAAGACTAAGCAAAGAAAAATTCTCAGAATTCTTTTGTAATTTTCACCAATGAATCAAAACATATGGTATTATAAGCTGCGCCGATGTCCCCTGCCTCTATAGGCAGGGGTACAGCTCAGCATTTCAGAAGGGGGCAATAGCCCCTTCTGAAACCCTGAGAAGCCGCATACGGCTTATCGGCTTGCTTGATAATCAGGCGCCTCAGATCAAATTCAAGCGAGCTTGATTTGACACCTCGGCTTCGATTATAATATAGTTATGAAAAAAAATAATAAATAACGAAAGAATCAGCGGAAAGGCGGAAATAAACCGCAAAGCCGCAAAACCAAATCAACTGTTTTTATCTGCGCAAATTTATAGGAGAGAAAAAATGACACCAAGAGACAACTTTTTCGCATTTTTCAAAGGCGAGGATTATGAATGGGTTCCACTCAATTCAGACATCTGTATGTTCAACCCGGAAGAATTCCACGATTGCAAGGCAAGAGGAATGGTAAATCAGCAGGCACCGTTCGACCGCGATTCACAGGC
This sequence comes from Anaerovoracaceae bacterium, assembly GCA_045616985.1. Lineage (GTDB taxonomy): Bacteria > Bacillota > Clostridia > Peptostreptococcales > Anaerovoracaceae > RUG13409. The sequence continues at coordinate 7,222 of JAZLHU010000051.1, forward strand.
AGGCGGACTCGGCTGGTTCGGTGTTGACTGGGAATACGTTCCGCAGGTTACAGGCTCCATGTCCAAGGGCAGAATGTTCCGGGATCTTGAAGAGTGGGAAGAAAAGCTCGTATGGCCAAACCTTGACGAATACGACTGGGAAGGAGTAAAGGCAAAGAACGCCGACTACTTAAACACAGACAAAATCATTTATACAACAGTATTCTGCGGATTCTTCGAAAGGCTTATTTCCTTCGTGGAATTTGAAGATGCAGCACTTGCTCTTATCGACCCGGATCAGGAAGAAACAGTTCACAAGCTCTTCGCAAGACTTACAGACCTTTACATCGACTACATCGGAAGAATGCACAAGTACTATAATGTAGAGCTTGTTGAATTCCACGACGACTGGGGCAACCAGAGAGCTGAAATGTTCTCCGGAAGCACTCTTAAGGAAATGATCATCCCATACGTAAAAAGAATCGTTGACTTCTGCCACGAAAACGGAATCATTTTTCTCCAGCACTCCTGCGGAAAGATCGAAAACGTATTTGAAAACGTGATCGAATCCGGCGCTGACACATGGTGCGGTCAGGAAATCGAAGACATGAAGTACAGACTCGTTCAGAAGTACTCCGACAGATTCATCTTCCAGGTAGGCCTTACCCCGAACGACAAGATGACAATCGAAGAAACAGAAAAGTATACAAGAGACACACTCGAAATGTACAGACCATATAAAGTCTGGTTCCGTTACACCCCGAGAGTACTCCGCAAAGAACAGTGCGATGTTATCGACAAGATCTTAAGAGAATACAGGAGATAATACGAGAAGTAATACAAATTATACAAAATTAAAGATTGCACCCCGAGTGCAATCGGCAATTTTTATCGAAAAATCATCTTATCTTAACTTATATTAACCCATCTTACCCTATTTTTGCGGCCCCGCATTTCGGACAGCTTCTTGCGGCCCCGCCTGCTTTTCGCCCTGAGCCTTTTGAAGTTCATTTGCAGACTGAACCACCACATCGCCCAGAATCCTGACCACATCATTAAACAGCACAGGATCCTCCTTGCTGTTTACGGCAGCCATCTGCCTGATGCCGGCCTTAACATTCGGATTCTTAATCAAACTGTCCATCATCGGACTTCCCGCAAGCTTTTCAACCGCCGCATCGCAGCTGTCCATAAATTCTTCCTTGGTAGTATTCTTGCCGGCCTCTTCGCACGCCCGAATATACTTGTTGCACACCAAAATGCTCGCAAGCTCCTTCTTAAACGCATCGGGCTCAAGATCCGGATCCACATACTTTAAAAACTTTGCCGACGCCGTCAACAAATTCCGAGCCGACTCAAGCCCCGCATCATTTTTTAGAACCGTTGTTTCCGCACCACGTCCGGCAGGTGCCGCAGCCGGTGCCGCATTTTTCGCCTCAAGCTCAATATTATCCAGCATCGTCATCACGCTTCGAACCTGTGCAACCTGCTCATCAAGCTCCAAATCCGGATTATCAAACATTTTCTGTTCAAGACCGTCCGCATATTTATCCAAAAGATCCCAGGTCTTAGAAAGATTTTGCAGATCCTTTTTAGACCCGGTAAACTTCTTAAGATCGCCCATCGGCTTTAAGGCAGCCTTAACCGCCCCATCGTTTTTAATTTCGTCAGGCAGTTTTTTCAGCACAACCGAAAGAAGCATCTTGTAATCGGCAAACGACTTTGCAGGCGCAAGCCTTTCAGCCTCAGTCTTTTGAATTTTAACCATCTGATCGGCATTTCTGTTCTGCTTATCTATTTTATCCTGAATCTTTTTTGCATCTCGTTGCTCTCCCGCGCGATTGCGGCGCTGGTGTGCAGCTTCGTCAAAATTTATTTCACCTTTAGGCATAGTTCCCTCCCATGGTACAATGAATAATCTACCCCTATATAACAACATAAGTACGTTAGTAAAGCGTTGCAAGTTTTTACTCCCGATTCGGCTATGAGTGTTTTTATTAAAACGCCTTAAAATTACAGTGAAAAGGCTTAAAATCATTCCTCAAATATAAAGATGGGGGTCATAGTAGGTTTATATGACAAGCATACCATTTCCGAGGTGCTCGGCATCGTGTGTTTTTTCAAGAGAATAAATAAAAGAAAATGTTATCTTGTAAATAGGCATTGACTTATATGATAGGATATAAAAAAGAAAAATATGAAACATTTTGACAATTTTTTCGTCTATATGATTATGATATAGAAACATACTTTAGGAGGTAACGACTATGAAAAAGATTATAGCAGTAGGGCTTTGCCTTGTGCTGGCACTCTCTTTGGTTGGTTGCGGAACAAAGGAGACTGGAAATGGTTCTTCAGTTGCTGGTGGTGCAGATATACCAAACAGTAGTGAAGTCATTGATACAGAGAAAACACAAGAGGCAACTATTGAAACAGATAAAGACACTCCAGACAATAATGTACCATTGTATGCAGAAATGTCTATTGCTGATGGTTCATATAAAGATAATAAGGCAACATTTATCTTAAAAAACAATAGCAACGAAGAATACAATTATGGATCTGAGTATGCTATAGAAGAACAAGTAAATGGAGAATGGCTTGAAATTGTGCTTGACCCTCCATTGACTTGGAACGCTGTCATTATGAAACTTGAACCACAGTCTTCTATCAAGTTTGAAGTTGATTTCTCATTTGGCTATGGGGCATTGAAAGATGGCACATACAGACTTAGTAAAACTATCTGCGATAAGGACAGGAATTGGTCTATTGTATATGCAGAGTTCAGCATTCCTGAACTTTGTGGATTGCCACTTGCACCAGAGGGATTTACAAAACCATAACATTATATTGTTGATAGGTTGAGAGAGGTCAATTTGACCTCTCTTTTCTTATGCAATGCAATAATTTCTCAGGTGCTCGGCATAGTGTGTTTTAGATAAAAACATAGTGTGTTCTGTTAAAAAGGCTTAATTTTATAAGGGTTATCTTGACCTGTATAATTCTGTAAGCAATTTGCTCCCAGAGAAACACTCAAATCCGAACCGGGAGAGGTTTTAAATTGATGAAATTCGGCTTCGATGGTATAATAAAGTGTTTTAGTATGCGCTGAAAAAGGAGCCCAAAGAAGGAGGATTCCTCATGAAAAGAATACTCGTAATCGAAGACGAGCAGTCGATCTCAGACATCATCAGATTTAACCTTAAAAAAGAAGGGTATGAAGTTGATACGGCTTACGACGGACAGGACGGACTTGCCAAAGCCTTAAGCGAAATCGCCGCACCCGATCTTATACTTCTTGATATAATGCTGCCGCTTATGGACGGCTTTGAAGTTTGCAAAAAAGTAAGAGAAAAATCCAATGTTCCTATCCTGATGCTCACCGCAAAGGAAGAAGAAGTTGATAAGGTTCTCGGCCTTGAGCTCGGTGCAGACGACTACATCACAAAGCCCTTCGGCATGCGCGAGCTTATCGCAAGAATCCGCGCAAACATCCGCCGCACGGAGCAGATGAACCCGGCAGAAGATGTGCCCGCAGACATCAAGGTCTACGGCAATGTTTCCATAGACATGAACCGTTACGAGGTAAAAAAGAACAACGAGATTTTAGATCTGACCCTCCGCGAGTTCGAGCTTTTAAAATATCTTGCGGAAAGAGAAGAAAAGGTCTTTTCCCGCGAGCAGCTCCTTGAAGAAGTCTGGGGCTACGAATATTACGGCGACATCCGCACCGTTGATGTGACCGTCAGGCGCCTTAGGGAAAAAATAGAGGATGATCCGTCCGAACCGAAATTCATCTTAACAAAACGCGGCATAGGGTATTTCTTCCGCGCGCCGCAATAATACGAGTGCATTACATAAGCAAAAAGTGAAAAAAACAATCAAAGGAAGCGTTCGCCAGAGAATAATTCTGATTTACTTCCTGCTGGTGTTCATAGCAATGGCCATCGTTTCGGTCTACCTTATGAGCAGCATGGAAACAAATCAGCTTGCCTCCTTAAAACAGAATATCGAAAGCAGCATAAACCAAAGCAATCTGCTTTCAACACTTTCAAACTACGAGCCATTGGATCAGAATTCCGGCGGACTCTCGGTTTTACTTGAAGAAAGCTGGGCCGGCGGCAGCACACAGGAAATCAGCATCGTCGGTAAAAACATGCTTATACTTGCATCATCAAACAAAACCCTGCAGGGCAAAAGCGCTGCCGCCGTTTTGGATGCAGACCTTCTTGCAAAAACATTTTCAAAAAAGACAGCCTCGGAAAAACGCGGCAGCACGGGAGATATAGAAATACTGTCCTTGTCGTATCCTGCCTGGGATAAAAGCGAAAGCAAGGTCATCGGTGCCGTATATGTAAGAGCGGATCTTACAATAATCAATCAGTTCTTATCAACCAGCAAGGCCCTCTTTGTGCGCGCCATTGTCCTTGCCCTCATCATTACGGTGCTTTTGGGCTTTATTCTTGCACGCAGCATCACCGTTCCGATCAACAGGGTAACGGAAACCGCAGAGGCAATGTCTAAGGGGGATTTCTCAAAATCCGTTCCCGTAAAATCCAATGACGAAATCGGCCAGCTTGCAGAGATGTTCAATATCCTTCGCGAAAAGCTCGATGCCACATTGGAAGAGATATCATCGGAAAAAAATAAACTCGGAACCATCCTGGAATATATGGCAGACGGTCTTATAGCCATAGACCTTGAAGGCCGCATCCTTCACGCAAATCCGCAGGCCCGTGAAATGCTCGGCATCGCAGAAGAGGCAGACCTTTCAAAAGCAAGCTACGATCAGCTTATGAGCGGTGTTGCGGAAGACCTTACGCTCGATAAGCTCAAAGAAAACTGCAGAGACGAGGGCGGTCAGGGAGTCTTTGAACAGGACGGCAGGATTTTTGCCGTACGCTACGACCGCTTTAAGGATGAGGATGCGGAGGACATCGGTATCATCATAATCATTCAGGATATTACGGAGCGGCAAAAGCTTGAGGATATGCAGACAGACTTTGTTGCCAATGTTTCCCACGAGCTTAAAACTCCTCTCACAAATATTAAAAGCTATACGGAAACTCTGCTCGACGGCGCCCTCGAAGATCGCGACACAGCAGACCACTTCCTTGAAATCATCAACTCGGAAGCAGACCGCATGAACCGCCTTGTAAAAGACCTCCTGCAGCTTAGCCGACTTGACAACAATCAAGACATCACCAACATAAAAGAAACCAATGCCGTAATGCTTGTCGACACCGCTGTTACAAAAATTCAAATCACGGCAGCCGGCAAGAATCAGCAGCTCAATAAGCTCTACGACAACGCAAAAGATATCCGCGTAAATGTTGACCGCGATAAATTCGAACAGGTAATACTAAACGTCCTTACCAACGCCATCAAGTATACACAGGAAGGCGGCCGCATAGACGTCGATGTATTCGAGCAGGCAGCCTCGTGTAAAATCATTGTAAGCGATAACGGGATAGGTATTTCCGCCGAAGCTCTTCCGAGAATATTCGAACGCTTCTACCGTGTTGATAGAGCCCGTTCCCGAGCCATGGGAGGCACCGGTCTGGGGCTTGCCATCACAAAGCAAATCGTAGAAAACCACGGCGGAACCATTATTGCCGAATCTACCGAAGGCAAAGGCACCAAGATGATAATCGAGCTTCCGCTCGCTTTGCGTAAGGGTGTACGTAACATTGATTAAAAACTTGCTTAAAACCAACCTGCACTTAAGCTTTCACAAAGTATCACTTTCATCCGCGCAGGTGCAGTGCTGCTTTTGAAACATCAGCTCTGCTTCCTGAGCTCCCTGCTGCGGAGAGCAGCTCGCTCTTAACGGAAGTCTCGCTGTGTTCAAAGACGCAGCTTATGCAAAACGCATCTGAAAGCGATCCTTTGCAAAAGCATTAAAAAATATTGTATAAGCCCGGGAAGTGTGAAAAGGAATAAAAGAATGGAGCTTAAAGAGTTAAGAGAAGAAATAAATGCAATTGATGCGCAGATAGAAGATCTGTTCCAGAAAAGAATGGATGTATCTGCCAAGATTGCAGACTACAAGAAAGCAAGTGGACTCCCTACAAGAGATCCGCAAAGAGAAGCGGAAATTCTGGACAAGCATGTAAAGTCAGTTCGTCCGGAGCTTTCGATTTATGTTTACGAGCTTTTTGAAAAGCTGATGCAGCTCTCAAGAGATTATCAGAACTCTATCAGATAAAATCAAATATCAAAGATACAAAAGATATCTGATGTTGAGAGGAAAACAAATTACAGAAACAGAGGAAATACAATGAAACAAAAACCGGTACTTGTAGTAATGGCTGCGGGAATGGGCAGCCGCTACGGCGGACTTAAGCAAATCGACAAACTTGGTCCGAACGGCGAAGTCATCATAGACTATTCGCTTTACGATGCACACAGAGCAGGCTTTGATAAAGTTGTTTTCATCATCAAGCATGCAATTGAAGAAGATTTCAAAGAAATCATAAACCGCGGCATAGGGAAACACATGGAAACGGCATACGCATTTCAGGAGGTTTCGGATATTCCCGAGGGCTTCAGCGTTCCCGAAGAAAGAGTAAAGCCATGGGGAACGGGCCACGCAATCCTTTCTGCAAAAGACCTCATAGACGGACCCTTTGCAGTGATCAATGCCGACGACTACTATGGGCCGGGAGTGTTTAAGGCAATATACGAATATCTTTGCACTGCAGAAGATAGCGATAAATACGATTACTGCATGGCAGGATACAAGCTTAAAAATACAATGTCAGAAACAGGCTCCGTTGCACGCGGAGTATGCGTGGAGGAAAACGGATGCCTTAAGCGCATCGACGAGCGCACGGACGTCAGAAAAATGGATGGTACAATTAAGTTTACCGAAGACGGCGGACAAACCTTTACGGAGCTTGATCCGGATTCAACAGTATCAATGAACTTTTTCGGCTTTACGCCCTCTATCTTAAAAGAACTGGAGGAGAGATTTCCTGTTGCTCTGGAAAACATTTTGAAAACAAACCCGATCAAAGGGGAATTTTATATACCGATCGTTTCTTCCGAGCTTATTGTTGAAGGGAAGGCAAGCATTAAGGTACTTCCATGCAGCGATAAATGGTTTGGGGTAACAAATAAAGAGGACAGACCAATGGTGGCAGAGTCCTTTAAAAGACTGACAGAGGAAGGAGTTTATCCGACAGAATTATGGAAGTAAAAGATTATCTTCATCTTCTTTGCGAGCAGCAGGGTCCTTCGGGATTTGAAAGACCGATCGCAGAGCTTGCAAAAGAATTGATAAAACCATTTGTTGATGAGATCTGTGTTGACACCTTAGGCAACCTTATCGCAACAAAAAGGTGCGGAAAGAAAAATGCAAAGAAGATGCTCATTGCAGCGCATCTTGATGAAATCGGGCTTATGGTTAACGGCTATGAGGACGGATTTCTTTCCTTTACTCAGGTTGGCGGCGTTGATCAAAGAATGCTTCCATCCCGCGATGTGGTCGTTATGACAAAGCCGCCTCGCGTTGGTGTTATCTGTGCACAGCCGCCTCATGTGCTTTCTGCAGAAGACATGGAAAAAGCGATCCCGATGGAAAACCTGAGAATAGACGTCGGGCTTACAGATGCTCAGGCAAAAAGGCTTATACCGATCGGAACGCCGATTACATTCAGAACAGAAGGCTTTGAGCTTGGAAAGGATTCTTATGTAAGCAAGACCTTAGACGACAGAGCATGCTTTGTATCACTGATTAAAGCGGCAGAGCTTCTTCAGAATAAAACACTTCCGTGGGATGTTGTTTTTGTGGGAAGCATTTGCGAGGAAGTCGGCGGGGCAGGCGCAGCAGTTTCCGTATTTGAAGAAGCGCCTGTCGTTTGCATGGCAATCGACGTTACACACGCATCAACACCGGATGCTCAGCCGGAAGCTCAGACCCACGGTCTTTCGGACGGTCCGGTTCTTTGCATCGGCCCTAATATAAACAAGGTGGTCGGCGACGGCTTATTCAAAGCCGCAAAGGATAATTACATTCCTTATCAGACGGAAATCTGCCCGGGCAGAACCGGCACGGATGCATGGGCAATGCAGATTACAAAAGAGGGCATAGCGACAGGTCTTATTGAGCTTCCGCTTCGCTACATGCATACACCTGTTGAAACAGTCAGCATTTCGGATATTGAAGATTGTGCAAAGCTTGTTTGCGCTTATGCGCAAGATCCGGGAGAGGAGGTCATGTCATGGCTGTAAAGAAAAATAAACTTCCCGAAGTGACAGAGCTGCTTTCCGAGCTTACGCTCCTTGGCGGAGTATCCGGAGTTGAAAACGAAGTAAGAGATTACATCAAAGAAAAAGCTTTGCCTTATGCAGACAGCATTAAAACAGATGCTATGGGAAATCTCATTGTCTTTAAAAAAGGCGCAAGACGTTCTCCAAAGCTCATGCTCTCCGCACACATGGACGAAGTCGGCCTCATCGTAACAAAAATAACAGACGAAGGCTATCTTAAAATTTCACCCGTCGGCGGAATAGATATTAGAGTTGTGTTCGGCCGCAAGGTTTATGTGGGGCCAAAGGAAATCCCGGGAGTCCTCGGCCTTAAGGCAATCCACCTTACAACTGCTGAAGAACGCACCAGGATTCCGAAGTGGTCCGACCTTTACATAGACATAGGTGTTACAAGCAAAGATGATGCCCTGGAGCTTGTTTCTCTCGGCGATGTTTGCACCTTTGATTCGGACTATGTGCGTATCGGAACAAATGAAATAAAAGCAAAGGCAATTGACGACCGCTTCGGATGTGCAGTAATGCTGAAGCTTTTGGAAGAAAAGCTTCCTGTTGACACCTGCTTTGTGTTCACCGTTCAGGAGGAAGTAGGAACAAGAGGAGCTTTCGGCGCAGCATTCTCAGTAAAGCCCGACATTGCACTTGTGCTTGAAGGAACAACATCGGCAGACTTTGCAGGCGTTCCCGATTCCAAGAAGGTAACACTTCTTGGCGCAGGTCCCGTGATTGGCTTTATGGATGCAGGAACGATTTACGACCGCGGCCTCTTTGAGCAGATAAGAGACATTGCCATAAGTAAAAACATTCCGTGGCAAATCAAAGGCCGCATCGCAGGCGGCACAGATGCCTCCGCAATTCAGCGCAGCCGTGAAGGTGTCCGCGTTGCAAGCATCTCTGCTCCGATACGCAACATTCATTCACCAAACACAGTTGCCGATCTTCGCGATATCAAGCATGCCTGCGAGCTTGCAAAAGCTTTTGTACTAACTATATAAATATTAGCTCGGAAAGCGTGCGAATCTATTTCTCAGACACGCTCCCGCTATTGGGGCCCCCGGCAGCAGTTCTAAGCTCTGTCTGCACGCATACTTCAGGCTCAAAGTGCCAAAGCCTGCTGCTTTGCTCTTTGCTCCTTCGTCTGCTGCTGGCCAATCGCTAAGAACCGGCTTCCCCAAATGTCTTAGAAACAGCTTCGCCCGTTTTCCGAGCTTAACATTCTAAAGAGTTATGAATGATCCGTTTAAACAAGACATATTAGATGATGCTCTCACGGCAAAGCAGCTGGAGCGCAAGAAGAAGAGAGAGCCGGTAAAGGAACGGAAAGCTCAGAAGGAAGCGCGCCGGAAAATCGCAGAAGAAAACCGCACCAAAAGAAACAGTTTTGCTGCGGTGATTTTTGCAGTGCTTGTTGTTCTGGCCATCATCTTCGGCAAGGACTTTAAACAAATAGTAAATCTTACAAAACAAAAAAAGCAGGCACAGGCTCAGCTTGATGCGATCAATTCAAAAATCGCTCAGCTTGAAGACGAACTTTCAAGAATAAAATCTCCGGAGTATATAGAGCAGCAGGCACGAAGCCAGCTTCGCATGATCTATCCCGGCGAAATTTTATATGTGATTCTTGAGGATAAATAGCGCAAACAAATACAGATACGCTCGCGCTTGATTGGGAGCCCGGCAGCGGTGCTAAGCTCTGCCTTTGCACAGACTTCAGTTTCAAAGTGCCAAAGCCTACTGCTTTGCTCTTTGCTCCTTCGTCTGCTGCTCGTCAATCGCTAAAAACCGGCTTCCCAAACAGTCTGCTTTGGTATCAGAATTCATTTGCTGTATACATTAATCAGGTATGTGTTTTTAGATTTTCAAATTCAGGAATGTTTTGTCAAAGAAAAAAATGCACTCAGACAAATTGCAATGAAAGCAAAAAAATCACTTGGGCAAAATTTCATAAGTGATCCGGGCTTGATCAGTGCGATAGTTGATGCTACCGGAGTCGGCCCCGAAGACACTGTAGTTGAGATCGGTCCCGGCCGCGGTGCGCTCACGTTTGAGCTTGCAAGACGCGCAAAAAAGGTCATCGCCGTTGAGCTTGATAAAGACCTGATTCCGGGCCTTCGCGCCGGGGCACTTCTTGCAGGCAATGTAGAGATCATCAACGAAGATATTTTGCAATTTGATTTCAGTTCTGCAGTCAGAACGCTTAATGAAAGCCGGGACTCTTCGTTTTCGGATAAGCTGTATTCAGCTCAAAAACCAAAGCTTCGAATAGTCGGCAATTTGCCTTACTATATAACAACACCGATCATAATGGGCTTGCTGGAAAAGAACGTGCCCGCCGCATCTCTGACCTTTATGGTTCAGAAGGAGGTGGCGCAGCGGATCACCTCGCCGCCCGGCAGCAAAGACTACGGAGTACTCTCCATCAGCGTTCAGTACTATTGCGATACGCAGTATATGCTTGATGCCCCCGCAGAATACTTCAGTCCCCGGCCAAAGGTCGATTCCGCCGTTGTAAACCTTTTGCCGCGGCCCCGATCACAGCGCCTGCTTTATGCAGAGCCGTTTGCACAAAAGAAATGGCAGTCTGCAGGCGAAGGATCTAAAAAGGCATCTGCAGAAAATACAGCAGAGTTTGAAAAACAATTCTTCGCTCTCGTAAAGACCGCTTTCGTTCAGCGCCGCAAGACCATGCAAAACTGCCTCGCCGGCTACGGCGGGTTAACGAAAGAGCAGCTTGCAAAAATACTGGAAAGCTGTGCCGTCGACCCGAGCCGCAGACCCGAGACCCTCTCCATTGAGGAGTTTGTGACCGTTTTTGCGAAAATACTCAGTAATTAGCATCAAGCTATTTACAAAGAATCACTTTCATCCGCGCAGGTGCAGCGCTGCTTTTGAAACATCAGCTCTGCTTCCTAAGCTCCCTGATAAAAGTGTATTTGTGGCGAAAAGAAGCAGAAAAAATCAAAAAGACACATTTTCTCAAAAAAAGAGGCACATGTGAGCCTGTTCTATGAAGAAAAAACAGCCCTTTGTGACTATTTTTAACGGGAAAAACAGTTTGGACACAAAAAGACCTTATAAATTGTACCAAATAGAAAAAACACATCATTTTTGGCACAAGTGAGAAAATTGAAAAATGTAAGCTATATCACATACACAAATGCCTTGCCTAAGCTCCGGATAAAAGTGTATTCAATGCAATTTGCAAAAGCAGTAGACACAAATGCATTCACTTAATCTCAGAAAGCGCGAAAGGTCTTTGCGAAGACATTTGGGGAAGCCGGTTCTTAGCGACTGGCAAGCGGCAGACGAAGGAGCAAAGGGCAAAGCCGGCGGCTTTGGCACTTTGAGACTGAAATCTGCGCGCAGACAGAGCTTAGAACCGATGCAGGGGTCCCCAATAGCGGAAGCGTGTCTGAGAAATGGTATTACGAATTTTCGTACTGATAACAAGATAATAGAAAGGAACATCAAAATGGAAGCACTTGAAATACTGAAGAAGCTTAATGCCTGCTTCGGTCCATCCGGAAACGAAGGCGAAGCTGCAAAGAAAATCCGCACTATGGTTCATCTGTATGCAGATGACATAAAAACAGACACAATGGGCAATTTGATCTGTCACGTTAAGGGAAACGGGCCGAAGCTGATGATCGCAGCTCATATGGACTCTATCGGTCTTATAGTCACGCACATCGAAAAGAACGGTATGCTCAGATTCGGTGCAGTAGGCGGCGTTCACGCAGCAGACATACTTTCAATGCCTGTCAGATTTAAGGACGGCCTTGTGGGCGTTGTAAACCAAAATGATGATGCAAAAAAGCCGGAGCTTGATTCCATGTTTATAGACATAGGCGCCACAACAAAAGCAGAGGCAGAGAAAATGATTACCTTAGGCGACATGGCTGTTTGGGATATGCCTGTAAGAGCGCTCGGAAAAGATTACGTTGCATCACCTTATATAGATAACAGAGCAGGCTGTGCAGCGGCAATGCTTGCAATGCAGCTTCTGGGAAATCCGAAGACCCGCAGAAAGGCTCTTTCCTATGACACGTATTTTGTATTCACCGTTCAGGAGGAGGTTGGACTTCGCGGCGCAAAGCCCGCAAGCTTCGGCATTGATCCTCAGTACGGCATCGTTGTAGACACCACACTTGTGGACGACGTTCCGAAGTCCAGCCATACAGGCACGTCCGTTCTGGGCGGCGGCGCAGCGATCAAGGTAATGGATAAGTCCGTTATCTGCCATCCTGAAATGGTCGAAGCACTTTGCGCAAAGGCAAAATCAAAAAAAATCAAATATCAGCTCGACGTATTAAAGGCAGGCGGAACCGATGCAGGCGAAATGAGGAAGAATGCATGCGGCGTTTGGACAGGCGGAGTTTCCGTTGCAACGCGCTACATCCATTCTCCGCAGGAGGTCTGCTCGATCTCCGATATCGAAGCCTGCGCAAAGCTCCTTGCTGAGTTTTGCAGGCAGTAAAATGATATAGAAACAGTAATGAAACAAAATATTGTTATAATAGGTATGCCGGGGTCCGGCAAAACCACCGTCGGCAGAGTCGTTGCCGAAAAACTTAATTTAAAGCACGTGGATGGCGATGTCATTATGGAAGAACGCGAGGGCATGAAGCTGTGCGATATCATTGCTCAAAAAGGAAATGATTACACTCTTTGGCTTGAAGAAAACGTTCTTTCCACGCTGGACGTTGAGGGATATGTAATATCCCCCGGAGGAAGCTGCATCTACTATCCGAAGGCCATGGAGCATTTAAAAGAAATTGCAGCAGTTGTCTATCTTCAGGTGGACTGGCCCGAGCTTGAAAGAAGATGCAAGGACCCTGTCGGGCGCGGAATAATTTTTAAACCCGGCGAAACATTAAAATCACTTTATGATATGCGATGCCCGCTGTACGAAAAATGGGCAGAGCTTACAATCAACACAACAAACAATGAAAGCAGAGAACAATCTGCGCTCCAGGTTATAGAAGCATTGAAAGGGGTAAAATAGTATGCCGACAAAAGAAGAATTAAGACAAGCGCTGCTTGAAAACATTGCAAAAATCCAGCAGGTAGTTCCGGACTTTGCCATGACCGAAGAACAGATTGAGCAATGCGTTTCGGACCGGAAGTACGAGATTTTTAAGAGCCTTCAGGGAAAGAAAAAACTGCACGGAAAAGAATTTGATAAAGAAAAAAACGACATTATCGATCAATATTGCGACTCGCTGGCAACGCACAAGTCCTTTACCCGCAATATCGGACACATGTGCAAATACGAAAACAGCGAAGAGGACAAGGCATACAACAAGGAACTCTTTTCCAATCTTACCCGCGATGACGAGATAGGCGAAGAGGCTCGCGATGAATATATCAGGAGAACAATGAACATTCCGTTCAATTACGATCTTGATTTTCTTGTTTCAAATCCGAGTGATGAGGAGCTTATTAAATACAGCTTGGAGCACGAAGACGAAGGTGCCATCGGAATGGCTTTTTCGAGCTATTTAGACCAGCTCGGAACCGACGTTGAATATAAGGATCCGGCAGCAATGAAGCAGTTTGGACTTCTTGCAACATCCTTTGGTACATACATTCAGAATATCAGAAGCTTTATGGAATCCAAGTATTATTTTACAATGCCGTTTTCCTATATGAGTGGAGAGCAATTTGTGCGCTTCAGAGATAATCGTGATAAGTTCCCGGGATATAACGATATGATAATGTCCGGTGACGATTCGCTAAACGATCTTTTGACCTTTGAAGAGATGAGAAGAGCTGTCCCTGCGGACGTTCAGAAATTCAAGAGTCTTAATTATAAACCATGGACCAGAAGAGATTACGAATACACTGCGCCAAAGGAAGTCCGCATCGTAGGCGGATACGAAAACAGAATTGAAGCACTTATTGCTGCATGTGATATGATTGCAGGCTTGGGCGAGGAAGTCGCAGGCAATAAGATGCAGTCCTTAAAGTCCATAGCAGCAAACACCAGGCTTTTGTTCTCGTCTCTTAACGATTTCCCGGGCGAAGAAGCACTCAAAAATCTTGCTCGGGCAGCCGGGGATCTTTCAAGAGGTATCTACACGTATATCAAGGACAAGGATGTCGCAGCAAACGAGGATCCGCAGTTTAAGGCAAGTGTAAAGGAATTGGAAAATTCCATGAAGAGGCTTGATCCGCTTAAGACTGAGACGGGATTAAAGAGTCTTATCAGAAACGCAAAGGAAGACAGAGAGAAGATTCTTTCCTGGTACAACTCGCTTAAGGAGACTCTCAAAAACGATCCCGAGATTAATCTTGATATCACCAAGCCTACGGACATGATTTCCATTAAGACCTGTGATTTTAAGGTTAACGAGGATACGATTTCCATAGGAGATCCTACGGAATACAAGGGATCCTTAAGCTATGCTTTTATTCCGAAAAACCTAAGCGCAGACAATCACTTTGATTCCTACTCTGCAAAAGACGAGCCCCCTTATCCGGGATCAGATGAACAGGAAGAAATCATAGAGGCTGTAAATTCGTATGAAACAGCATTTACTGTATACGGCAACAAGGTGCTGGAGCTTGAAAATGCATACAATATGAATTACGCTCCGGAGAAGCTCAAAAGGCTTGAAAATGAGCTTACGGAAGCAAAGAAGGAAAGATTCGAGTCATATAAAAGATTTGCTGAGACCAATAACAGGATATTCGGCGCAAAGCATGCATGGACATTAAAGAATCAGAAGCAGTTCGATCCGAACAACAAAGAAGATTACAAGCAGATAAAATATCTTTATCAGCAGGCAGAAAAAGGTCTTTTGTATGTTGACCTTGCGAGTGCCGATTCCGAACAGAAATATCAGATCGGAGTAAATGCAAATACAAAGACCGCAGATATTATCAAGACCAGGGGTGCCAATGCTGCAAGACCGCAGGTCATTGCCTCTGTTTTTGATGCATTAAAGAACGGTGAGCCTAAAGAAAGACTCGGACGCGGAGCGGAATACTACGATTTTATTGCCGCTCATTATAAGGAATTCGAAAAGGAAAACGGTACTGATATCAGATTCCTTGCCGACTTTGTGGGAAAGCCGCCGGTAAAGCCGGCAGAGGTTGCTAAGCCGGGCGCTCTTTCATGGTTTAAGCGCATCATTTCTTTTGGTATCGCAAACGGCGACTTCAAAAAATACGACCAATACGAAAGAGATCTTGCGGACTATAACCGTAAGGCAGAAGAATATCCAAGATTAAAAGAAGAGGCAAGAAAAAGGAATCTTGCTTCATATGACGGTGTAATAAAGTTTATAAACAAGTATTCCAAAGAGCTTGGTATGCAGGCTCCTGAAGGTGTAGAAAGAGTCGGAGAAGTTACGGAAAACATGATCCGTATCCACTACACAGAGGAAAATCCACTGGATCTTTCGGAAGAATACGAAGCAAAGGGTATAAGCCAATCCATGCTTAAGATAGAATTCCGCGTCGATGCAGCCTTCAGAATCGAAGCACACGAAAAGCCTGAGATGTTTAATCAGGATGGCAGCATCAAAGAAGATGCATCCAAGGAATACTGGAATCAGAAAAAAGAGCTTCAAAAGGAAGGCGATCTGGCGGGAATCAAAAAAGTAGAAGATAAGCTTTCCGAGGCAAGAGAAGGCTGGAAGAAGCGCATTGAGGAAAAGGCAAAGCAGCAAAGGCTTGAAGAAACAAAGCAGCTTCAAAAAGAGATGAAAGAAGCTGCAAAGAAAAATGCTCAGGCTGAAAGAGTTGAAATGGGAAATGCCCTCAGCGATAAGCGCAATGCCCTTTACGGTAAGAGCGTGGATATCAAAGAGCAGCTTGAAGATCTTGAAGATCTTGATGTTCCAAAGGATAAGCTTGTTAAAGTTTCTACCGGATGGGCTTCCAAATCATTTAACGAATATGTCAAGAATATCGGAAGACTCTTTGCGGAAAAGCCGACGGAGCTTTGGGAAAAGGGTGTTCAGGCGCTTGGAATTTTGGCATGTCAAAACCAGCAATACTATGCTGACGGAAGCGAAAAGCCGTTCAACATTTTAAAGACAAGCCCGGAAATTCTTCCGGAGGTCAATGCGCTTATCGACGTTTCCAATCATCCGGAAAGAAAAGAGGCAAATAAGGTTCTGCTGGATAAAATCAAAAATGCAATGGCAGATCCTAATCCAAGCCACAGGGAAAATACAGCAATGATAATCGATTCCATGAGTGATATTGCATCTTGCGAATTGATCATTAACGGAGGAGTAAATAATTTTAGTGACGATATGTCAAAGGTAAGCCCGGGCCTCTTTGTTTGCGCCGGTCTTGCCCGCAGCGGAATCAGGCAATGCCAGAACAATCCGGATCTTGACTTTGATTTCAGAGAAGACTTTGCAGTTCACGAAGACCCGGATAAGCCGCCCGTATCCCTTGCCGAAGCAAGAGAATCGGTTCTTGACTTTGCAAACAAGTGCACAAGAATCAGAACTGCCGTAAGTAAGCTCAACATGTATACGCAGGAGTATAAGGAAATAAAAGAAAAGCCGCTTGAAGTTGAACCTGAGAAGCTCACAATCAAGCGTGGATTAAACATTGATTAGCAAGGAGCATGTCATGACAGCAAAAGAGTATCGCGACGCCATAAGCGCAAAGCTTCAGGAAATCAAGGCAAAAGGGATCCCGTTTGTAGTATTTATCGACGGCTGGGATTCTGCCGGAAAGGGATATACGATCAACGAGCTTATCAAGGGTATCGACCCGAGATTCTACAGCGTTGTATCCGATAAGATATATGCGGAGTTCGAGCGTTTTCCTTTTCTCTACAGATATTATGTTCAGCTTCCCATAGACGGAACATTTAAAATTTTCGACGGAAGCTACATGACATCAACGATCAGCGATTGCTTTAAGGGCAATCTCTCTGTTGATGATTATCATGCAAGAATCAGATCCATCAACGATTTTGAAAGGACGCTTCAAAACAACGGCTATATTGTATTAAAGCTTTTCTTAAACATCAGCGAAAAGGAACAGCTTAAGAGAATGAACAAAAGCCTTTCGGCAGGCTATAAGTCATGGAAGGTCACAAAGGAAGACAGAAGCCAGAACGCCAATTATAAAAACTGGAAGAAGAGCTTTGCATCCTTTATGACAGACACAGGCGTAAATGCTCCGTGGCATATCCTTGATGCAGCAGACAAAAAGGATGTTAAGCTTGAAGTCCTTAAGCTTTTATACGAAACGATAGAAATCGCTCTTGCAAAGGGAAAGCTTGTCGGAGAACCGTACGAAGAGGAATTTGAGCTTGCTCCGTTTACGCCGCTTGCCGATATTGATTTAAGCCCGGCGCTTACAGAAGATGAATACGAAGAAAAGCTTAAAAAGCTTGAAAAGAGGATCCATAAGCTCCACTCAAAGGTTTACAAGAAAAAAATTCCCGTAATTCTTGCATTCGAGGGCTGGGATGCTGCCGGAAAGGGCGGTGCAATCAAAAGAGTTGCCTATCCGCTGGACCCGAGAGGCTTCTGCGTAATCCCCGTTGCTTCGCCCCAAGCTTACGAAAAGAAGAGACACTTCCTCTGGAGATTTTATACAAAGCTTCCGAAGACAGGTCATGTTCACATTTTCGACCGTACCTGGTACGGAAGAGTTATGGTTGAAAGGCTTGAAGGCTTCTGCGAAGAAGACGACTGGAAGAGAGCATACAACGAGATCAACGAGTTTGAGCGCGACCTTACAGACTGGGGCGCAATAGTTCTTAAGTTCTGGCTTCAGATAGATAAGGACACTCAGCTTGAAAGATTTACGGAAAGACAAAACACTCCTGAAAAGCAGTGGAAGATAACAGATGAGGATTGGCGCAACAGAGAAAAGTGGGATGATTATGAAGCCGCAGTTAATGAAATGATTTCAAAAACATCCACAAAGGATGCGCCATGGCATATCATAGAAGCAAAGGACAAGCTTTACGCAAGGATCAAGGTGATGGAAATCGTTGCCGATGCAATGGAAAAGGCGGCAGAGGATTAGACAGAAGAAACGAGGGGTTTGCAGATGAAGATTCCGAAGAATTGCTACATAAGCAGAGATCTTTCATGGCTCGCTTTTAACGAGAGAGTTCTGATGCAGGCGAAAACAGAAAGCATTCCGATTCTGGAACGCCTTAAGTTTTTGTCCATTTACTATTCTAATCTTGAAGAATTCTTTATGGTAAGAATCGGTTCTCTTGACCACAGGGCAAAATATATTCCGAATTTCAGGGACGAAAAGACGGGAAGAACCGCAGCCGAAGAGCTTAAAAAGCTTTTCGCGGCAGTTGCCCGTCAGCAAAAAAAGGCTCAGGAGATCTACGATAAGCTTGTATCAGACCTTGCCGGCTTCGGAATAAACAAGCTGGACTTTAAGCATCTGTCAAAGGCAGATGAGCTTATGACAAAAAGGCTCTTTACTCAATATAAGGACCTTTTGTCTCCAAGGATCATAGACAGCCAGCATCCGCTTCCGTTCCTTACGGGCGGCGAGAGCTATGCCTGCGTACTCCTGTCTAAAAACGAAAGAGAAAAGCTCGGGATAATTTCCCTGTACAGGCTTCCGAAATATACAAGCTACGAGGATGCGGACGGCAGACAGAAGCTGGTTATTGTGTCCGAGCTTATCAATTACTATGTTGCAAGCCTGTTCAAAAAATCCGTTGTCAAATCAAGGGCGATCATCAGGGTGACCAGAAATGCCGACGTTTTCTTTGAGGAT
The DNA here is from genome assembly GCA_045616985.1 of Anaerovoracaceae bacterium. Classification (GTDB taxonomy): domain Bacteria; phylum Bacillota; class Clostridia; order Peptostreptococcales; family Anaerovoracaceae; genus RUG13409. Next base: position 26,203 of record JAZLHU010000051.1, read on the forward strand.
TACGAAAAGGAAGAAAAGGAAGATTCCCGCTTTGATATGAAAAAGCTCCTTAAAAAGCGCAAGCGGGCCATGCCTGTAAGGCTTGAGCTTTTCGGAAAGCCCTCCGAAAAGCTTATCAGTATTCTGACTGAGCAGGTCGGTCTGTCTCCAAAAGAGGTATTTATCGGACAGGTTCCGTTCGATCTTAACTTCCCGTCGGTAATTTCCGCAAAACCGGAATACAAATATCCGCCAAGAAAGAGCGTAAAGACGGTTCAACTGGCAAAGGGAGAGTATTTTGAATATCTTAAGCACAACGATATTATGCTCAGCTTCCCGTACCAGAGTATTTCAAGCTTTATAGACCTTGTATATGAGGCTGCCGATGACCCCGGCGTTGAATCCGTCAGCATTACTCTCTACCGGCTGGCTGCTTCAAGCCGTCTTGCGGCCGCTCTTGCTTATGCGGCAGACAAGGGAAAGGACGTTTTGTGCCTTTTGGAGCTTCGCGCCCGCTTTGACGAGCAGAATAACGTAGACTACAGCGAGGTTTTGGAGGAGGCGGGCTGCTCCGTTATATACGGTCTGGAAAAGTTTAAGGTCCACAGCAAGCTTATGCTTATAAAGAAAAAGGACCAAAACGGGGCAATTTCATATATAACCCAGCTTGGGACCGGCAATTACAACGAGGTCACATCGGAGCAATACACCGATATTTCGATAATTACGGCAGATGAGGCTGTCGGAAGGGATGCGGATCTTGTGTTTAAGGCGCTTGCCATAGGGGAAATTCCGCCTGATACGGAGCATCTTCTCATGGCGCCTAAGGGATTTAAGAAAAAGCTTCTTAAGGCTCTTGATAAGGAAAAGGAAAAAGGCCCTGCCGGCAGGGTGAGCATTAAGGTAAATTCCTTAAACGACCTTGATATTATGCAGAAATTCATAGAATGTTCCCGGGCAGGGGTCAGAATCGAGCTCTTTATAAGAGGTATCTGCTGCCTTAAGCCGGGTCTTGCCGGATTTACGGACAATATCAGCGTAAAGAGCATAGTGGGACGGTATCTGGAGCATTCCAGAATATATATAATAGGAAGCGGATCCGACAAAAAGGTATTTGTAGGATCGGGCGACCTTTTAAACAGAAATACCGAAAGAAGGGTCGAGGCCTTCATTGAAATCAAGTCTCCGGCAATTATGTCCGATGTTCTTGAAATTATGGAAGCCTTCAGGGCAGACATAAATAACTCCTGGATCATGCAGCCGGACGGTGCTTATCAGAAGCTTCCGTATGCCGCAGGCAATGATTCCTTTGAAAAGCTGTATGATTATTTCAGTAAAAGAGTTATAACACCGGGCAAAATATTAAAGCCAAAGGCTAAATTCAGGTTAAAAGAATTATTTGCTCTTGCAAAATAAGTTAAAACGAGTTAAAATAAGTTAAAAAACAAGTTAAACCTATTTCAGAGCAGGGAAATGACCAAAGAACAAAGAGAAGAATTAAAAAAAGAGATGGACAGCCTGCCGAAGGGCGGTATTACTTATAAAACAATAAACAATACTCCCTACGCATATTATCAGTGGCAGGAAAACGGAAAGCAGAAAAGCAGGACCGTAAAAGGCGATGAGCTTGAAGAGCTTTCGGCAAAGCTTGCCAGAAAAAAAGCCGTAAGAGCCGTCTTAAACGGTTCGGCTCCCCTTGAAAGCCTTGGAATTTCAAGCAAGATTCAGGATAGGACTCAAAGAGAATACCTTTGCAGCGTAATTGCCGGAGGCGATCTTAAGCATTTAATCGCAAATTCCGAGGGGAAAATACCGAGATTTGCCCTTAAGGAGCTTGAAGGCTATCTGTATTCCGAGCCAAACGGTAAGATATTTGTACTTTACGGACTTAAGCAGAGCGGAAAAACCACTCTTATGTATCAGGCCCTTGCCGATATGAAGCCTGCAGACAGAAAAAAGGCCGCTTACGTTCAGCTCCGGGGCAATCAGAAGATAGAAGATCTTCAAAAGGATCTTTGGAAGCTCCATACCCGGGGCATAAGGTATGTTTTTGCGGATGAGATCACCAATGCAGACGATTTTATTGAAGGCTCGTCTGTTTTTTCGGAGGTTTTCATTCCTCTTGGCATGAAAATAGTGCTTTCAGGAGCAAATTCTCTGGAATTTGTGTTTGCCGGAAGAAAACATTTGTATGATAAGTGCATTTTTTGCCATATAACACCGCTTTTATACAAGGAGTTCTGCGAATTGTTCGGAAAAGTATCCTTTAATGACTACTTAAAATACGGCGGACACTTAAAATATGCAGAAGAAAGGGATATATTTTTGCAGAAAGGCAGAGCCGACGAGCATATAGACAGCTCTGCAACACAAAATATTTCGGCATCGCTTGCCGCATACCGCAACGAAGTTGCTTACGGATCACTTTGGGATCTTCAAAACACAAAAAAACTTGAAAGTGCCGTCAATCGGTACATAAAGCACATAAATCAGGAAGATTCATTTGAAATATTCAAAGAGGCCTTTAAGCTTGAAGGCATTTCAAATCTTAAGGATCTGATTTCCGATGGCTTTTCTGACACAATCACGCCTGATGCCGGAGAACAGATAAGAAGTTATCTGGATCTGACGGATCTTACCGCGGAAATATCGGAGGATACGGCTGCATCCCGCAGGCTGACGGAGCAGAAGCAGGTCTTTTTGATTCCGGCGCTTCGCTATGCACAAAGCACGGAGCTTCTTAAAACCCTTATATTCGATTTGATTTTTGCTGACGAAAGCGGCGAAGAGAAGAAAAAGATATTAAATATCTCAACGGCGAGGCTTTTGGATGCAATGGTCCGGGACCAGGTGCTTTTGGAAACGTCCATTGCGTTTCTCGGCCCTGACAGAAAAAAACCGAAGAGAAATGTTGAAATCCAAAGGCTGAAGCTTGAAAATTCAACGGTAGATATGCTTATTTTCTGGCCGGAAAAAAGAGTCTGCCAGATTTACTGCGTATCTGCCGAGGATGCCGCTCAAAAAGAGCTTGCATCGGCAATTACCGATGAGAAAAATCTTGAAACAATCGAACGCTTGTACGGCAAAATCACCGGCAGGGGCGTTTTATATCTTGGCCCAAGCTGCGAATTCAACGGAATAATGTACTTGAACATAGAAGATTATCTTACGAAATAATGAAAAAAAGAGTTTGGGAACTTGATTTTATAAGAGGCGGAGCCATCCTCATCATGATAGCAATCCATCTGGCGGTGGATCTGATGCTTGCCGGAAAGATTGAATACATAGAAAGCTCATTTTTCTGGTTCGTGAAGCTCTACGGCGGAATAATCTTTGTGCTTATTTCCGGAATATGCGCCGAGTTTTCTAAAAACAACCTGAAAAGAGGACTTGTGGTCTTCGGATGCGGAATGCTGCTTACCATTGTGACCGCAGCCCTGTATAAGCTCGGAATATGTCCGCAGGACATCCTTATTCAGTGGGGAGTTCTGCATCTGATCGGATTTTCAATGATGATTTATCCCCTGTATAAAAAGCTCCCGAAACCCGCTGCGCTTATCCTTGCTTTGGCAATTCTGGCTGCCGGCTATTACCTTCGGGCAGAGGTCTGGACAACGAATCCTTACCTTCTTCCTTTGGGAATCGAGCCGGTAGGCTTTAAAACAAGGGACTGGTACCCGATACTTCCCAATACAGGCTGGTTTATGCTCGGAAGTCTTTTGGGCAGGACTCTGTACAGGGAGAAGCTGAGTCTTTTCCCCGACGGTCCGCAGGAAAACGCAATAGTAAGCTTTTTATCACGCGTCGGAAGAAATTCACTCCGGATCTATTTGATTTCACAGCCTCTTACTTATATAGCGGCAAATTATCTGATGTGAAACGCAATACAAACGAAAAATACATATAATGATGATAACGAATTCAGGTACAATATATCGTGGCATATCCTTGGGACTGGATGCATTTTCGCTTCTGATATCTTTGGTTTTGGCATATGCAATAGGAACGGAAAAGGCTGTAAAAAAGGCCGAAATGAAATATTTTTCAGCCATTGTAGCTTTCAATGCACTTTGCTCAGCCTGCGATTTCGGCGTATGCATAAACGAAGGAAACATAAGCACTGCTTCAAGTGTTGAAATGCTTGCCAATCTTTCCTTTGTATTTTCGATGTTTGTATTGCTGTTCTTTTGCTTTTATCAATATCACATGATGAGGCAAAGAGTATATGTTTCCGGCGGAATAAATTACAGCTCTGCGTTTACCTGCAACACCTTATGGATAGTATTCTTAATCGGAAACATCCAGGAAAAGCCCTGGTTTATCAGCGTCAGTTCGCAAGGAATGGTTGAAAGACAGCCTGCATATATTGTTCTTCCTATTGTGGTATGCGTAATCCTGCTGTTTAATTTCTTCCTTATCCTTTCGGACAGAAAGCATTTAAACAGACACGAGCTTTTCGCCTGGATATCCTACGAGATTTTTCCGGGAATCATATACATAATATATTTTGCGACAGGATTCTTTAGGGAAGCGTTTATGTACGCTGCGGCAAGTCTTTCGCTCATACTTTTATATATCAATATTCACATATCCGGTATAAGAGAAAGTATTGAAACGGAGAACAGGCTTAGCAAATCCCAGATGCAGCTTATGGTAAGTCAGATACAACCGCATTTTTTGTACAATTCCTTAAATTCCATCTATGCCCTCATAGATCAGGATCCGGAAATTGCCCAGGAAGCGGTAAGCACCTTTTCGGATTATCTTCGCCAGAACATCAACGCCTTAAAAAAAGACGAGCCCGTTGAGTTTGAAGAAGAAATGGAACACACAAAGGCATATTTGTATCTGGAAAAAATACGCTTCGGAGATAAACTCAATATAGAGTTCGATATAAAAGCAAAGGATTTTAAAATCCCGCCGCTGTCGGTTCAGCCCCTGGTTGAAAATGCAATAAAGCATGGAATAAGCCAAAAGGCTGACGGAGGAAATCTTAAGATAGCAAGCCGGGAAAACGAAACGGATAATATTATTCAGATTACGGACGACGGCAAGGGCTTTGAAGCCGGAAGGTTTTCCGACGACAAAAAAAGCACTCATATCGGAATGGTTAATGTAAGCACAAGAATTCAGACTATGGTATCGGGCAAACTGAATGTAAGCAGTGTGCCCGGCCGGGGAACGATTTGCACAATTACAATACCAAAGGATAATAAGAGGTAAGGAAGATGCCAAAAGAATGGTACGAACAATTTAAAGCTATAGTCAATGGCATGTTGGGAGCGGATAAAACTGCGGGCAGCATACTTGGAGTAGACGGAAGGCCTCTGCTTGATTTTGATACTGTCATAAAAGGAACCAAGCTTACGGAGCTTACCGAGGCACAGGCAGGCATATTATATGAGGCGGCAAAAACAGGCGGTCTTATCATTCCTGCCGAGAATAAAGCAAATTCTCAGGTAATTTATAACGATAAAGAGAATAAGCCGCAAATCCTTGCTCCGAATATGAACATTATTAATGAAGAAAATCCGGACGCGGAGGAAGTTAATAAGTGGCAGCAGCCTTTAAAGGCAGCCGTAGAAAAATTTTCACAGCTTGATGATTCTGAAATTGTCAGCGAAGAAAAAATAAGAGACTATTCCATCGCCGCCAAAACAATGACAGACCTCTACGGCGGTCCTGATGCTGAAAAGGTTCTCGATGCAGAGTGGGTTCTTGATGCAAACGGAAATCCTCTTAAAAAAGGGAATGATGTGTGGGCTTCATACGGGGCAATCGACAGCGCTCTTAAGGGAGAATCAGATGTATATTTCCAGGGCATATACAACAAGGAGACGGGCAAGGAGGAAAGCTACAAATTCCATAAGAATCCCGAGACAAATAGGCCTGAAAAAACACTTCAGGAAGAGCCTATTATGAGAGGCGCCGTTAAGGAAGATGTAATTAAAGAGCTTGAACCGATTGCCAATGCCCTGACACTCCATAAAACAAAGAATCCTTTCCTTAATAGGATAAAGAACAACATCAATAAGACAATTGAGGATCTGAATGAAATAACGGGTAAGGAAGAATTTAATAAAAAACTGGAGGAGCTTGCTCATGATGCCGATTTGTACTTTATGGTAAAGTCCGGCACCAAGCTTTCAAAAACAGGTGCAGATAAGCTTGAAATGGTAAGCAGAATCAAAGAGGTCAGAGACGCCTCCCTTAATGACAAACTTCCTTCAGAGATTCCGCTGGATAAGGTAAAATTTATGCAGACTCAGCTTGCCGCAAAATTTGTCAAGGGCTATGCCGTATCCATGAGAGATTACAGCAAGGATCCTGTTTTGGCGGAAAAGGCAAGAGATATGCTTCTTGACCATAAGGCCTTTGAAAAGGGAGTAAATGAGATCATGGCAAACCCTGCCTTCCAATATCTCTACGGAAGCAGAAAAGAAGGAGACATGCTTGATACAATCCATAGAATCAACGAGGGCATGGATCTTAAGGCTTCGCAGCTTGTAAAGAAAGTCAAGGTGGAAGCAGAGCTTCCGAGCAAGGACAGACCTGCATTTGAGTCTTACATGAAGCAGCAGGCGCCAAGGCGCATTGATGCCACCAGGGGTATCAACGGAAGACTTGCTTTAAGCAGACATGCGGAAATTCTGGATGCCCTTGAAGATATGAGAAAGCAGCTTACCGCCGTAGGAAGAAGCGGCGCCGCATCTGCAGAGCTTCAGAATCTTGAAAAGGAGCTTGCAATTTCAACCATAAGACTTCAGAACGGTAATAACTTTATGAATGTAAAGGCTCAGCTTGCACAGCTTGGCGATGCCGCCGATGCGTACATGAGCAAGGTCATGAACAGCAAGATGAACGGCAGGCGTTTCCAGCGCTTTAACATTGCAAACCAAATAAAAGAGGTCTGCGATGCCGTTGCAGAGGACAAGCCTGTTGCCCAAAACGTAAAGCACGGCGACGAGCTTAAAAAGGACAGCCTTGCAGCAAGACTTGCAAATCAGGTTGCCAAAGAGCTTCTTAAAAGCGACAGCCCGGCCGCTCAAAAGCGCGGCAAGAGAATGCTCTTAGAGCCGAAGATTTTTGAAGCCGAAAAGGAAAAGCTTATGGACAGCGAGGCATTCCAGAATCTTTATAACACAAGCGGCGCTATAGAAGATGCAATAGAATCGAAGCCGGAAAGCATCTACAAAGACTTCCTTGCCGAAAAGAAGAGGACCGAGCCTGAAATAGAAAAGAACGGACCGGACAGAAAGAGGCTCGAAGAAAAAGCGATCGAAAAGGAAAAAGAGGACAAGATGATAAGCCTCAGCTTCTGAGATAAAGGGGATGTAAAGAATGGAAGAATTAAGAAACACATTAAGTCCTGTAGTAATAGACCTTATACTTGCAGCCCTGATACTGCTTGTTGCCTGCCTTAAGGCAAAGGCCGGAATATTTCACAGCGTTATGTCTGCAGTGGTAGTGATACTCGCTATTGCCATCGGCTTTGTTGCATCAAAGTATTTGCAGGAGCCTGTAAGCAATTACGCCTGGCAAAAATACGGGCCTATAGTTGAAGAAAAATTTGATGCCGAGGTCGAGGCTTCGATCACGGGAGAGGAAAGTCTGGCTCAGGTCTTCCGGAGAAACTGGAACAGAATAATCGAATCCTTTGATCTTGAATTTCTGGAAGCTCTTGAAATTCAAGATACAAACCCTGATTTCAGCACCGATGAAATGATAGCCAAGGTCAAAGTAATTACTCTGACCAAAGCAAAGCTTCTTTGCGACAGGGTTTGCAAGGTAGCTCTGTTTGGTATCATTACTGCCATCGCCTTGCTTGTGCTTACCATCATTAAAAACATTTTGGATAAGGTTGCAAACTTCTCTGTTGTGGGCTGGGCAAATCACCTGCTGGGCTTTGTTTTCGGCTTGGTGGAGATGACGGTAATACTTCTTGTTATCATCAGGTTTGTCGGAATGATAAACATCACCTTCTTCCAGGAGCTTTCGGAAGGGACCGTGCTTCTTAAGTGGTTTATCGGAGGAGACATCAACGCAACGCTTTATTCAATTCAGAATCTTTCCTGGGAAGATGTAAAGAATATGGATCTTAAGCTGGAGGATTTTACAACAGTAGATTTTAAATCCGTAGGGGAACAGATTAAGAGCATAATGCAAAACATTAATATCCCTAAAGAACTTACACAAACGGTTAAGGATGTTGCAGGAGAAATAATAAAATAAATGAAAATACTTGCAGTAGACGACGAAGCTCTGGGTCTTAAGGCCCTTACAAATGCCATAACAAAAACGCTTCCGGATGCGGAGGTGGCAGCTTTTAATTCCTCAAAAGAGGCCCTGGCCTTTGCAAAGAAAAATGACATTTATGCCGCCTGCCTTGATATTCAGATGCCGGAAATGAGCGGCACCGAGCTTGCAAAAAGGCTTAAGCTTTTGAATCCTGCGATTTATATTATTTTTGCCACGGGCTTTGATGCCTATATGGGCGATGCCTTTGCTCTTCATGCAAACGGCTATCTTTTAAAGCCCATTACGCCGGCAAAGGTAAAAAAAGAGTTTGACAACATTCAGGCTCTGGCTGCTGCTTATGCAAAAAATGCGGCTAAGGATAAAAAGCAATTGAGATTTCAGTGCTTCGGAAATTTTGAGGTCTTCTTCGGCAGCGACCCTGTCCGTTTCAAATACGATAAAACAAAAGAGGTTCTGGCTTATCTTGTCAGCAGACGCGGCGCCCTGTGCAGCAATGATCAGGTTATATGCGCAGTCTTTGAAGACGATAACGATCACGAATCCTATCTCCGCGGAATAAGAAAGGATCTTGTAGACAGCTTAAGGGCCGCAGGCGCAGGAGATGTGATTGAAGTTCAGCGCGGCAAGATGGCTGTCTTAACAGAAAGCGTAAGCTGCGATTACTACGATTTTTTAAACGGCGATGCCGCTGCCATCAACAGCTTTCGGGGCGAGTTTATGTCCCAGTACAGTTGGGGCGAATTTATCAATGCCGAGCTGATCGGAGAGTAAGCAAGGTTTTTCCCGGGTGCTATGTCAATAAGAAAAAAGTTTAAACAGAATATTTCGTACAGAGTAAGCTTTGTGTGCTTTTGCTGCGTATTTCTTGCACTTATGATACTTTGCAGCGTGATAGGACTTGCCTTTTGGAATTATCAATACGAAGAAGTAAGGGATGATTTATCCACATATACCGGTTTAATTGCCAAGCTTATCGATCCGGACAAGACAGCAGCCTATCTTGCCGGAGAGCCGCAGGATGATTATTATTTCCAGATACAGGCCGGCATTGAGGCGCTTCAAAAAGAAGCGGGATTGGGTTATTTTTACGTGTTCTATCCCTCCGGGGAGGGCATAAGATATATTTGGGATACGGATCCTAATTATCCTGTCGATATCGATAACTGCGAGGCGTACGAGGAATACGAGTATAAAAATATAAATGCAGCCTTAAGCAAATATCCTGAAATTACGGCGGATATATACGAATCGGAGTCGAAGGATTACGGAAGGCAGCTTATTTGCTACAGACCTGTATATCGGGATGCTTCCGGGGAGGATCTGATTGCGGTGATAGGGGCAGATCTGGATGCCGAAGAAACCTATCGGGCAATGCAAAGCTACGAATATAAGATCATTGCAATAATCTTTTTAACAGCGTGTGTTGTTTCGTGGGTACTTAGATTTTTGATCTCCCGTCAATTGGTAAAGCCCTTAAAGGAAATTTCGCTTACGGCAAAACAGCTTTTAAATGATATAGACAGTGATGCTGAAACGGTTTATACCTCAAAGTTCAGAAATCACGATGAAATATACGATTTAGGCAATTCGATCAAGGGCCTGCACCACGAGCTTAAGGATTATATCAAAAAATTATCCGCGGCAACGGCGGAAACGGAAAGGATAGGAGCAGAGCTCAGGATTGCAGGCGAAATTCAGCAGGTTTTCCTGCCGAAGGCTTTTCCGGATAATGCGTACTACGATGTATATGCTTTAATGGACCCGGCAAAAGAGATAGGAGGAGATTTTTACGATTTCTTTCCTCTTGACGAAGACCGCATTGCGATCGTGGTTGCCGACGTGTCCGATAAGGGCGTTCCGGCATCAATCGTTATGTCGATTACCAAAACTCTGATTTACGACCATATAAAAACAGATAAAGACCTCGGCAAGGCTTTGTCTCATGTTAATAATTTAGTTTTCCGTCCGGGAGAAAACGGTATGTTCGCAACGGTATTTGCAGGTATATTAAACCTTGAAAGCGGAGAGTTTTCTTATGTAAATGCAGGGCACGAGCCTCCGTTTATCAGTAAGGCGGGCGGAGCATTTGAAATGATAAAGCTCTCTCCCCAGATTGCCGTCGGTGTTTTTGAAAACGTTGTGTACAAGCCGGAAACCATGCTTTTAGAGCCGGGAGACAGGTTTTTCCAGTATACGGATGGTCTTACGGATGCAACTCCGGATAAGGAAGAAGGCGTTTTCTTTGGAATGGAGCGTATCAAGACCAGTCTGAATACCCATAAGGATCTTAAAATCAGGGAGCTGCTCGAAGCTGTCAAATCCGATGCGGATGCTTTTCAGGCAGACGGTCCTCAGTACGACGATATAACAATGCTCTGCCTTGAGTTTAAGAGAAAAAAATAAAAAATCAGCGTTTTATAATCAACAACGCTTGTGAAACGCTCGGTTTTTATAATATAATCAGTCAAATTATTGATGTTCAGAATTGACAGCAGATTGTTATTTTATGGAGGAAAATATAATGTTAAACGAAAAAAGAATTTGCAGAAGAACACTTATCTCTATGCTTACTGTAGCTGCAACAACAGCTTTAAGCTTTGCTGCTACCCCATCTGCAGTACAGGCAAACAGCCTTACAGATGTAGTTAGTCCAATCGTTGCACTTCTTAACGATATGCTCGGACCTCTCCTTTTGGTTGTTGGTGCTGTAGGCGCTCTCTACTGCGTACTCCTCGGAGTTAAGTATGCAAGAGCAGAAGAACCGCAGGACAGAGAAAAGGCAAAGGCACACCTTAAGGGTGCTATCATCGGTTTTGTACTCATCTTCGTACTTATCGTAGTACTCAACCTGCTTCTCCCGTACATGACAAAGTGGGCATCTAACTATCAGACAGGACTTTAATTGATTTGACCGGAAGTCATAAAAAATGAGAAAGAAAATCTCTAAAATTTATCGCAAATACGCAAGGCGGACACTGGCAATGGTGCTCTGCCTTGTTGCCTTGTTCTGCGCTTTTCCGCTTCAGAGCTTTGCAGCCACCGGTCTTGGATACACCTGGACCAGAGTAAAGTCTGCAGATGATATGAAGAAATACTTTATTCCGGGAAAAACGGATCACGATCCGAATAAACCTTTGGTTGCGGACGCTTTTGTAAGCAATAGCATGAGTTCCATGACCGGCGATTCCAACGCGGACCACTGGTTCAAGGTTCTTATCGTATACGACGATAAGTATTTTTATTCCGGAAGCAATACCTGCAGCGGTGGTGAATCCCTTTCTGCAACTCGTATCCTGCCGTCATATCATATGGATGTAACAAAAGACAGCTTTGAAACCTCAAAAGGCTATATGGCACCATACATAAGATATGCCGGAAAAGATAAGGATAATTCACAGGCAGGAGATCAGATGCAGAAATACGTTTTCAGAGTGTCAAACTCTGATGATAGTATGGGAAGCAATGTCATTGCATTTAATGCAAGCTGGTACGGAATCAAATATGCTGCTTCTGTTTACGGAGAGTTCAGAATAACCGATGCATGGGGTCTAAGCTCAAGCACTCATGGCGCCGCATGCAGCTCAACCCTTCATCCGGATGCAGTATTTAAGTGGGTGGACGGAAGAGTTAATATGTTCTACAACCTTAAAGGTGCCGTAGACAGAGACTGGACATACGAAGATCACGATAACGAAATTTCCATAACCAAGTATCCGGGCAACAGTGAATGTCTCTTCAAGATTTTTATCGGAGCGCCAAAGCCGGTTTCTCAGACTATTGAAGACCTGGTCGTTGCAGCCGGACTTACAACAACCTACACAAGCAACATCTTTGTTTCAGGTGTTAAGGTAACCGTTCCAAAAAATGCGACCATGGTTCTTGAAGGCTTAACCCAGAACAACGGTCTTATCTATGTTGATGGCGGAACGCTTATTATCCGCGGCAATGTTGATAATGATTTATCGTATCAGGAAAATGGCAATGCCGACGGAGACCAAGATAGCGATATTGCATATGGCTCCATTGTCGTGGACAATGGAGGCCTATTGTACATAGAAAATAACGGAACCCTGCTTGAGAGAAGCAGCGGATCGGTACTTAAGCTTCTTAACGGCAGTTCATGCGTAATAGACGGAAGCTGTGTAGTAAGAAAAAAGATAGTGGTAGACAATTCTTCGCTCAGCGTCAGAGCCGGCGCAGCCCTGCTTTTGGGAGTTGTTCCGGGTAAATTAACCGCAACGGAAACCTTCGGAAGAGCCTATATACTTGGAAACGGAAAAGAAGAGTATCTGTCAACCCTTGTATCAAAGAGTCAGCACGTTGAGGGTTTAGGAACTGTAATCCCAAGGCTTGTAGACGATGGCAAATTATTAATAGAGGGTTACGGCTCCTTTGTTTCTGATGGTTTGTTCTTCTGCGGCGCAGATGATCCTGTTCTCTGGAACGACAATGCATATTATGATTATATGCAGTCTAAAAATATTGACGCAAAAATCAAAGACATGGTTCGTAAATGGTAAAAAGATAAAAGCTGTATGAAAGATTTTATTGATACTTTAAAGGAAAAAAACATAGGGAAAATATTGCTTACTATCCTCTTGGGCCTGGTTGGCGCATGGGCTTTAGGCTATATTCTTCTGATGTTTGTAAGCAATGTCGGCAATATGATAGGCGGCGCACCAATAGACCCGAAGCTTGAACTCCTGTTCAATCCCTTGAGTTTATTGGTAGGCGCTGTGGTCGGCGGTATTGTATGGTTTTGCTTTTTCGGAAAAGACCTGCTTAAGGGCGGAAGGAATCTGTTTTCCGGCAGCAAGAATTCCGATCTTACGGATTCTGTGTTGGAAAACAGCCGCTTTATGACAGATAAGGAAAGGGATTCTAATTTTACTACCTTCCTTTACGATGACATAGAAAAGCAAAAGGTGGACGGCGTTCCCGTAAGAGCCATCCTGAATAAAAAGGGCAAGCTCGAAGTCAGCGTTATGAAGGGCGCACATGCTCTGGTCATCGGTTCCACGGGCTCCGGTAAAACAACCACCTTCATCAATCCTATGATACAGCTTCTCGCCGCATCGTCTTGCGGATCCTCAATGATTATGACAGATCCTAAGGGCGAGCTTTTTGATCTTCATTCGGGCTTTCTTAAGGAAAGAGGATATGATGTACTTCTTCTTAATTTAAGAGACACCTACGAATCTTCACGCTGGAATCCGCTCGACGGAATCTGGGATATGTATCAGGAATATCTGGCCATGAGCAAGGGGATTAAACTCCATAAGGATGCCATGGCAGATTATCCGGACCTTAAAAAAATCGATGGAGATGCAGAAGATGGTGCAATGTGGGCAGAGTATAACGGAAAGGCTTATGCAGACCTGAGGCATTGCCAGGACGATGTATCCGTTGCAAAACAAAAAATTTACGATGAAATGTACGAGGACCTTAACGACCTCGTTTCCGGTATTTGCCCTATTACAAATGATAAGGATCCTTTGTGGGAAAAGGGTGCAAGGTCCATCGTTCTTGCAACCTGCCTTGCCATGCTTGAAGACTCAGAAAATCCGGAGCTTGGCATGACAAAAGAAAAATTCAATTTCTTTAATGTTACAAAGATTCTTACCAACAGCACGGACGGATATAAAGAGCTTAAGGATTACTTTGAGGGAAGAAGCAGTCTTTCCGCAGCCTATACCCTTTCAAGACAGGTGCTTGCCGCTGCAGAACAGACCATGTCTTCCTATATGTCTATTACCTTTGATAAACTTAATATCTTCAATGACCGTGGTATCTGCGGACTTACTTCTGCAACAGACATTCATGCAGATCAGTTTGCATCAAGGCCCACGGCTTTGTTTATTAAAATTCCTGATGAAAAGGATACTCGTCACGGACTTGCATCCTTGTTTATCTTAAGTATTTACAAAGCCCTGATTAAGGTTGCTTCTGCAAGAGAGGACTTAAGTCTTCCGAGAAACGTATACTTTATCATGGACGAATTCGGTAATATGCCGAAGATAGAAAAATTCGATAAGATGATTACCGTAGGCCGCAGCCGTAAGATCTGGTTCAGCATGGTTGTACAATCCTACAGCCAGTTAAACAATGTGTATGGCGAAACCTGCGGAGATATAGTTAAGTCTAACTGCGCAATGAAGATGTTTATCGGTTCCAACGATATCGGAACCTGCAAGGAATTCTCGGAATTGTGCGGTAACAAGACAGTAAAAACCACATCAACTTCCTCCAATATAGGAAGCAAAGAGGGCGATATAAGTGTTTCTGCCCAGATGCAGACCAGACCTCTTATTTACCCTTCGGAGCTTCAGAAGCTCAACAATAAGGTTTCAACAGGAAATGCCATTATAGTTACCTTTGGTAATTATCCTCTTAAGACCAAGTATACTCCTTCGTACAAGTGTCCGTTCTACAAGCTTGGCAAAATGGATATGGACGAAATGAGATCAAATGTATTCAGAGCAGACGAAGTATTCTACGATGTTGCTGAAAGAAACAAAATGATTCTTGGTGAACGATGAAAAAACTAATTTGTATTTGTTTCAGTTTAATATTGGTGCTTTTGTGCGCGGGCCCGTGCTTTGCGGAGGTATATATTTATTCTCCGGACGGAGAGCTTCTTGACGGAAATACCGGAACATCATCAACAAAAATTCAGCTTGAAAGCACATGCTACTATGACAAACCGAATAAGAGGTATGTGTACTCAACGGATATTTCTCCTGATGCAAAGGTTGAATCATCCGTTTACAGCGGAATGATGGTAAGAGATTTCGTTGAGCTGATAATCGACCCTGCTGCAAATGTCGAGGTTTTCAGAGACGGACAGCCTGTAGATTCTTCGGAATTTCCATACCTCACAATCCCCGGTGCTTACGTTGTAAGAAATCGTGCAACAGACAGAGAGGTATTGTCCTTTACTATTGTAAATGAAATTACGGGAGCAGTTAATTCATATAAGCTTCCCTCCCTGTTCTATTATTCATCTGCAAATTACGAGGGTGAGGCTGTTCCGACTGATTTTAATTCCGTCAGCTTTGATAAGGATGGTTGGTACACTCTCACATACAGATCATCGATTGTTGATGCTGAATATTCACTTAGCGTAGTAATAGATCACACATATCCCGAGCTTGAGATTATCGGTGTTGAAAATGATGTTGCCAACGGCCCTGTAAGCTTTGGTCCCACAGAAGAAGGTTCAAGCCTGACACTTACCTTAAATGGTGAGCCTTTGGATTTCTACAAAGACGACATCCTTAAACAGGCCGGAAAATATGTGGTTAAATATACAGACCGTGCAGGAAATACCAGCTCTTATTATTTCACAATGAACATCTTTCTTGATGGCGGAGCATGGATATTTGTCGGCATGGCCGCTGCAATAATTATTGCAGTAGTTGTTTATATGATTCATTGTAAAAAACATACACGTGTAAGATAAAGAAAGGAGGGAAAAACATATGTCAGCGATTATTCTTCTTGGCGTATTGATGATCTTCATAGAAAAGATTCTGTTTGCAATAGAAGCTTTGCTTTGTAGGATTGTTGATATTTTATACGATGCTTTCGAGATGTTTGCCGGAATCACGCCGGTTACATACGAAGGGAAAAATACATATTTTTTAGATGTTTTTTTCTCCAATAAGGTTGTTTCCACAGTATATTGGGGCATGGCCTGCATAGGCTTTGTTATGATATTCGGCTTTGCCATTGCTTCTATGGTCAGAAAGATGTTCGACCATACAGGAGAAAAGGTTAAGGCCACATACGGCATGATACTTTTGAATGCATTTAAGGCTTTCCTGATTATCCTGCTTTTGACCGCCATTGTCAGCGCTACGATCAGCGCTACCGGTGTACTTCTGCAGCGAGTCGATTTTCTGTTTGACAACGCGGAGGATATGGCAAACCCCAGCCGCATAGTCTTTGGTGACGATGATTTTGCAACCATGTTCCGGATATTTGATACCATCGGAAACTATTCTCTTAATCCGTCCTATGACAGCAGGTTTAATATAAACTCGTGCTTTAATGCCATACGCTATGATATGCAGCTTCTGGATAAGAAGGGGGCTTTCAATTTCTCATATACGGCACCCGAGGCAAGCGAGTATCAAAATAACAGCAGCTGGCAGTATGCACTCCTTCGGGTATTTACTGCACATGATATATACGAAGAAATGCCGATAGATGCATACGACGAGAATGTTATGCAGGCAATTCAGAATTGTATGTATCAGATAAAAACAAATAAAGAATTCAAACCTCTTGCTGCTTACAGCGAGCCGGGTTATACAGATAATTTCGGAACAACTCTGGGAAGAACGATTATGCTTTCCTGCTCCTTCGAATGTGCAAAAAACAGCAAATACAATAAGGATCCTTCCGTTGTAGACGGCTTAAGACGTCCTTACTATGTTGGGGATAAGAACGTATTCTCATACGATCAGATGTCCGAGGACTTTGACATAGGGCTCTTCTCCTGGAACCATGTTGTCTGTCTGTTTGTTGCAATTATTATTATTATTGAAATGGCAAAGATTCTTATCAATGCCACCGCAAGAGTATTCAATATAATATTGCTGTACCTTACGGCGCCTGCCTTTGTTGCGGTAATGCCGCTTGATGACGGCGGAAAATTCAAGCAATGGACAACGGCATTCGTAATACAGAGTCTTTCCATTTTCGGTTCGCTCTTTGCCGTAAGACTTATCATGATATTTATTCCTATTATCTTAAGTCCGCAGCTTATTCTTTTCAAAGTTCCTATTGCAAATATGTTTGCAAAGCTTGCATTTATAATCGGAATTTGCATCACAGCTGCCAAAGCCAGCGGAATGATCAGCGGTATTCTGGCAGACAATGCAGGATATCAATCCATTATGGCAGGCCAGGTTGCAGACGGTGTTGTAGGAAGAGCAACGGCACTGGCAGGAAGAGCAGTTGTCGGCGCAGCAAAGCTTGGGTTCAAGGTCGGTACAAAAGCTTTAAGCGGTGTCGGATATGCAGCAGGAGTTTCCCAAAAACTCGATAAAGCCGGTGAAGGCATAAAGAATATGGGCCAATCCATCAAGGACAAGGGCCTTAAGGGTGCCTATAAGAGCGGCTTTACAACAAAAGAGCAGGACGACAAGAAGAAACAAGAGCTGAAAGAAGAAGCAAAGGAAAGAGATACAAAAGAATTCAGGGGTGCTATCCTTGATTTTATGGGCAATATGAGCGGCGGCGGAGGCCCAAAAGGCGGTGGCCAGGGCGGCAATCAGCAAGGTAGCGAAAACGAATCCGATCCGCAGTCGCAACAGAGTAAGAATTTCACCAATCTTTTTGGTCCTGATCCAAAACAGCAAGGCGGCAGTGGTTCCGGTTCCAAGGTTGCAAAAGCGCCTCCTGTAACCAATTTATCAAATAAGGTCGGAAAGTAAACAGTGATTAAATCAAGTGCATTTTAAGGAATATTGATATGAGAATCATTCCGGGTAATACAAAAGTTCAGATAGAAATCTTTAAGGGCGTAGGCCTGTGGGATCTTTTTATAGCTGCAATAGGCGCAATAATGCTTACCCTTATCTTGGTTTCTACACTTCCGTTTAAGTATGTATTTGCGGTGATCCATTTTTTCATTGTGGCCTTGCTGCTTATACGGCTTGACAAAGAACCGAACTATCTTTATCTGCTCCATATAATCAGACACTTTGCATTCAGCAGAAGGTTTGAAAGAACGGATAAGGATGAAGTTCTCTTTGACATTGCAGACAGAGGTGAAAACGAAGTAGCTTTTGATGAAATCTTCAAGGAAGAAAAAGAGCCGGAAGAGGAAGAGATTATTGAAACGGCTGCCGAAAGGAAAGAACGTTTAAAAAGAGAAAAAGAAGAATATAAAAGAGATACAAAGCTTTTAAAGAGCAAAAAGCTTACCAAAGAGGAAGAGGACGCAATTTGGCTTAAGCGTGCAAAACAGTCCGAGGCAAACAAA
The DNA here is from genome assembly GCA_045616985.1 of Anaerovoracaceae bacterium. GTDB lineage: Bacteria > Bacillota > Clostridia > Peptostreptococcales > Anaerovoracaceae > RUG13409. The sequence goes on from JAZLHU010000051.1 coordinate 44,435, forward strand.
GCACAAAAAAAGACAGCAGCAAATAAAAACAAAAAGAAGAAACAGGTTTGGGAAGAGATGGAAGACCTTAATGCCTTTACCGGCATTAAGGATGGTTTTATTGAATACGGAAGACATTATTATGGTGTCGCTTTGGAAATTGACAGCGTTGAGTTCAGATTCTTCAGCGAATTTCGAAAGACCAATTCCATCGAGAACGGACTCGGTTCTGTTTTTCGCGGATTAAAATCAGATTATTCTGCAAACCTTATTAAGATTGAAAGACCTGTAAGCTATGAAGAGCATCTGCGGCAGGAAAATGAAAAATTGGAACGCCAAAGGCGTGCCTTCGAGCATGGCTTAATTAACGAAGAAGAATTAAAGGCAAGAATAGCAATTATATACGACAGAATATACGAGCTCAGCGATTACAAGGATAAATCAAGAGTGGTTATTCCGTTCTATTACCTTGTATTCTTCGACAGTGACAAACAGCAGCTCGATTTTGCCATAGATTTTACTATAGACATGCTGCGTTCGGGAGAAATAAAGGCAAAACGTCTTAATGACAAAGAGCTTGCACTCTTCTTAAAGTACTCTAACCAAATTGATTTTGACGAAAACGATATAGAAAAAATTCGCCCGGAGGATTATACAAAATGGGCTATGCCGGAAAAGACAGAGTTTACCATGAGACATGCTTTGGTAAACGGAATGACAACGCACAACTTCAGGGTTACAAACTATCCGGTTACTGTTAATGATGCCTGGCTTGCCACCCTTATGAGTTATCCTGCAGTTAAGGTTATGGTAAAGTTTAAGCCGATGGACAGCGGAAAGGCCATAATTGCCATCGATAAATCTTTGGCGGAGCTGCGTGCAACCGTTGCATCTGCCAAAACAGATTCTGCAGCATTGGAAGCCCAGACGCACTTAGAAACCCTGCAGATGCTGCTCTCTTCGCTTCAGGGAGATAATGAAACCCTGCTGAACACAAATATTTATGTTACTGCTTATGATGCCGTGCTGACAGATGAAAATCCTAAGTACGAGAATCTAAAGTACGATACCGTTCGTGCACGCATAGCAAATATGAAGAAGCTGCTCAGAAGAGCATGGTCTGAGGCGGGCTTCAGGCTCAATAATATGGAATTCAACCAGGCCACTGCATACATTGGCTCTCAGGTTTCAGGTTATGACCCCATGGAAAAGGACGGAAGAGGCATTCCGAGCAACTCCGTTGCCGCTTGTTATCCATGGGTATTCCCATTTGTTATGGATGAAAACGGAAACAAGATGGGCAACAGCGATGGTGTGCCTGTATTTGTCGATTTCTTTAAGAGAAATTCCGAAAGAGTCAACTCCAACATGGTTATTGTCGGAAAGTCAGGTTCCGGTAAATCCTATGCCACAAAGGCCCTTCTTTCCAACCTTGCAGCAGACGGCGCAAAGATCTTTATCTTAGACCCTGAAGATGAATATACGGATCTTTCCAGAAATCTTCACGGTAAGTTTATCAATGTTGCAAATGCCCAATACGGAAGACTTAATCCTTTCCATATCATCACCAATCTTGATGATGATGAGGATGTGGGAAATGACTCTGCAGGCAACAGCTATGCAACTCACCTGCAGTTCCTTGAAGAATTCTTTAAGCAGATTCTTCCTGATTGTGACAGAGATTCACTTGAATACTTAAATGCCCTTATTGACAGAATCTATGCTACAAAGGGCATAACACAATATACGGATTTCTCAAAGCTTAAACCGGAAGATTATCCGATATTCGACGATCTTTACGACGAGATATTAAAGGAATTCCAGCGTGTAGACAGCGAATACATCAGAGGTCTTTTAAGAACTTTGATGAACTACATTTCGAAATTCTCCGAAGGCGGAAGAAATGCAGTTATCTGGAACGGACCATCAAGCATTACAACCGAAGAAAACTTTACTGTATTTAACTTCCAGACTCTGCTTGCCAACAGAAATACGACTGTTGCCAATGCTCAGATGCTCCTGGTGCTTAAGTATATTGATAATGAAATAATCAAAAACAGAGACTACAACGAAAGGTACGGACTCGACAGAAAGATTGTTGTAGTTATAGACGAAGCCCATGTATTTATTGATACGAAGTATCCTGTTGCTTTGGACTTTATGTTCCAGCTTGCAAAGCGTATCAGAAAGTACAATGGTATGCAGATTGTAATTACGCAGAACATAAAAGACTTTGTCGGAACGGAAGAGATTGCAAGAAAGTCCACTGCAATCATCAATGCCTGCCAGTACTCGTTTATTTTCTCGCTTGCTCCAAACGATATGGACGACCTTTGCAAGCTCTATGACAAGGCCGGCGGAATTAATGAAAACGAACAGGAGCAAATAGTTCAGGCTCCCAGAGGAAGAGCATTTGTTGTAATGAGCCCAAGCTCAAGAACAAACATCAAGATTACCGTTCCTCCTGATGTAAAAGACCTCTTCAGCGATCCGAATTACGAAAACAAATACTTCACCGGAGAAGGCGGAGAAGAAAACTGGGCAGACTACATAGGAGATTCTCTTAAGCTTCGCGCCGAGAATCTTGCCGAAATAGGTATTGAGGAAGAAAAGCAGGAGGCAGTTGAGGAAATAAACTCTCACGTTGGACTCAGCTTCAGCGAAATCTCCTTCAGTGAGTATGATGCTCAGCAGAAGATGGAAGCAGAAGAAGCAAAAGCTGAAGTTTCTGAAATTGATATGGGCGGCCTTAGTCTTTCGGAAATGCTCTCCGATGCAAACGATGCTTTAGCACCGGCAACCAAGGTAATTATTCCCGCTCCCGTGGAGGTCCCGGCAGCGCCTTCAAAGACGGAAGAGCTTTTGGCAGAGCTTACCTTAAAGCTCGGAACCGAATCCATTGCCAACGAAATAAAGAAGGCGGTAAGAGAAGAGCTTGATAAGGAAATCCTTACAAGACCTGCTGTGGCAGCAGCTTCTGCGGAAGCCCCGCTGCCGGCTTCAGAACCTGCAGCAGAAGACCTTGATCTTGATTCGCTCTTCAATCTTACGGATACACCGGAGGAAAGCACAGAAGAAACAAGCCGGCCGCTCGGAAGCATATTCGACTTTGCCGGTATCGACGATACTTCAGTTATTGATGATGACAAGGTTGAGGCTGAAATCGAACAGGAAGCTGCATTTGATGAAGACGACGAATTCATCGTTGGCGGCTCTGATGACGATGAAGACGGTGAATTCGATGTTATGGGCTTCCTTGCTCAGCAGGCCGCAGAAATCGAAGTTGATGAAAATGACACCTCTGTTGATGAATTTATAAACAGTAGTGAAACAGTTCTTGATGTAACATTAGAGCAGTTAGCAGCTTATAACAAGAAGAGAAAATAGTTTATCAGTACATAAGTAGAATAAAGATGAAAAGATTCTTAAAAAGATTTACAACTTTATTATTGATTTTCGTAATGCTTTTGGAGATTGCTCCGCTAAGCGTCTTTGCAAGCGGTGGTGGCAGTTCGTCGCCCGCTACTCCGAGTGTAAATCACAACGCGGTAAATACAACCACTACAAAAGATACACTTCCTGGTACTCCGGGCTATTTTACAAGCGGTCATGTCGGAAGAAGCGAAGATACGGCTAATATGCAGTCGTATATTTTGGCTGTTTCCCTGGGGCTTAAACAGGATGTGGAAATTGACAGCGTAATCATTTCGTATTATACAGACGCAGATAACGAAAAAAACGGTACCCCGTTCCATCAGGTTCTTGAGGTTAACAGAGTTGAGGGTGATGCGGGGATAAATGCTGCCATTTTAGAGGGCGTGAATGCCATCTATGATACCTCTCAGAACTGGCCTTTCTACGGCAGTAAATATGCAACCTTCAGAAGTCTTGTGGGAGACGGAACCTCCGCAAGTTCAAGCTACTACACTTTTAACAATACCAGATATCGCAAAAACTTCTCCAATTATGCAGCTTGGGCAAAAAGTCTTGTTCCGGATGTTGATACAAGCAAGTTCCCAAGCGCTGCCGAAAAATACGGAGTGTCTTTTCCGGCTTTCAGTACTGAATATATAAGATTCAGACTTGAGTACAATCTCTATACATTGGTATCAGTAGAATTTATTGTGTCTAAGACAGAAGGTCCGGGCTTATCGGGCGAATTTGCCATAAACGGCTGGTCGCTATTTAAAGAGGCGACAAGTAAGAGTAACGGAAAGACTGTCAGTGCAGGTCTTTCTGCAACCAACTATGCTTTTATTTCTGATAGATTAGGTCTTACCTTCAGCGGAACGCCGCTTGGTAAAAGCACAGACATTGCAAATACAAAGACAAACACCGGTGTTGTTGTAACCAAAAACAGCTCCATAAAATACTTTAATAAGTATGCAAAGGTTATGCCTGTTGATAAACTGGATAGTAAAGAAGAATTTCCGAATTCAAAAGACTACGATATCTACAGAACAGATACTCTGGACGGAAATCTTATAACCTTATGCTGCACTTGCACTCCGGAACTTCTTACTGATGTAAGCGCTCCTGTTCTTGAAATTTATAATTTTGAGATTGCTCTTGCGGATGTTTATGAGGGCGGAATTGAGGGCTTTAACGTTGTTAAAGGCCTTGGAGAAGCAGGCAATCCTTTAAATCTGCACGATATGCTTACTGCAAACATAGAATATGTGGACTCCTACGGAATATTGCAGACTGTCTCTGTTCCGGTTATTTCCAATGCGCTTTTGGAATATGGCATACCTGTTGATGCAAATCTCAGCCAGGCATTTGTAGATGCAGTCAAAAACGGACAATATGTAAGCTTTGCTCAGCAGGGCGATAAGCTCTACTTCTCGGTTGAATTTCCGGGAATTCAGAAGATTAATGCCGTAAATTTGTCGTATTTTAACCCTGTAAGCTTAAACGATCAGGTTGCAATTTCCAGCATCGCAATCTATAGCAATGGCGAAATGCCGAATGTGATTAAACAAAAGCTCCATGAATTAGAAAGTGCTTGGGCTAACTCAGTCAATGAACGCAATGAAGCTGAAGACAGAGCTGAAAGATATTATATGAGTCATTACAGAATAGGGCGTCAAACTTATAGTAGAGAGCAATTGGCTGAAAGGGATTTTGGGTACAGAAGCTGGCTTGAGGATGTAGAGAGGCTTCGTGCAGAGGTCGAAAGCAAGAAGTTGGCTATGGAAACTTTTGAGAGAGCTGTCGGCGGTATGGCGAAGAAAGAGGATTCCCACAATCAGGTTGCAAGAAGAGATTTATATGTAAAAGAGCCCGGCGAGATTATTTCAATGGACATAGGCAAAAACTTTATGCTTTATCTCAGCACAAATCCGGAAAACATTTGGCTGGATAACGGAACCCTGGAATACAGATTCGAAATGAAGGATGTTTCCGACATTCCTTCGGAAAACCAGGCAATACCGAATCGTATTGATGTTAATGATATGTACCTTGTAAGTCTTACTGCCTCAAACATCGGCGTTGCATCGACTGTTGACGATTTGTACTTTAGCCTTGAATATATTGATAATCAGGATAATAAACAGGAAACCTCGGAAATTCTTGTCCAGGAAGCAGCTCAGGAATTTGCAGGCTATGTTGCCGGTGTTGTAACAAAGGATACAAAAGGTGTAACAGGCGTAAAGGTAAATACTGCAGTTGATGTTGCCTACTATTACGGAATGAACCACGGCAACACCATGCAGTTCCTTGTAAGGGCAAAGAATGCCAAGCAGTTTACTGCAGCCAACTTCAGAATGGGCGACGGGGAAGACGAATGGCAGATGAATCATATGACCATAACAAGACTTGAGTCATACGGTAAGCGTCAATTTATAAAGCTGAATGCAACAGATTATACATCCGTCACGGATACAGGTGAGGTTGATTTTTCATTAAATCATACATACAAGAGAGACGTAAAAGGTCAGCTTTTAAACGATGTTGACATTGTAATGCTGCTCCAAAGAAAGGGAGAAGGCCGCATAGATCTTATTAAGGGCTCAACAGAGACAAAAGAAGAAAAGCGCGAGAATTACGAAGAATACGAATACTCAATGACCTACGAAATGGCAACATCAGACCTTAAGTTTGATACGGCAGTTCAGCAATATGAAGTAAGGGTTAAGGTTGCTCCAAACTCCAGTAACTCTGTTGTATCCGATAACAGCGGATCGAACAATATGTTCTACTTCCAGCTTGTATTTAAGAACGGCAAGAAGTCAGGATATGTTCTTGCAAATAAACAGCTGTCTTCGGACGGCTTCAGATCCGGCGTAACGGAGAGCTTCATCATCAGCACAAATACAGACTGCGGAGATGTTTCTGCCGTTTACGTTATTGCCGATGATATTTCAAGCAACAGCGCTCCTTTGGATAAGCTTAATGTTCAATCCATAGAAGTAATTAAGAAGAATACCAATACCCCTGATAAGAGATTCGTTGCAGAGAACATCGGATGGATCAGTACGGGATATATTGATACAAGCGAGGCTACGGAAAGACAGCCGAGAACTGAATCCGAGCTTGCAAATTCATTTGCAATCCAATACAGCGCATATATGATAGGCCTTGAGGTTGCAATGGCTTATGGTCCTTATGATCCGGGTATTCCTCAGTTTGAGGGTAACATGACCGTAGATTTGTACTACGAAAACTCTGCCGGTGAAGCAAAGGATATAAGAGGCATTGACGTAGTTCAGGCCATGTATGATTACATGAATAAGACTGCGCTTATTTCAACGGATAACAAGAAAGCTATGAGCGACAGCAACTATATGTTCAGAGCAGAACACATTGACAGATTTATCATCGACGTTGAAGACTGCGTAAAGATTAAGAGACTCGTATTCCACGGAGATCCGCTGGATAATACAGCGCTTGCGTTTAAGGATATTAAGATCAGCGCTTTAAGAAGCAAGGGTTCGCTTGCCATTAATGATGAGGGCGAATTCTACAGAGTTTACAGTAATGATTTGTCACCTATTTTGGTTGCAGAGCTTGCTACAACTCCGAAGTCTTCTTATCAGTTCTCTTACGGACAAAATAACCTGGCATCCTTCTATCTTTCTTCCGAGGAATTCCCTGAATTCGGAGAAAGTACAAATATGTCTGCTATGATTTCCAGAGTACCTGATTCGGCAGATGATGTAATGAATCTGTATATTTTCCTTTCCGAAGGAACAGACTTCCCTGAACCGGCCGGAAATGCAAAGAACAGATACGATATCCTTGCAACGGTTAGGTATAAATCAACTGTTGACAGCAGACTTTATACTTCTCAGGTTGAAAACCGTAAGGATACAAATCGCTATGAATTCCAGCAGACAACCATAGATGGTCAGAAGGTAATTTACAAGACGGGTATCAGCGCTCCGAACTTCTCAGCTATCTCCAGCATCAATTTGTATTCCAATGACTGGACAAAGACCCTGAGTGCCGACAGAGCAATGGTTCAGCAGGTAAGAAGAGGCGTTGTAATCAATACCTTTGATATTCCGCTTCCGGGTCATACCTTCAGCGTTCAGAACGGCGCAAGTGCATCGTTTGCATATTCGGCAACGGATGCGTATAACACTCAGCAGATTAAGCTCATTTTAAGTGAGAATACACCATCACTTGTGCTTACACCTGAAGAGGAAGATATAGCAGTTCGTTTCCACTATACATCCAAGGCGCTTGGCGGTGGTGAGTACACATCTAAGTGGGTATTTGCAACAGACAGCGGAACAACGGCAATCCATGCGGGTTCTCAGCTTACATTTGATTATAATGAATATGGCGTAGGCGAGATTTCAATGATAGAAATTCAATGCTCCGGTGGTGTTATTGCCTATATCGATACTACGGACGGGGTAACAGGAATTACCGCCGTTTGCCGTGAGGGCAGCAAGGCAGTAACTCCGGTTGAGGTTGCAAGATACAGCTTCTATACAACAGGAGAGGTTAAGCTCAGTGCGGTTATCCAGAGATTTAATGCAGAAAAGCCGCTCCCAAGCGGAAACAACATCTTAAAGAATGTTGAATTTGCGTTTAAGACAATGTCAACCTCCTCTGTAATTGACAGTGCGGGAACAGCACCTATAAAGGCAACTATTACATACATTACATCTAATGACAGCAAGACGATTATTATAGACGATATCAGAGAATACGTTTCAACCTCCAATGCAAGCGGAGTATTTGCTGAAGGACAGACTGCAAATGTTTCCCTGATGCTTCCGGGATTCGAAAGCATTTACTCTGTAAAGCTTGAACCAAAGGATAATAACCCATCCACAACAGCAAGATGGAATCTCGAAAGCGTAAGCTACCGTGCAGAAGGCATTGCCGATGAATCGACTCATACTATAAGCGTAAACCAGAGTATAGCTGAAGGCAGTCCGTACACAATAGATTTTGTTGAAAAGCAGGCTGTAATAACAGATAGTGCCATCGAATAATAAGGGATAGATTTATATGAAAAAAATCTTATGTATCGCAATTTCATTAATCATGCTTTTTGGCCTTTGCGCCTGCGGTGCGAATGTTGATACCGTAGGCGAAAAGGTTTCCGTCAGAATCGGCGGCATAGGCACTAAAACCCTGACAATGACTGCCAAAGGCGAGCTTGAAGGCTGTGATGCGGCTATGAGCTATCCTGTTGATGAAGGCGGCGGGGCTTGTATTAAACCTGAAATTAAGAGTCAATCGGACAAACAGCTCGTTTGCAGGATAAAGGGTCTGGAGCCGGGAGATTGTGTTTTCACACTCCGTATCAGCAGAAACGGCAACAATGTTGCACAAATAAATACAACGATTAGCGTTGACAGTGCAACAAAGCTTAGCTGCGGCGAAATAAACTTTAATGACTATCCGGACTATCTTGAGATTGAAGGGGCCGACGATGATGGCAGCGTTCTTATTCCCTACAGAACGGATGGATCCTTTGAGGCGATTTACTTAAGGAATGATGGCGGAGTATGGGTGGAAAACAATTTAGATGCAAGCTATCTTGATGTTGTTCCGCTTGGCACCGTTACTCCGGGAAAATTTACCGAAGAGTATACAGGCTTTGATATTGATCCTGCAAAAATCGGTCAAACAAATATACAGTTTGTAAACCGTGAAATAAGAAAGCAAATTGTAATGGACTTTGATTTAGTTGCGGCCACGGCAGAGGATGGCTCTGCTGCAATAGCAGTTAAGATTTTGGGCTACGAGGTTTTGAAATATACGGCTGATGATGAAGCTGCAGACAAAGGGCAGGCTCAGGAAATGAGAGGCATCAGGAAGTTTATTCCGGGCTTTTCCTTCCCCTCCGGCACGATTCTCAGCGGATGGTCTTTGTATAATATGAATACAGAACAGGAGTTTAAAATTCCTGAAGGCCAAACCATTGAAGACGTTGATATTCCGGACTATGTCAATACAATCAGCGTAGATGCAAAGCTTGAAAATGCATTCTTTAACTATCTGATTTCTTCGGCAACAAGCGTTCAAAAGGAATGTGCGAAAATTGAAGCGGCTGATGTTGTGGAATCAGTTGAAACAATAAAGTTTGCAGAAACCGAAGTTACATATTATAATACTACATATGGATTTTATCAGGCCGTTTGGGAGCAGGATGGTTTTGTGTACAACGTGACCTTTATGCACGAAAACCAAAAGGACGAGGAGATCCGTGATTTGCTCAGTCAAATAATCGAGAAGAAGTAATAATATGAACATTCAGCTTGTCAATAAAGGAACAGAGGCAGAGGTGTTTCTTGAGGGTCATCTTGATTCGGTGGTCGCACCGGATGCGGGAAAAGCACTGATGGATATTGCGGACCGTTTCGAAAGCCTTACCTTAAATCTGGAAAAGCTCGAATACACCGCATCCGCAGGTCTTCGGATTTTCCGTAACCTTTATATTGCCATGGACAAAAAAGGCGGAAACCTCTACATCAAAAATGTTAAACCGACCGTTATGGAGGTTTTTGAGATGACAGGCTTTGCCAGCTTTTTAAAGTTTATTTAAGCGGCCGTAAAGACCTGCTGCTGCAGGTCTTTTTTTGTTGCGAAATGCACTCGGGGCAAAAATTGCAACAAGTTAAAATGCTGTTAAGAACAAGCCCTTTTTTATTGAAAAAAGGGCTTGAAAGTGATAAAATATCTCCGTATACGTTATCATTTCATTTGTTATATACAGGTAATAAAAAGATGAAACTGAAAAAAGACTCAATCATCGGAATAGTTACGCTGCTTGTTTCGGCGTGGATTATCTGGATGACATCACAGCTTCCGGGAACGGCATATGAAGGAGACCCGGGTCCTAAGATGTTCCCTATGATAGGCGGCGTTCTTATGGCTGTTTGCGGACTTCTTCTTGTGATCAAGCCGGGTCCTGATTCAAAAGCATTTCTTACAAAAGAGCAGTGGGGTAAGTGCGGAATCATTTTCGGCGCTTATGTGCTGTTCCTCGTTCTGATGTATGTATTCGGATGGACGGTAGGAATGCCGATCACATTATTCGTTCTGACATTTATACTTTCTTCCGTATCTATGCCGGATGCATCAATCAAGAAAAGAATTATCACAAGCCTTATCTGGGCAGTATGCTGCGGTGCAGGAATTTATCTTGCATACAAGATAGGCCTTAAGGCAAGAGTTCCGAAGGGACTTTTGGATAAGTTCTACAAGTCGTTATTCTGAGAAAGGAGCACAGATATGACAGTAGGAGGATATATTCTTCAGGCACTGCAAAGTCTTTGCACCGTTCAGGGAATACTCTTTGTAGTAGCAGGAACAATGGCAGGAATCGTTCTTGGTGCTATCCCGGGACTCGGAAGCTCAACACTTATGGTTGTACTTCTTCCGATTGCCTACAAGATGTCCGCACCGATGGGCATGGCACTGTTCCTTTCAATCGTTATCGGCGGTATGAGCGGCGGATGTATCGGATCCATTCTTCTTGGTATTCCGGGAACGTCTTCATCGCTTTGTACGGTTTGGGATGGTTATGAATTTACCAAAAAAGGTGATCCCGTAAGAGCTCTTTCAGCAGCTGTTACGGCAAACTTCTTCGGTACTGTTCCTTCCCTTATTCTTGCAATCTTTGCCTGCAGGGCAATTGCTCAGTGGGCTGTAGGTCTTGGCCCATGGGAATACACGGCGCTTTGCTATTGCGCGATATTGATGGTGGTAGGTCTTTCAAAGGGCTCAATGGTTAAGTCTCTTATCGGCGTAGGCATTGCAATTTTCCTTGCTTCCGTAGGAGCAGACCCGCTTACGGCAAAGGGCAGATTTATCTTCGGCGGAAACCTCAACTTCCTTGGCGGCTTCAACCTTATTCCTATCATGCTTGGTCTTTTCGCATCCAAGATCATTATGCTTGAGTATGCAAGAGGTGATAAACAGGAAAAGGTTGATATCAAGGTCGGCAAATTCCGTCCGCCTGTTGCAGACTTTATGCACAACAAGCTGGTCTTTATCCGTTCCTGGATTGTAGGCGTAGTTATCGGCTTCCTTCCGGGCCTTGGCGGACCGGTTGCAGCAGTTATGGCATATTCCACAGAGAACATGCTTGCAAAGGATAAGTCCACCTGGGGACACGGCGAAATTGCCGGAGTTATCTCCTGCGAGACCGCAAACAATGCGGCTATCGGCGGCGCGCTTATTCCGCTGATTGCCCTCGGTATTCCTGGAGATGCAGCGTGCGTACAGTTTATTACGGCACTTCAGATTAAGAGTATCGATGTTGGCCCTATGCTCATGAGAGAGCATCCGGAAGTAGTGTATATGATTTTCACGGCAGCTATTCTTTCCGGTATTGTTGCTCTTCTTTATGAAACAATCGGAATGCCGACATTCCCGGCACTTTTAAAGATTCCGTATCACTACCTCTATTCAATGGTAATCATACTTGCTCTTACAGGTGCATATATGGCAACATCCTCGTTCTTCGGCGTTTTTGTTGCCCTCGGAAGCTGCATCCTCGGTATATTGATGGATATTGCAAACATCCCGAGCCTGCCTTTCCTTATGACGTTTATTCTTTCGCCTATGCTCGAGCTCAACTTAAGAAGAGCGCTCAGCTACTCACTGATCGGTCCTGCGGAATTCTTCGTAAGACCATTCAGCTGCTTCTTCATCGTTGCAGGTACGCTGGTTCTCATCTACGGCTTCACCGCTCCGGCAATCAAGGCTGCTGCTGCAAGAAGAAAGGCAGCAAAGCAATAACATGGCAAATACCGGCATACTAGTTTACCGGGTTTGTAGATATTATAGTAGTGAGTACTAATCGATTAGGAGGACTCAAAAAATGAAAAAAGTATTAGCAGTACTTCTTGCTCTTGCAATGGTATTCTGCCTCGCAGCTTGCGGCGGAGAAAAAGAAGCACAGAAGGAAGAAGAAAAGCCGGTTTGGGGCAAGGATACGATTACCCTTCTCATCGGCTACGAAGAAGGTTCACTTACAGCTAACAACTGCGTAACACTTGTTGACTGGCTCCAGTCCAAGGGCTACACAGTAGAATGCAAGTACGACAAGGTAGGCGGCGGCGCTAACCTCGTTAACGAGCTTCTCAAGGCTGAACCGGACGGACAGACACTGATGCTCTTCGGTATGAACTGCATCAACAACTACTACGACGGAACATGGGCAGTTGACCCGACAGACACAACAAAGTTCAGAGCTGTTGCTTCCACACCGCAGCCATGGCCGTATTCCGGCTGCATGGTTCTGACAAAGGCAGACTCCCCATACAACAATTTTGATGAACTTAAGGCTTACATCGAAGCACATCCAGGCGAAGTTACAGCAGCTTCCATTCCCGGAAAGGTTATGGATCCAAAGCTCAAGAGCTTCCTCATCCAGACCGGTCTTGCCGACAAGGTTAAGTGGTGCCCGACAAGCTCTGCTGACGGAAACGTTTCCCTCCTCAACGGAGACATCAGACTCGTAATGGCAGACGAAGCTTCCGCAGTTAAGAACTTCGACTTCGGAAACGAAGTAAAGGCTATCATCAACTTAAGACCTGACAACGACTTCAGCTACTATCCGGCTGACACAAAGAACCTTGACATGATCAAGTCCGTTCCTACACTTCAGGACGTATTCGGTGCTGAAAAGGCAAAGCAGATCAACATTCCTAACACATCCTGCTGGGTTGTTCCTGCAGGAACACCGGATGAAATCTGCGAACAGATTGCCGCTGCATTCGATGCTATCGATGATGAACCTGTTTCAACAGATGAAAGCTCCTTCTATGTACGCTGCCGTATGAACGGTGGTACATCCAAGTATTGGAAGCTTACATATGATGAAATCGTAAAGGAATATGCTTCGATCGCTCCGATCATCAAGCAGGTTGTAGAAATGAACGCTGCAGCAAAGTAGTTTGCCGATTCATTAAAACAGACCAGAACAGGATGCCTTCCGGGCATCCTGTTTTATTGTAAAAAATACGCGGAAGTGATAAAATAACTACAACTGACTTTGTGTCTTTTAATACGTTATAACTAAATAAATTTCATATATCTTTTTTACAAAACAGGAGAGAAAAAAATGACCGACAGAGTAAAACGAATGATAGAGAGCTTAAGAATCAATAAGTATCCTCTCTGCGTAGAAACATTCAGACTTGCAAATGAATCCCTGGACCGGACAGCCGGCGAGCCGATGATTACAAGACGTTCCAAGCTGCATGCACACATCCTTGACAACATGACCATATTTATCGAACCTGAAGATCTTCTTTGCGGTTCAGGCGCATCTAAGCCGTTCGGACTTGAAATGTGCTACGAATACGGCGTTTGGACAAAGGACGAGGTTGAATCCTTAAAGTCAGAACTCTATACAATTACACCGGAAGATGAAGAAGAATTGTATAAGCTTAACGACCGTTTTGCAAACAATGCTTCAAACTCCAACTTGGTTGATGCAATGTCAAAGTCACTCGGTCTTAACGACAGACTTTGGCCGTTCATGAAGTCGGGCACGATACTTCCCCCATGGAAGGACAGAAGAGGCGGCTCCGGCGGCGGATTTGCCATGTCGGGCTACGGCCTCGGACCGGGCTTTGCTCTTGTTGCAGTTGATTACGCCAAGATCTTAAAGGTCGGAGCAAAGGGCATTATTGAAGAAGCAAAAAAGTGCATCGAAGATATTCGCTTTGAAGAACCGGACATCATGGAAAAGCGTGATTTCTGGGAAGGCACCATTATGGTATTCGAAGCATGGGTTCGACTTGCAAACAGGTATGCCGATCTTGCGGAAAAGATGGCAGGAGAAGAAAAGGACGAAAAGAGAAAGGCAGAGCTTCTTGAAATGGCAAGGATTTGCCGCAAGGTTCCTTATGAACCGGCAGAAACCTTCAGAGAGGCACTCCAGTCCTTCTGGTTTACCTTCCTTATGTGCCTGCCTTCACCGACAACATCCGCAGGAAGATTCGATCAGTACATGTATCCTTACTACGAAAAGGATATTAAGGAAGGAAGGATCACAAGAGACGAAGTATTGGAGCTTCTTGAGATAATGCGCTGCAAGGTCATGAAGATCAACCGTGTATCCGGAAAGGCAAACCGTGCTAAAAACTCCGGTATGGCAAAGTGGTACAACTGGACTATCGGCGGACAAAAGGCCGACGGCTCCGACGCAACCAACGAGCTTTCATACCTTCTCCTTGAAGCAGCAGAAGAAACACATCTTCCGCACCATACGGTTACAATCAGAGTTCACAAGGATACACCGGAAAAGCTTCTTGTTAAGGGCCTTGAGTGCGTAAGATCCGGAATCGGTATGCCTGCATTTGTCGGCGACGAATCCTATATCAACTTCTTTACAAGCCAGAGCGAAAAGAACAAGCTCTCGATTGAAGAAGCCCGTGACTGGTGCTGCACAGGCTGCGTGGACGGAAATGTTCAGGCTGTAACAAGAACACAGGTAGCCTGCTTCTTTATCATTGCCCAGGCAATGGACATCGCTCTTCACAACGGCTTCTGCCGCTTCACAAAAGAGATGGTCGGCAAAGAAGTCGGCGACGTAAAGGAAATGAAATCCTTCGATGAGGTTAAGAATGCAGTTTACGACGAAATCCGCTACCTCATGAGAATGGCAAACGAAAGAATCAACGTAGAGCTTATTGCAGAAAGAGATCTCTTCCCTGACGTATTCCGCTCCGCTCTTATGAAGGACGGCGTAAAGGTTGGAAAGGATATGTATAACCGCAGATTCGAATTTGAAAACGGCGCAGTACTCGGCGCTGTAGGCGGAGTTAATACAGGTAATGCCCTTTATGCAATCAGGCAGCTCGTAT
The DNA here is from genome assembly GCA_045616985.1 of Anaerovoracaceae bacterium. GTDB lineage: Bacteria > Bacillota > Clostridia > Peptostreptococcales > Anaerovoracaceae > RUG13409. The sequence goes on from JAZLHU010000051.1 coordinate 59,704, forward strand.
TTGAAAAGAAAAAATATACAATGGCTCAGCTTATGGAAGCACTCGATGCAGACTGGGTCGGATATGATGAAATGAGAGCAGATTTTCTTGCAGAGCCAAAGTACGGCAATGACATTGAAGCTGTTGACGAAATGGTTGCGGAAATCTATAAGCTCCACGCAGATACATGCATGTCACTTCCATGCGTATACGGAGACAGCTTAAAGCCAAATGCAATTTCCATTTCAGCTCACCAGCCGGGCGGGGCTTGCACAGGCGCAACGGCAGACGGAAGAAAGGGCGGTGCAATTCTTGCAGACGCATCACTTTCTCCGGAACACGGAACAGACAAGAACGGCCCTCTGGCAGTATTCAATTCCGCAATGAGAGTTCCTCAGGATGCATATCAGGGCACGCTGATGAACATGAAATTTGCTCCCGACAACATGAAGACAGAAGACGATCTTAAAAAACTCGGCTCCATGGTCAAGACCTATCTTACCCACGGCGGAAAGCACGTTCAGTTCACCATCGCAAACCGCGAAGAAATGGTAGATGCAAAGGTAAATCCCGATGCACATCCGGAGCTTATCGTCCGCGTTGCAGGCTATTCCGCATACTTCACAAGACTGTCCGAAGGAATCCAGCAGGAGGTCATCGACAGAACATCACAGACACTGTAATGTGTATTCAGGTCTTTTGCACATAAAAGCATTACATAAGCTCCGGATAAAAGTGTATTCAATGCAATTTGCAAAAGCATTACTACAGAACGCAGAAATATTAAGCGATTTGTTGAAATCTTAATCAGCAAGACCTGTTCTGACACCCTTATAGGGATGTGCATCGGAGCAATTACTACAAAAAGTTTATATTCTAAGGGCTTTGTAGTAAGATTTGAATATTTTTACTACAGAAATGCAAGTTTAAATGAGATGTGTAGTAAAAGGGCAAAAAGACAAGAATTATCTGCCCAGACAAGCCGCAATTCACACTGTTTTACTACAATATCAAGTTTATAAGCGTTTTCTGTCGTAATACTTGTGAGGGGAAGTTTGCAAAGTAGCACTTTCATCCGCGCAGGTGCAGCACTGCTTTTGAAACATCATCTCTGCTTCCTGAGCGCCGGATAAAAGTGTATTTGTGGCGAAAAGAAGCAGAAAAAATCAAAAAGACACATTTTCTTAAAAAGCGGTACTTTTGACCCTGTTCTATAAAGAAAAAACAGCCCTTTGTGACTATTTTTAACGGGAAAAACAGTTTGGACACAAAAAGACCTTATAAATTGTACCAAATAGAAAAAACACATCGTTTTTGGCACAAGTGAGAAAATTGGAAAACATAAGCCGTATCGCATACACAAATGCCTTGCATAAGCTCCGGATGAAAGTGTATTCAATGCAATTTGCAAAAGCTTTGCACATAAATGCATTCACTTAAGCCCGGAAAGCGCGAAAGGTCTTTGCGAAGACATTTGGGGAAGCCTGTTCTTAGCGACTGGCAAGCGGCAGACGAAGGCGCAAAGGGCAAAGCAGCAGGCTTTGGCACTTTGAGACTGAAATCTGCGCGAAGACAGAGCTTAGAACCGCTGCAGGGGTCCCCAATAGCGGGAGCGTGTCTGAGAAACAGCCTTTCGCGCGTTCTGAGATTACACACAAATTCGTTAACACTATAAGAGAATTAGAATTGTTATGTTAGAAATTCAGAATCTGTATTTTAATCCAACCGGAGAACGGAACATCTTAAATGGAATTGATCTCACTATTCCGGACGGGAAGCTTATAGTTCTTACCGGTCCAAACGGCGGCGGCAAAACCACGCTGGCAAAAGCAATTGCTGGCATCAATGCTCCAAGCTCCGGCAGGATCCTGCTTGACGGCGAAGACATCACATCGCTTGATCCGACCCAACGCGCAAACAAGGGCATCAGTTTTGCTTTCCAGCAGCCGGTTCGCTTTAAGGGAATCAGAGTGAAGGATCTCTTAAACCTTGCTGCAAAAAAAGAGCTCAGTGATGCCGAGCTTGAAGATATTTTAAAACGTGTCGGTATGGATTGGAAAGCTTATGCGGACCGCGGTGTCGACACATATCTTTCCGGCGGTGAAATAAAGAGAATAGAAATTGCCACGGTGCTGCTTCGTCAGTCTCGCCTGGCGGTTTTTGATGAGCCTGAAGCAGGCATCGACCTTTGGTCTTTTAACAATCTCATCAGAGTTTTTGAAAATCTCCGCGACCAGCGCGACATTACGCTGCTTATTATTTCTCATCAGGAAAGAATTCTTTCGATCGCCGATGAAATCGTTATGATCCAGGATGGCAAGGTCGGATTGAAAGGTGACGGCAGGAAGCTCTTCCAGAGCCTGCTCTGCAAAAATGATTGCGGCGATTGCTGCGAGATTCATACAAAGGAGGCAAACTGATGGCAGATAATATATTAAGCAAAAATGCCTTTGATTTGAAAACTGAGAATAATGCAGCAGGCTTTGAAGCTGAAAAGAAGATAATTGATCTTGCCATGGATAATCAAACTAAGGAACTTCTTAAAACCGTTGCAGGCGAAGAATCAGAACTTTTCAGGGGAGCATTCAACATCAGATCCAACATGGGCTGCCTCGGCCGCCGGGATTCCGAAAATATAAAGATCACAGACAAGTCCGACGGAAAGCCCGGACTTGAGGTTCATATTGCTCCGGGCACGAAGGCGGAAAAAGTTTTTATCCCTGCCTGCGTAACGAAAGCCGGAATAGATGATCTTGTTTACAACGATTTTTATATCGGCGAAGGCGCTGACGTTACCATTGTTGCAGGCTGCGGCATTCATACGGAAACCGGCGAGCCCGCAAGACACAACGGCGTGCACAGATTTTTTCTCGGCAAAAACAGCCGGGCTCTTTACGAAGAAAAGCACATCGGAACAGGTGCGGATGAGACAAAGAAAATTATAGATCCGGTTACCGAAGTCTTTATGGAAGAAGGCTCTTACCTTGAGATGGACACGGTGCAGCTCGGCGGTGTTTCTTCAACAGACAGAAGAACAACGGCAAAGCTTGATGCACACGCAGCTCTTGTTATCAAAGAAAGACTTCTGACCGACAACGAAGAAACCGCAGATACCTTCTTTGAAGTTGAATTAAACGGCGAGGGCAGTGGTGTAAACCTTATGAGCAGAAGTGTCGCAAGAGGAAATTCTCATCAGGCATATACATCAAATATTATCGGCAACGCCAAGTGCACAGGCCACTCCGAGTGCGATGCCATCATTGCCGAAAACGGCAAGGTGGATGCCAGCCCTAAGCTGATCGCAAACTCCGGCGATGCCGAGCTTATACACGAAGCTGCCATCGGCAAAATTGCCGGCGAGCAAATCCTTAAACTCAGGACTCTCGGTCTCAGCGAAGAGGAAGCTGAATCCGCGATCATCGACGGCTTCCTGAAATAAAGCTTTCCTGAGCCAAGGTCTTATAACCTGCACCCTCTTAAGCGGGAATTTATTGTCATTCTTCCTTATATCCGTGCGCTTTTGCAAGAGCAAAATATTCGGCGGCTTTTTCCGGACTCTTTTCAACATAGAGTCCTTTTTCGTACATAAGTCCGAGATTGTATTCCGCCATAGGAAAGCCTGGAGCCGCCGCCGTAAAAAGCTCAAAGGCTTTTTGAAGATTTTGTTCGACGCCTATGCCTTCTCTGTACATATAGCCAAGATAGCATTTTGCTTCAGCGGTATCTGATGCGGAATAATGCTCGGCGGCTTTTTGTAAATTCAGCTCAGTGCCTTCACCATAATAGTACTGATTTCCGAGTTCAAGTTCTTTGCTCATGAGTTGCTCCTTCCGTGAAAGTCCTGCTTTTCTAATTTGAATTATATCATACAAGTGTATTTATCATGAAGTTGAAAATAGAATTGGTACCCGGCACTAAAGCAGAATGTTTGGGAAGCCGGTTCTTAGCGATTGGCAAGCAACAGACGAAGGAACAAAGGACAAAGCTGTAGGCTTTGGCGCTTTGAGCCTGAAGTATGTGCGCAGACAGAGCTTAGAACCGCTGCTGGGTTCCCAACCAAGCGAGAGCGTGTCTGCGTAGTGCCGGGTACCAATTCTTTTAAACATGTTGCAATATATAACAAAAAAGAACATAATACTCTCATAAGACAGGTGACCACATCAGCGGCACCGAGTTGGAGGTTGGAAAAATGAAATATTTAAGTGATACTGAGCTGCAGGCCCGGATCAGGAAGGAAGTAGTTGCAACACTAATGCTTACCGTGATCTGCGCAGCATGGCACATCATTACTGCGTTTGCTTTAAACGGCAGCGGGCTTTATTTTCTGGGAATGCCTGCGTGGTTTTCTGTGAGCGTGCTTGGCACGATTCTGATTGCGATAGTTGGGGTCGTTTTTTTAATTAAAAAAGTTTTTACAGATTTTGATTACGGGGCGGAAGTATCGGGCGACCCGGCGGCTGCAGACGATTTAGGCAGTGCTTTGGGTGGAACACTGAAGGCCACGCAATCTGAGCGAAGATTTTTTATAGGCAACCGTTCCATGGGAGGTCTTGTTCTTGCAATGACCACCATGGCAACCTATACTTCCGTAAGCTCTTTTGTTTCGGGTCCGGGCGCGGCCGCAATAACCTATGGCTATGCGCAGGCATGGATCGCTGCAGTGCAGGTGCCTGTTACATTTCTGGTGCTTGGCGTTCTGGGTAATTCATTTGCGGTTTTTGCAAGAAGAACCGGTGCCGTCACCGTTGCCGGATTCCTGCGCGAAAGATACAAATCCGATGCTCTTGTAATTATCACATCTCTTCTGATGGTTGCCTTTTTCATTGCACAGATGATCGCGCAGTTTCAGGGCGGCGCAACACTGATCGAATCAGTATTCGGTCTTGATTACAAAAAGGCACTCATCATATTCGGTGCAGTCGTAATTCTCTATACATCCTTTGGCGGCTTTAAGGCTGTGGCTCTTACCGATGCAATTCAGGGGCTTATCATGTGCGTAGGCACGATAATATTTGTTGTTCTTGTGTTAAAAGAGGGCGGCGGACTTTCCGGAATCGATGCGGGGCTTAACTATCATCTTCCTGATGTGTACGATAATCTGACCGCGATTTACAAGCCTGGCACTCTGCTTTCCTACTGGGTGCTGGTTGGCTTTGGTACCATCGGTCTTCCGCAGACTGCAGTCAGAGGAATGGGATTTAAAAACACAAAAGCGCTTAAGAGCGCAATGCTGATAGGCGTTATCACCTGTTCTCTTATTATGGTCGGAATGCACACCGCAGGAACCTGGGCAGGTGCGCTGCTCCCAACGGAGTTCGACCTTCCAAGCTCGGACTATTTTATTCCGTTTATCATTCGGAAAATTATGCCGGGAGCACTTGGATACATCTTCCTTTTGGCTCCTGCTGCTGCAGTAATGTCGACCGCTGACTCGCTTCTTCTGTTGGCGTCCGCTGCAATCATTAAAGACTTGTACAGGACATATATCGTAAAGGACAATCCTGTAAGAATAGAAAAATACAATAAGCGTGTGGGCCTCGCTTCAATGCTTTGCACCTTAGTGTTGGGCTGCATCGTAGTTGTTCTTGCACTGGATCCTCCGGGTATAATTTTCTTCCTGAATCTCTTTGCAATGGGCGGCCTCGAGTGTTCCTTCTTCTGGCCTCTTGCAGGCGGCGTTTTCTCCAAGCGCGCCACAAAGCGCTCGGCCCTCGCCGGCGCCATAACCTCCGTTGCAGTCTATATCTTCTGCTACTACAACGTTAGCCTTCTTGGCATCAATGCCGTTGTCTTCGGCCTTCTCGCCGGCGGCATAGTATTCTTTTTGGTAAAGTAATGCCAAATCGACCCGGAGTCGAAATGGCAATAAAGAGGAATAAAAAATGAAATTTGTGATTCAAAGAGTAAAACACGCATCGGTAACAGTGGACGGACAAACAGTCGGCCAAATCGAAAAGGGCCTGCTTGTTTTGGTTGGCGTTGCGCAGGATGACACAAAAGAAATAGCCGATAAGCTTGTCAAAAAGCTCATCGGCCTTAGAATATTTGAAGATGAGAACGACAAAACAAATCTTGATCTCTCCAGCGTCGGCGGAAGTCTTCTTATGGTTTCGCAGTTTACGCTATATGCTGATTGCAAAAAGGGGAATCGTCCGAGCTTTACCAATGCCGGCGTTCCGGAACTTGCAAACGAGCTTTATGAATATATTTGCGCCGAGTGCAAAAAACAAGTTCCGATCGTGGAAAAAGGAATCTTCGGCGCAGACATGAAGGTCAGCCTGTTAAATGACGGGCCGTTTACCATCATACTCGATTCCAAAGACTTACTGTAAGCTCATCCATTCTTCAAGCGCCCGGTCGAGGGCTTCTTTGTTCGACGACAGCTTTGCGGCAAGCTCTGCAAGGCGGCCTGCATCTGATGCAATTGCGGGGTCTTGGATTTGCAATTCGAGTTCTGCGATTTTATTTCCAAGTTCAGTAACTTTATCTTCGGCAGCAGAGATCGCCTTTGCTGCTTTTCTTTCTTCTCTTTCGCGGGCTTTCTTTTCTTCCCAGCTTTCCGGAGTTTTCGGTACGGCATCTGCTGCTTCGTCGCTTTTGTAAAAATCGGCGGATGTGTCTCTCAGCTTTCCCGGCTTTGCCTTAAGGCTTTTTCTTTTTTCCTCGTAGTAATCAAAATTACCAAGGTACTTCACGGCGCCTTCAGATGTAAGTTCAATAATATAGTCAGGAATACTCTGCAGCAAATATCGGTCGTGAGAAACGATGATAACGGTTCCGGGGAAGGCTTTGATCGCTTCCTCAAAAACTTCTTTTGCCGAAATATCAAGATGGTTTGTGGGCTCGTCAAATATAAGCAGATTGCAGCCGCTCATCATAAGCTTTAAAAGCGAGAGCCTTGCCTTTTCGCCGCCCGCAAGATCGCCCACGGTTTTAAATACATCGTCTCCGTGGAAGAGAAATCCTCCGAGAAGCTTTCTTAGATCAGTTTCGTTATATCGGACATATTCCGAATGTATTTCATCGAGTACGGTTTTTGAAGGATGCAGATTCTTCTGCTCCTGATCGTAGTATCCCGGCATAACGTTGGTTCCGAGGATAACACGCCCGGAGTTCGGATAAAGCTCTCCGAGCAGAATTTTAAGAAGGGTGGTTTTCCCTATTCCGTTTGCTCCGACAATGCAGACACGATCGCCCTTTTTGATGTCGAGATCAACATTGCGGAAAAGCAGGGACTCATCTTCGCGGCCGGAGGGATTGCCGTATCCAAAGCTAAGGCCGCTCGCCAGAACCACATCATTTCCGCTTTGCAGCTTCTGGTCAAAATTGATTTTAAGAGCCTCCTTAAGCTGAGTCGGCTTCACCGGCCGCGTAATATGCGCCAGCCTCTTTTCTCTGGACTGCGCACGCTTAACAAGATGCTCTGTGTTGTGCTCTTTAAAGCGTCTTATGATTTCCTCCTGGCGTTCTATTTCCTCCATCTGATGCTCGTAGTGCTTCAGGTCGATTTCGTAATTGCGCTGCTTTTGTTCTTTGTATGAAGTGTAATTTCCGTTGTAGGCTTTGAGTGTGCAGTTTTCAATTTCAAAAATTTTATTTACACACCTGTCAAGAAAATATCTGTCGTGGGAAACAATTAAAAGTGTGCCGCGGTAGGATTTAAGATAGCTTTCCAGCCATGCAAGCGTAGGAAGGTCGAGGTGGTTTGTGGGCTCGTCCAGCAAAAGAATGTCCGGTTCTGTTACCAGCAGCGCGCAAAGCGCAAGGCGCGTTTTTTCGCCGCCGGACAGCACGCCGACATCAGTATTGTAATAGCTCTCGTTAAAGCCCATGGATGTTAAGATGCCCTTAACGGCACGGCTGTAATCGTAACCGTGCTCCTGTGCAAATTTCGCCTTGACCTCATCGGGCACTCTGTCCATAACTTCAAGCACCGTCTGCCCGGCATCGAAGTGTTCGCGCTGCTTAAGGTAACCCAAAGCAGCGCCGCGGGAAATAAAGATCTCGCCGCTGCTTGGCTCGTACTCGGAGGCAATAAGCTTTAAAAGCGTGGATTTCCCCGCACCGTTTACTCCAACTATGCCGACACGGTCGCCATTGTTAACATTAAAGGTAACATCCTCTAAAATGACATCCACACCCAGTTCGTAATTCAGTTTTGATGCGGCTAAAATGCTCATAACTATTGTATTTTACAACATTACTCCACTTGTCACAAGGCTGCATTGTGTGATAAAATATCCAATCATATATATTGTAAGAAAGTGTGATGATTATGAAGGTCAAAATTGTATCCGATGCGGTGGTAAAGAGACTTCCTCGATACAGAAGATATCTTAACGATCTTAAGGCAAAGGGAACTGCGCGCATAAGCTCAGGCGAGCTTGCAAACAAGATGGATCTTACTGCAAGTCAGATCCGTCAGGACTTAAATAATTTCGGAGGCTTTGGGCAGCAGGGCTTTGGTTATTCTGTTGACAGTCTCCACGAAGCGATTTCCGGTATCATCGGTCTGGACCGCACTTATTCAGTTGTAATGATCGGATGCGGAAGACTTGGCGAAGCTATCGCTAATTTTCTTAAGAATTACGAGCCGGCATTCGACATCAAGGCTATCTGCGACATCCGACCCGATTTTAAGGGCAAGGAGGTTTGCGGTGCAAAGATTATGAACGAAAGCGAATTTGACGAATACATTACAAAGAATCAGGCAGACATTGCAATTCTTTCCATTCCCCCTGAAAAGGTTGATGAGGTAAAGACCCTGCTCGTTAAAAACGGGATCAAGGGCATCTGGAATTTCTCCCTTACGGAGATTGAGCAGATCAAAGGGGTCGCCGTTCAGAATATGCACCTTTCCGATTCTCTTCACAGCCTTGTATATTACATTAATCATCCTGAATAGTAATAAAAAAAGACCATCGGAAAACCCGATGGTCAATTTTTTTTAAGTAACTCTATTCGTGAGCTGCTCCTGTCGGGCAAGCTCCTGCACAAGCACCACAATCGATGCATGATCCGGCATTGATAACGTACTTGCCATCTCCTTCTGTGATAGAATCAGTTGGGCATTCTCCTGCGCAAGCGCCGCAAGCGATGCACTGGTCATCAATTACATATGCCATAGTTCGAACCTCCTTTTTTAATTATTGTATACAACAGAGACAGTCTACCAAAGAAACCATAAAAATGCAAGTTAAAATATACGGCCTGTCGGGTAAAAGCGGCAGCGGAAAAAGCTATAACGCCATAGAGCTGTGCAAAAAGCTGGGTATTCCGGCCATTATTGATGACGGCCTTTTTATATTTGAAAATTCCGTAGCTGCGGGAATCTCTGCCAAAAAGCAGGAAACCAGGATCGGTGCCATAAAGACAGCTCTTTTTACGGAGCAATCCCACGCCGATTCCGTTGCAGAAGCCATTCTTGAAAAAAAGCCGTCTTCCGTTTTGATCATCGGGACCTCCGACGAAATGATCGACCGCATTGCCGAAAGACTCGGACTTCCGTTTCCCGAGAAGCATATCCACATTAACAGCATCCTTTCGGATGAGCAGATCCAGAAAGCCTCAGAGGCCAGAAGAAAGTCCGGGATGCACACCATACCGGCGCCGACATTCGAGCTTAAAAAGCAGTTTTCAGGTTATTTTCTGGATGCTACAAGAGCTTTTCGGGGGCACTTTTCCAAGGATAAGGATAAAGATGAAAAGACTATTGTCAGGCCCACATATTCCTATTTGGGCTCCTACAATGTATCGGATAAGGTAGTTGAAGATATTGCAAGGCACGCCGTAAGTATAACCCCCGGCGCTGCCACGCTTCTTTGGTCTTCCTGCAGCAAGGAAGACGAAGGCATGTTTATCAGGGTCATTATGCTCTGCGAGTGGGGTTTTAAAGTTAAAACAGTTGCCCGCGCTGTCCAGACCCTGATCTACAAAGACGTTGCCTTCACCACCGCCTACAATGTCTTAGGCGTGTCCGTTGAGGTCCGCAGCTTCCGCGCCCGCTGAATTCTTTTGCAGGCTTGCTTGCCATTGCCCTGAAGACACGCTCTTGCTATTGGGGCCCCTGCAGCGGTTCTAAGCTCTGTCTGCGCACATACTTCGGTCTCAAAGCGATAAAGCCTTTGGCTTTATGCTTTGCTCCTTTGTCTGTTGCTTGCCAATCGCCAAGAACCGGCTTCCCCAAATGTCTTCATGGCAATGACAATCAACCCTGCTTTTATGCAAAGCGCATCAGGCCGTAGCAGCTTGCAGGATGCTGTTTAATTTTATCTGCAGGCTTGCTTCCCATTGCCCTGAAG
>JAZLHU010000052.1:0-19838 GCA_045616985.1 Anaerovoracaceae bacterium
ATCGCTTAATATTTCTGCGTTCTGTAGTAATACTTTTGCAAATTGCATTGAATACCCTTTTATCCGTTGCTTATGTAATGCATTTATGTGCAAAGCTTTTGCAAAGGATCGCTTTCAGACGCGTTTTGCATAAGCTGCGTCTTTGAACACAGCGATGTTTCCGTTAAGAGCGAGCTCGGCTCCGTCCGAGGGAGCTCAGGAAGCAGAGCTGATGTTCAAAAGCAGCGCTGCACCTGCGCGGATGAAAGTGATATTTGCAAAAAGCTTACACACAAATTTGTGGAATTGTCATTGTTGCATAAGCTCAGAAAGCGTGAAAGGCTTTTGCTCAGACGCGCTCCCGCTATTGGGGACCCCTGCATCGGTTCTAAGCTCTGTCTGCGCGCAGATTTCAGTCTCAAAGTGCCAAAGCCTACTGCTTTGCCCTTTGCTCCTTCGTCTGCCGCTTGCCAGTCGCCAAGAACCGGCTTCCCCAAATGTCTTCGCAAAGACCTTTCGCGCTGACATCATTTATGCAGATAATTTGCAAAACGCTTATGCAAAATAAGATGAGCCTTGATGAGGCATCGTCGTGCAACACAGCGATGTTTCCGTTAAGAGCGAGCTGCTCTCCGCAGCAGGGAGCTTAGGAAGCAGAGCTGATGTTTCAAAAGCAGCACTGCACCTGCGCGGATGAAAGTGATTCTTTGCAAATATCCCCTCACAGGTATTACGACAGAAAACGCTTATAAACTTGACATTGTAGTAAAACAGTGTGAATTGCGGCTTGTCTGGGCAGATAATTCTTGTCTTTTTGCCCTTTTACTACACATCTCATTTAAACTTGCATTTTTGTAGTAAAAATATTCAAATCTTACTACAAAGCCCTTTGAATATAAACTTTTTGTAGTAATTGCTCCGATGCACCTTCGTATAAGGGTGTCAGAACAGGTCTTGCTGATTAGGATTTCAACAAATCGCTTAATATTTCTGCGTTCTGTAGTAATACTTTTGCAAATTGCATTGAATACCCTTTTATCCGTTGCTTATGTAATGCATTTATGTGCAAAGCTTTTGCAAAGGATCGCTTTCAGACGCGTTTTGCATAAGCTGCGTTTTTGAACACAGCGAGACTTCCGTTAAGAGCGAGCTCGGCTCCGCAGCAGGGAGCTCAGGAAGCAGAGCTGATGTTTCAAAAGCAGCGCTGCACCTGCGCGGATGAAAGTGATTCTTTGTAAAAGACCTTTCGCGCTTTCCGGGCTTAAGTAATGCATTTATATCTACTGCTTTATGCAAAATGTCTTACAGCAGCGATTTTACCTTAGCGATAATATTTTCAACAGTAAAGCCGTACTCTTTATTGATGTCGGCTTCGGATCCGGTCTGACCAAAGCGATCATCAACAGCAATATGAGCCATTGTATAAGTTTCTCCCATGAGTTCATATGCGATCGCTTCGCCGATACCGCCCATCCTGTTGCAGTCTTCAACAACAAGGAGTTTGCCTCCGCATTCCCTTACGGCTTTTCTGATGCCTTCGATGTCGAGAGGCTTGATGGTATGAAGATTAACAAGCTTTACATTTATGCCTTCAGCTTTAAGAGCTTCGGCTGCTTCCATTGCGAGAGCATTCATGATGCCGATTGCAACTATGCAAACGTCGGCGCCTTCTTTTAAGATTTGTACCTTGCCGATTTCAATTTTGTCGTCAGGAGACGTAAACACAGGTGTGTTGTTGCGGGCCGTTCTGATGTACACAGGTCCACGGTGCTCGTAAGCAAGCTTTGTCAAAACGATTGCCTGGTTGTAATCGCATGGTGTTACGATCGTCATATTAGGAAGCGCGCGCATGATTGCCAAATCCTCGATTGCCTGGTGCGTACCGCCGTCTGATGCGGAGGTCAGGCCCGCATGACTTCCTGCAAATTTAACGTTGAGTGCATTATAGCAAATTCCGTTTCTGATAATTTCAAATGCTCTGCCCGGACAGAAGGTCGCAAAGGATGCGGCAAACGGTGTGAAGCCGACTCTTGCAAATCCTGCAGCCATGCCAAGCATATTCTGTTCTGCGATACCAGCGTCGAAGTGCCTTTCGGGAAATGCCTTGGAAAAATCCTTTGTACCTACGCTTCCGCAAAGATCGGCATCAAGAACAACAACATCTTCGTGAGCCTTTCCAAGCTCCACAAGTCCTGCGCCATATCCTGCGCGGGTAGCTTTCTTATCTGCCATTTACTTTCCCTCCAATTCTTTGATCGCAGCCTCAGCCTCTTCGGGCTTTGGTGCATTTCCATGCCAGCTTGCCTGATTCTCCATAAAGGAAACACCCTTGCCTTTTACGGTCTTTGCAATGATCGCGTGCGGTTTCCCCTCGGTGAATTTGTCAAGAGCTTCCTTTATCTGAGCTATGTCGTGGCCGTCGATTTCGTCGACAGCAAAGCCGAAGCCTTCCATTTTTTTATAGAGGTCTTCAACATTCATAACGTCAGTTACAAAGCCGTCGATCTGAAGATTGTTTCTGTCTATGATAACTGTGAAATTGTCAAGCTGATAGTGACCGGCAGCCATGAAGGCTTCCCAGCAGAGGCCTTCCTGAAGTTCGCCGTCACCGCAGGCAACGTAGACCTTTGCAGGGGACTTCTTTGTCTTAAGCGCCAGAGCCATACCTGCCGCAACGGATGCACCCTGTCCGAGAGAGCCCGTACTGCAATCAATTCCCGGGCACTTTGCGCCGTCGGGGTGACCCTGCAGCGGGCTGTGGAATTCACGAAGGGTCATAAGAGTATCTTCTGAAATAATGCCCTTTGCAGCAAGCGTTGCATAAAGTGCAGGTGCTGCATGACCCTTGGAAAGAACGAATCTGTCTCTGTCCGGATCTTCGATACCGCCCCTGAAATTCATTTTATCGAAATAGAGAACGGTCATGATATCTGTGATTGAAAGGGATCCGCCCGGATGACCGGAGCCCGATTTTGCCAGCATCTTAATTATATTGATTCTGGTTTTAAGGGCAATCTCCTGTAATTGCTTATTGTCCAATTTGAATCCTCCTTTTTAAAAGTTGCCGTTTTGGCAAAACTAAAAATTATATGCAGCAATAAGGTCAACACCAAGACCTAAAACATCCGGAACGATAATGTCTCCGACGGCGATCGGGGCACTGATTTCAAGGGTTTTTAAGTAATCTGCAAGCTCTGCGATTTTGCCCTTTGGTATTGGGCCGCTTGTTTTTACAGGACAGCGGTTTGCATCAGATGATCCGTTAAGCTTAACGGATGACGTGATGATACGCTGCGGAGCGGTAAGCTCCTGCTGTGCATACTCAAGGCCGCGCTTGCAGCTATTGCCTGTGATCTCGCCGGAAGGCGAAACCATAATGCGGCAGCCCTTTGGGCATGTGATGCAAACAAAGGATCTCCAGCCTTCCTCAAGAACAGGTTCTCCTGTATAGTTTGCAAGCTTTTCCATGTTGATCTTTAAAAGCTCTTCAGGATGCCTTGCTCCATGCAGAACATATTCTGCTGCTGCTGCACCTGCCTTTTGAGCTTCAAGAGAAACATTGTCTGCCAGGTCGTGAACATGGGCAACGTTGCCGCAGGCGAACACGCCTTCCATCGAGGTTTCGCAATTTGCAAAAAGCTTTGGTCCGCGTGTCTGATCGTTCATTTCGATCCCTGCATTTCTTGTCAGCTCGTTTTCCGGAAGAAGACCGACCGATAAAAGAAGCGTGTCGCAATCAAACACTATTTCGGTATTCGGAATAACATTAAAGCTTTCATCTATCCTGCTGACTGCAACCTGCTCTACTCTGTCCTTGCCGCGAACATCCGTTACGGTATGGGAAAGGTAAAGAGGAATGCCGTAGTCCTGCAGACACTGGACGATATTGCGATTAAGCCCTGCGGAGTGATCCATAACCTCAACACACGCAAGGACCTTTGCTCCTTCAAGCGTAAGTCTTCTTGCCATGATAAGACCGATGTCTCCGGAGCCTAAAATTACAACACGCCTGCCCGGAAGATACCCTTCAATGTTTACATACTTCTGAGCTGCACCTGCGGTATATACACCGGATGGTCTTGCGCCCGGAGTTCCGATGCTTCCGCGGGTTCTTTCCCTGCAGCCCATTGCAAGAATAATTGAATCTGCTTTTAAAATTTTGTAGCCGTCTTTGCTTGCGGCATGAATTTCTTTTCCCTCTTTGATTTCCAGGACCATAGTATTGAGCATAACCTCAACACCGGTGCCCTCAAGAAGCTTCTCAAATCTTGATGCATATTCGGGCCCGGAAAGCTCTTCCTTAAAATAATGAAGACCAAAGCCGTTGTGAATGCACTGATTTAAAATCCCGCCGAGGCGATTGTTCCTTTCTATGATAAGGATTCTGTTAAGACCGTTTTCATTTGCGGCAAGAGCCGCAGCCATTCCCGCAGGACCGCCGCCAATGATTATAAGCTGGTAAGCATCCATGACTTGCTGCCCTCCTGCACAATTTCTGTTTCATCAACCCCGAGCTTTTCTGCCAAAATCTTTACAACGCTCGGACCGCAGAAGCCGCCCTGACATCTGCCAAGACCTGCTCCCACTCTTCTCTTTACGCCATCGACACTTCTTGGTGGGATCGGTGTATTGAATGTATCAAGAATCTCTCCCTCGGTAACGGTTTCGCATCTGCAAACAACTCTGCCGTAGGAAGGATTCTTTTCGATAAGCTTAATTTTTTCTTCTGCGGAAAGATTCTTAAAGTGAACGCGGCTGCGCTCAAATACAAAGTTCTCTTTCTTCTCGAGATTAAGAGTTTTGCCTGCAATTTCCGCAACGTATTCTGCAATTGCAGGAGCAGATGAAAGACCCGGACTGCAGATTCCGGCAGCATCGATAAAGCCTTTAACCTTCTCGTCTTCTCTGATGATAAAATCATCTGTCTTTGTTCTTGCACGAACGCCTGCAAAGTTTCTGATGGAATTACGATAATCAATCGCAGGAACGGAAAGCGCTGCAACCCTCTTAACAAATGCAAGACCCTCGCTTGTTGTATCCTTGTTTTCTCCTGCGACCCTTTCCGAATCGGGACCGACAATCAAATTGCCGTGAACTGTAGGGGAAACAAGAACACCCTTACCAAGCTCGTCAGGGCACTGAAAGATCGTATGCTTTGCTCTTGCATGCTCTTCTTTATCTAAAAGATAATACTGACCGCGTGCAGGTTCGATTTCAAAATCATGCTCGCAGATAAGATCGTGAACCTTATCGGCATTGCAGCCCGCCGCATTTACGATCATCCTTGTTTCGTAAACATCCTTGTCTGTTGTGACCTTAAAACCGCTTTCGATTTTTTCTATTTTGCGGACCTCGTTTTCAAGATAGATTTCCGCGCCGTTCTTAACAGCGGTTTCCGCCATTGCAAGGCAGTATTCCCAAGGTGAAATAATCGAAGAGCCTGGTGCCCAGAGTGCCCCGATCGCATTTTCGGAAATCTGAGGCTCCATCTGCCTTAATTTTTTCCGGTCGATAATTTCAAGACCCAAAACGCCGTTGGCATCGCCGCGGGCTTTAAGCATTTTGAGGTGATCAATATCTTTTTCGGAAAATGCAACCACAAGTGCGCCGCAGTTTTCGTACGGCACATTGAGCTTTTCTGAGATTTCCTCAGCAAGCCCGGCGCCGCGAACGTTAAGCCTTGCCATCAGGCTGCCTTCCTTCGGATCGTAGCCTGCATGGATGATGGCTGAGTTTGCCTTTGTGGCTCCGGTTGCAACATCGTTTTCTTTTTCAAGTATGCCGACCTTAAGCTTGTATTTTGAGAGCTCCATAGCGCAGGCGGCGCCGGTAACTCCGCAGCCGATAACTATAACGTCAAACAATTCCTTACCTCTAATTTGTGAAATTATCAAAGTATCCCTGGATCCAGATGATCGGTGTTCCCTTATCTCCGGAGCCGGAGGTCAAATCGCACAGAGAACCAAGAAGGTCTGTAAGCTGACGAGGGGTCGTTCCTTCGCTTGCCATGCTGCCTACAAGATTGCTTTCCTTTGCCTTGATTGCACCGGAAATTGCAGTCTTAAGCTCTTCGCCGCTTAAATTTGCATACTCGTTATCTGCAAGATATTTAAGCTTAAGTTCGTTTGGCTGACCCTTAAGTCCGTCTGTATATGCAGGGCTTACAACAGGATCTGCAAGCTCCCAGATCTTGCCTACAGGATCTTTAAACGCACCGTCGCCGTAAACCATAACCTCTATCTTTTTGCCTGTTGCAACAAAGAGCTTTTCTGCTATACCGTCCACGACCCTTTGGCAATCTCTCGGGAAGAGCTTTACGCTGTCTTCTGTTGCCTTGTTGGTTCCCAGAAGCCCGTAGTTTTCGTTAAAGCCCGAACCATCCACCGAAGCGGTCAGAATATCATCCATACCGAAAACGATTTCGGCACCTGCAGCCTTTAAAAGCCGCTTGCTTCTTTGACGGGTATGAATGTCGCAGGTAATTACATTCTTTGTGTAATCCAATATTGCTCTGCAATCATTTGCAAAAATCACTTCGCATTCTGCGCCCTGTTCTTCAACAAGCTTCTTGTAATACTCAATGTAGTCAACGCCTGTAAAGCGATGCTTTTCATAACCGAAAAGCTCTCTCCACTTCGCTTCTGAAAGTACGTCTGTGTACGGGTTTACTCCTGCAGCATCCATCTGATCCTCGGAGATGAGATGATTACCTACTTCATCGCCCGGATAGGAAAGCATAATGGTGATTTTCTTTGCTCCCTGAGCCATGCCCTTAAGACAAATGGCGAATCTGTTTCTTGAAAGAATAGGGAAAATGATCCCGAATTCTCCGCCCGGAATCTTGTTTTTTATATCAGCGGCAATTGCGCTTACCTTTGCGTAATTACCCTGTGCTCTTGCGACAACAGATTCTGTTACTGCAACCACATCCTTATCGCCGAAAGGAATGTTGTGTTCCCTGCTTGCTTTAAGCACGCTGTCAACGACGATTTGAACGATGTCGTCTCCTTCTCTGATGATGGGAGCTCTTACTCCGCGCGATGTTGCGCCTATGCATCTTTCCATTTTGTGTTCCTCCTTAAGAACTTATGTAAAAATATTTTTTATACTCAGTTGGTGCCGTTCAGGTACGGCAACGGATTATACGGTTCATCCTTGTATCTGATTTCGAAATGAAGATGCGGTCCCGAAGAAACGCCCGTGGAACCGACGTTGGCAATATTTTGTCCCTGATAAACTGCATCGCCTTTCTTAACAAGAAGCTTACTGCAGTGTCCGTATCGGCTTGTATAAAGACCACCGTGATCAATGATAACAAGATAACCGTAACCGCTCTGCCAGCCTGCAAAGGAAACTGTCCCGCCGTCTGCAGCATAGATCTTTGTTCCTGTAGGAGCGCCGAAGTCAACGCCCTGATGATACTTTGAGGCACCGACAATACCTGTATTTCTTGAGCCGAAATAGGATGTGATCTTATATGTTTTTATCGGATAAATGAAAGAACCTGTACCCTTCTTCTCCGGAATCGGCTTTGTGCCCTGATAGTAAACCGCATCCACAGGATTTGATACCCTCTTGGCTTCATGGATCTTGCGGGAAACTTCTTCGCCGTTGACTCTTTGGATCTCTGCGATGATTTGGTTTTTACCCGTAACGCCTTCCGAAATCAATTCTGTTTCATCTGCATAGATCTCCGAATTATCTATATACCTGGTGCCAAACTTTACATCCTCCAAAAAGGTTGCAATCTCCGTGGTGCGAATCGTCACAAGCGGGTGAACCTCTCCATCTTCGTTCTGTTTTGCGCTGCCTGTCACAAGGTAATTGTATGCATCGTCAGGATTCCAGATATCGCCAAGCTCAACGCCTACCTCTTCGACCGTAATTGCCTGGTCGTAGGTGATCTGTGTGTATTCTACATCAGGAGCTTCGCCCGCAAAGCTGTCACGGATGCGTTGAAGAAGCTGATTTGCAACTGTGTCGCTCTCAAGAATAACCGCTTCTTTTGCATCAAGACAAATTGCAAATGCCCGGACCTGAATATCCTTCATGTAGGTCAAGGTATTTAATATGTCATCCGGGCCGTCTATTTCAAGGTGAAGTCCATGTACCTGCTTAAATTCAATATCTCTTTCAACATCAATATTGATGTTGGCGCCGGATGCCTCTGAAAGCTTATCGCCGAGGGCTTCTATTGTCTGATACACCTCCTGCTTGGAACGGGTGATACCAAGCACTCTTCCGTAGTAGCTGTATTCATAACCGGACATTGATGAAACGGCTATCAGGATCACGGCGACTGTTGCAATAACAGCAGAGAACCACTGAAAAACTGTTTTCTTATGGTCTTCAAGCCAGATCCGAAGGTCCCAGATGCAGTCCCAAATAAACAGGCAGACGGAACCAAAATAGTATCCGATGGTAATGAAGATATCAAGGAAGAAGAGGAGGATGTTCATAAAGTCGTCCCAAACGGCACAGATGAAATCCCAAAGGTTTTCCGGTATCTCTTCGAAGAAATCCGTTATCGGCTGCCATGCATCGTGATAGACCCCGGAAATTAAAAGCTTTTTCTTTTCGTTGGTAATAAACGGCTGGCGGCGAATTTCCTTCCTGGCAGCCGAGATGCCTTTTATAAGCCTTATGGTCCTGTGAATAAAGCTTTCTTTTCTGATCGGCTTTACCTTACGCGCATTCAGCGCAGCCTTGGCTTTATACACGGTAATCTCAGAAGCCTCCTTATGGTGACGGACTACCTCTGCAGATGTGCCGGCTCTTGCGGCCTTGGCTTTATAATGCTCTTCTCTGGCTTTGGTGCGTTCTTCCTCCTGGGCTCTTAATGCTTCTTCAATGTCTGTTGCATTATAAAGCGTATCGCCCTTGCGGCGGCTTTGCTCTGCTCTTTTCTGGATGCCTTCCTTGGCCCATTGAGCGAATAGCTCTTCATCATTTAGTTGTAATTTTTTTTCTTCTGACATTAATCTTTTATTGAGTTAAAAGCAGATTTTAGTCTTTCAAAAATTTGGCATAACACGAACACGTTGTGCCATCCTCCAGAAAGCCGGTATCCTGACAGTGCGGACATGAGTAGATCGGGTCCAGCGCATTGACCGGCCAGCCGTCGGCTTCAAGAAGGCTTCGCTTTTCGTTTTCAAGGCTTTGCTGTGTTTTCTTTATTTCATCAACACGTTTGCTGTCCTTTGCAAGAAGAGCCTGCGCAAGCTTGTAGCCGCAGTCCTTGAGCTGACCGCAGATATCGCCAAGCCGAGGGATCTGAGTGAAGATTTCTCTTCTGCGCTCCGAGGATCTTCTGGCATTTTCTTCGCGGAGGGCTTCGTAGCGTTTTTGTATTTGCGCATAAGTACTTGCTGCTGTTTTACCTGCGGCATCTATAAGCTCGCCTGCGGCATCAGCAGATTCTTTATACCAATTCCTTAAAACGGTATCTATATAATTGATGCTCGGATTTGAAATGCCTGTGGTCTTCTTGCATGCCTCGAGCACTTTATCCAAAGAAAAGCCGAGGTCGGAAAACCATTTACGCATAATGATTTTTTCCGGCTCACTTGGATTTCGTCTAAAGCCAAGCTCCTTGAATATTCTTTTGTAAATTTCGCTTTGCTTATCTGTATTATCAAGATACTCAAGAACAAGTCCCGCTGTCTTAAGATCCTTTTCGCGCCAATCAAGAAGCACTTTTTCAACATACCTGCACCGATTGCTTTTGCCGCGCTCCGTGCAATATTTGTAGCAAAGAACAATTACCTCCGGAGCAATGTCGAAGGCACTCATCCATGTTGCAATGACCTCTGCTTCGTTTGCTTCAAGAAGTCTTCCCGTAACCTGCTGAACATCTGCAAGAAGCCCGGAAAGGTCCACGCTGTCAAGGCGCAGATTTTGAGGCTTTGACGTTTGCGTCATTGTATCTACTGCGCAGTGACCGAATACAACCTCCTTCAGATTGATGATCTCGACTGTATAGCTTCCTTCGCGTTCATCTTTTACATACTTTCTTGCAACGCCGAGGCTTGCCCAATAATCCCATGCCTTATCAACGGTGCTTTCGGAAACTGAAAGCTTCTTTGCAATGGCAAGGTTATCGATCGGGTCGTCGATTTGTGCATACATAAGTGCCAGCAGATAAACTTTTACGTATTCTCCCGGAGCATCCAGCATATACTCGCTGATGAAGAGATTATCCACCGGAGTATCATACAGAAAGTAATTTGTAATTCTTGTTTTTTTAAAATCCATTTCTTTTGCCAGCGCAATTACTGATTCGGCTGTTCTTTATTGTAGTTTGCAAACTTTGTAAACTGCGGCATCCACAGGAGCTTGATCGTTCCTGTTTCACCCATACGCTGCTTTGCAATAATAATTTCCGCAATGTTGGTGGGTTCCTGATCACGCTTGTAGTAATCATCGCGGTAAAGGAACATTACCACATCGGCATCCTGCTCTATCGCACCTGATTCACGAAGGTCGGAGAGGATAGGACGCTTGTCGCCCTGACGCGATTCAACTGCACGGGAGAGCTGCGAAAGAACAACAACCGGGCACTCAATCTCTCTGGCCATTTGCTTTAGGTACCTTGAGATCTGAGATACCTCCTGCTGACGGTTTTCGCCGCCGCCAAGGCCTTCTCCGCTCATCATCTGAAGGTAGTCGATGAGGATAAGCTCTATTTTCTTTTCCTGATTCATGCGGCGCACTTTATTTCTGAGCTCCATAACACCCAGACCCGGAGTATCGTCAATAATAATATCGGCATCAGCAAAGCGCTTTATTGCCTCCTGAACATTTTCCCAATGCTCCGGATTAAGATTGCCTACCCTGAGCTTTTTGGAATCAACGCGGGCTTCCATTGCAAGAAGTCTCAGTCCGAGCTGTTCTTTACTCATTTCAAGCGAAAACAACGCAACTCTCTTCTTTCCCTTAAGCGCAATGTTTTGTGCAATGTTTAAAGCAAAAGCGGTCTTCCCCATGGACGGACGTGCGGCAAGGATGATGAGATCGGACTTTTGAAGTCCCGATGTCATGCTGTCAAGATCAATGTATCCTGTCTTAAGTCCCGGAAGCTGATGGCCGTTTGCTTCCGCCTGCTTGATGTTTTCAATATTTAAAGCCAGAACATCCTGAACCTTTGAATAGTCCGTTGTCTGACGTTTTTGCGCTATGTCGTAAATTGTGCTTTCCGCAGTATCAAGAAGAACATTACTTTCAATGTTTTCCTTGTAGCAGTTCTCAACTATGTTCGAGGATGACTTGATGAGCCTTCTTAAGATTGCCTTGTCTGCAATGATGTCTGCATACTGAGCTGCGTTTGCCGAAGTCGGAACCTCGCCCGAAAGCTGCGCAACATAAGCACGTCCGCCTGCGGCATCGAGAGCTTTTCTTGATTTAAGTTCCTCGGCAACCGTAACCACGTCAATCGGCTGACCCTTGGCATTGAGGCTGAGCATTGCCGAATATATTTCCTTATGGGCATTGGAATAGAAGTCCTCGGCTTTTATTTTGCCTGAGACCTTGTACCATGCTTCGGGATCGATGAGTATTGCGCCGAGGACGCTTTTTTCCGCATCGTCGTTGTGAGGCGGGATTCGTTCTGTCTGTGCCATAATCTTTTCCTTGTATTCATTACTGAATGTGCTTTTTGCATCAATGCTTGCTATCCGCAGCCTTTAATGCAACGCTCCTGCTTGATAGCAATCCTTGTTGCAAAAGCATCATTCTTTAAATTGCTTAGTCCTGAAAACACGAGAAGCTGTTTTGAAGACATTTGGCGGAAGCCGGTTCTTAGCGATTGCCGAATGCAATGAAGGCAGAGCTTAGAACCGATGCTGGGGCCCAAATAGCGGGAGCGTGCCTGAGAAACAGCTGCTCGCGTTTTCAGGGCTAAAATATGATAGCAAATTAAAGCTCTTCAACATTAACTTTCACAACAGCTGTGATGCCCGGGAAGAGTTTCAGATGCGCCTCTGCCGGTCCAAGCTGTTTGATCGGTGAAGGAAGATCGATTTTCTTCTTGTCGAGTTCGATTTTATATGTTTCCTTGATTGCATCTGCAATGCTTTGGCTTGTGATGGCGCCGAAGAGACGTCCGCCCTCGCCGGCTTTGCTCTTGATGGTAAGAGGCGCCCCGGATTCAACCTTTTTCTTTATATCTTCTGCAACCTGTTTATCTATTGCGCGCTGTGCTTCGATTTCTGCGCGTTGTCTTTCCAAAACCTTGAGGTTGGCTTCGTTTGCTTCCATGGCAAGCTTTCTCGGGAAAAGCATATTTCTTGCATGACCATCGGATGCTTTAACAACTTCTCCTGCCTTACCGAGACCTTTAACATCTTTTAAAAGTATTACCTGCATAATGTATCCCCCTTAAATCATTTCCTTTTCTCTCATAATTGTTACCACTCCGGCAATGGCTTCCTCAGGGCTTTCATCCACCTGAGCTGCGGCAACGTTTTGATGTCCGCCTCCGCCCAGCGCCTCCATTATCACCTGCACATTTACCTTGCCGGAAGATCTTGCAGACACAGTGGTTTTATCTTCTGTTCTGCCTGCAACAAAGGATGCTTCAACACCCTTCATATCAAGCAGCTCGTCGGCAACCTGTGCGACCAGCATTTGCATTGCACTGTCGCAATCCTTTGTATACGCAACTGCGATACCGTTGGAAAGCACTTCTGTGCTTGCAATGATATTTGACTTTTTTCTGAACATCTCAAGGTTAACCTTGAAGTATTCTTTTATGACCTGATTGTCTGCGCCGCAGCGTCTGAGCCAGGCGGCGGCATCAAACGTTCTTACGCCTGCGTTTGTTGTAAAGCTCTTGGTATCCAGCACGATCCCGGCAAGAAGAAGCTCTGCTTCAAACTTTGTAATGCTGCCCTTATCTCCCGAATACTGGAGAATTTCAGAAACAAGCTCCGACGTAGAGGAAGCATACGCTTCCATGTGCACCAGATCGGCGCCTTCGATTGCGCCTTGTGATTTTCTGTGGTGATCGATTACCGCCAGCCTGCTTGCCTTTTCCGCCAACTCTGCAGACTCTGCAATTGCCGCCTTGTGACAATCAAGAACGATCACAAGCGTCTGCTCTGTAAGGTGCTCCAATGCTTCTGCCTGCGGGATAAAGTAGTAAGGATAAACGCCATCCTTTTCTCTTTGCGCACCCTCTTTAAGCGCTGCGTTGTACGCATCTTCTATTCCGTCGGACGGCTCATCCAGAACAATTGCGGATGGCTTTCCCGTGTTTTTGCAAAGCGCATATATTCCAACTGCTGCGCCAAGTGCATCAAGATCCGGATTTTTATGACCCATGATGAAGACCTGGTCCGAAGCTTCGATAAGTCTTGAAAGGGAGTGGGCAACGATTCTGCTTTTTCCCTTATTTCTCTTTTCGACAGTCGGAAGCGCACCGCCGTAGTACTCGGTCTGACCGCCCTTATATCTGAGAACCGTTTGGTCGCCGCCGCGTGCCTGAGCAAATTCCAGAGCATCGGATGCAGAATCCAGCAGCTCCGCATTATCTGATTCTCCGACTGCGATTCCGATGGAGAGCGACGGCGGAAAATCCGCTCCGGTGTTAATCTCGTGCATTTTGTTTAAGATCGGGAAAGCGGCCTTGCGCTGTTCTTCGAGATATTTCTGCTCAAAGAAAACGGCATACCTGCTGGATCTGAACTTGATTACAGCAGCATTCATATCATGTGCCCAGGCGCGGATCGTCTTATCAAGAAGTGCAATCATAGAGGACTGCTCATCAACAGGAACAGCTTCCAGTATTGCATCGTAATTATCTATCTCAATCATTGCAGCGCACGGACGGGAATCAATGTAGAGCTGTTTAATGGTTTCGCGCGCGGTCACATTCTGCCAGAAGAGCATCATACCCTGACTGCCGTCGCTGCGGGTCACCGGACGGGCACTGACTGAGTAGCACTTTTCGTCTGTATATATTTCTTCAATAAAATCCGGGTTATCAAAGAACTTGCCCACAAACTTTTTACCAGCCGTTTTATTAAACTTTTCCTGCGAGTCAAAAACTTCAACAAATTTATCGTTGGCCCAAAGAAGATTTCCGTTCCCGTCAACCATGCTCATAAGAAGCGGGGCACCATTTTCGAATGCCTTTATCATATCGTCGGTTTCTTCTCTGAGGGATTTGATAATGGATTCGTACTTTTTCTCTGCGCCTTTTTCCGTAACATAGTAGTGGAAAAACATAACTCCAACGCTGGCAATCAAACATACCGCGCCCAGGACAACATTCTTGAAAATCATCAGAAGCACACTAAGTACCGCCATTACCGCAAAGTCAATTACAATAATCGGCCTGATGCTTTCCTTGAGAACTCTTTTATCCATCACAAAACCTCCCTGATTGAATAAGGGAACAAAAATACATATTATTATATCATAAAAGCAGCTATTTTGAGTAAAAAAGTTGTTTGCTGCCGTTCCGACCACGGGTCGATTCGGCAAAATAAAAAATTACGGCTGAATTTTGATGTTCTCAAAATCCGGCCGTAAATCGGTGAATCCAGATTTTATACCTTCTCTATATTTGTGATTTTTTCTCCGGTCCATATGCCGGCCCAGCCATGTCCGTTTTTGCTCATCCAGCTAAAGTAATCGCCGTGAGGATCTGAGAGTGCCTCCATGATGGCCATTATGGTGCCGCCGTGGGTCACG
Organism: Anaerovoracaceae bacterium; assembly: GCA_045616985.1. Lineage (GTDB taxonomy): Bacteria > Bacillota > Clostridia > Peptostreptococcales > Anaerovoracaceae > RUG13409. The sequence continues at coordinate 14,674 of JAZLHU010000052.1, forward strand.
GTGTAGACCTCGTCCTGCTCAAGCGGGGCGATGGTTTCCCAAAACGCCTTAAGAACGCGCGCAGAAAAGTCTTTTTTAAGCTCACCGCCGGGAATTACATCCTCCTGATCGGAATCTGCCCATGCCTGAAATTTTTCAACGCCGGAAAGCTCCTCGAAGGATTTTTCCTCAAACTCTCCGAAGTTTATTTCCTTAAAGCCCGGAACCACGATCTGTTCTGCGTACGGAAACAGTATGCCGGCGGTTTCCCTGCAGCGCAGCATCGGAGAGACGAAAACCACTTCAGGTTCTGCGGGCAGCTTGCCAAGCTCTGCAATTCCTTCCGGAGCCAGATGCTGATCCGTCCAGCCGATAAACTGGTGCTTCATATTTCCCGGTGTCATTCCGTGGCGGTATAAATATATCTTCATAATGCAAATCCTTTCAGTTTTAAAACCTGAAGTATATAAGGACCGCTGAAATCAGCAATATTTGGTTTATAAATTTTACCATTTTCATAATCAATCCAAGAATACCGTTTTATTATATATTTGTACAAAAGTGCCGTCAAGCAAGGTAGTACTGTTTGTTTGCGGGATACAAACCCGAAAACAAACCGGAATATCTTCGGATGGGGAAGGTGATCCGGGCACCTAATTATTTATTTAGGCCCCATCTGATAGTTATAACTTAGGAGGTTATAGAATGAAGAAAGTACTTTCATTTGTTCTTGTACTCGCTATGATCCTCGGATGCTGCACAGTGGCGTTCGCAGATTATGCAGATGGAGACAAGATCACAAACAAGGAAGCTGTAGAGGTACTCAGTGCCGTCAAGGTTCTCGCAGGAGACGACAAGGGCAACATGAATCCTACAGAAACACTTACAAGAGCAGAAGCCTGCACTATCGTTGCAAGACTTATGCTCGGAGTAGACGAAGCTCAAAGGCTTACAGCTGCCGGAAATCCTTTTGTGGATGTTGCTGCTGATCACTGGGCTGCAGGTTTCATTGCATATTGCGCAGCTGAAGGAATCGTTGGCGGTATCGGCAATGGTGAATTTAATCCGGAAGGAATGCTTAAGGTCGGCGAATTCGGAAAGATGCTCCTTTGCGTTCTCGGTTACAATGCAGCAACAGAAGGTCTTATCGGTCCTGACTGGGCAAGCAATGTAACAAAGCTTATGGTTAAGGCAGGTCTTACCGTAGAACAGGCTAACACAGCTGACTGCGCAAGAGAAGTTGCCGCACAGCTTGCACTCAATGCTCTTCAGGCAAATATGGTTGAATATTCTACAAGAGGCAACAGCATTACAGTTGGCGACACGACAATCAGTATGAACGGAAGCAAGGCTGAAGCTGTTGTGGCTGCAGGCGCAGCTATGAATGGTAAGTATAATACTATGTGGAAAGCAGCAGCTACAACTGCAGACCCTGCAGATGGTATAGTACAGCTTGGAGAAGAGCTCTTCGGCGGAAAGCTTGTACTTGCAGATGCAGGCTCCGGTGATGATTTCGGACGCACAGCTCATACATGGACATTTAAAGGTGTAGACATTGGTACATATACTGATGACGTAGCTGTTAAGGTTTATACAGTTGAAAAAACTGCAACAGCGCTTGATACAGAATTAAAGGGATATGTAATTACTGCTGCAGCAGCTTCTGTACTCGAAAACGGTACTGCTGCAACGGCAGATGTTACAAGTACTGCACTTCTTGCAAAGCTTACAGGAAACGGTCGTATTGTGGAGCTCTACGCTACAGATTCCGGCAAACCGAAAAACATTGACAAGATTGTTGTAATTGATGAATATCTTGCACAGATATCCAAGGTTGATGCAGCAAATGAAGAGCTTACATATAAACCTGCCGGAACTTATACCGGATTTAGCTCAGCTATTAAATCCGAAGTCGGATACGGCGCATATGCTAAAGACGATTATGTAGTTGTGACCGTTGCAGGGGGAGAAATTCAGAGTGTAACCTCTGCAGAGAAGGTCAGCGGAGTTATCACAGGCAACAAGACAAAGAAGCAGACTTCCGGCAACAATGCTGTTGTAGAGTTTAAGCTTGACGGAGCAACATATAAAGTAGCAGCCTCATCACTTGATAAAACTCTTATCAGCGCAGGTGTAAGCGAAGCAGTTTGCGATGCTTATCTTGACAGCTACGGATACGTTCTCAAGGTAAACGGAAGAGCAGGAGAAGGTAACTACTTACTCTTAACAAAATACTTTGCTGATAAAGATGAATTGAATAACCCGGTTGATAAGGCACAGGTTGTATTTGCTGACGGAAGTGTAGAGGTTATAAAGCTTGCTACTACAGCCGGTTTATATCAAACAGCTCAAACGGGCTGCAGCTATGCAGTAACTCCGGCAGGACTCTACGAATACACATCAGCTAATGGCAAGTACACATTAACTCAGGCTGTTACAACAGCAGCTTGCTATGGCCACTTTACAAATGCAGCTATTTCTACAGCAAACAATCTCGGAGCTCACTACTTCGATACTGATGTAAACTTCATTGCTGTTGAAAATGCCGGCAAGACAAATATCAAGGTAAACAGCTACACAGGTAAGCAAAAGCTTGGCGTTGCATCAGATCTTTATTATGTAACAGCTAAGCCGGTTACTAATGCTACAGGTGCGACTATCACTCTCGTATTTGCACTCAATGGTATTTCAACCGATACAAACGATTTAGTATATGTTGCAAGCGGTTCTGCAGCTAACGGAAAGATTACACTCAGCGACGGAACTACAGCTGATACTCAAGAAGTATATGTAAGCGGAGTAAAGGATACCGTTCCTGTAAAGGCAGCCGCTGGCGGAAATGCATTCTATACAATGAGCATAGATGATAAGGGTGTTTATACCCTCACAGTAAAGGGCTCCGATATCGTAACAGATGCTTCATTAACATTCGTATATGGAGATAATGTAATTATTGCAGGTCTGAATGGCGGAAAGTCTACAGAAGCTGATGAAGATATCCAGGTTGTTGATCTCCGTCCGGTTGCTGCAGCTTCTAAGGTAAGCAGCGTAGCTGATCTTGAAACATTACTTGGCGAAGCAGGCGACGAAGGTAAAACTGTAAAAGTTGCTGCTGCATACAATGCAACAAGCAAAACAGTTACATACATCTATGTAACTTATCTTCAGTAATCCAGGCAACGCAGTATAGGTTATACATCAAAAATCGGAAGGTCCATTCCCCGCGTACCCATAGGGACAAATTGTGAACCCCTATAAAAATTGAATTATTGTTCCTGTGGAGGGAGGTTGTGCTGCGGCACAGCCTCCCTTTTCCATTATGCCACTTCGTTTGTGGAGCTGTCGTTCTTCTTTTCGGCTTTTTCCGGCTTGCTTTCGCTCTGCGGAAGATCGTCCACCAGTCCGACGTCGCGGTAATAGATTCGGATTTCCTGCGGCGCTGTGCGAGAATACTTTTCTGCCCGTTCTCCCACTTCTACCCGCCGAATGAAGGTGTGCAGGATTTCTGCGGTCAGCTCCGGTATGTCCGTGTACTTTCTTGCATTGTCCATGAAGCGATTGACGTTTGCGGTCGAGTCCCGCAGCTCCTGCAGCCGCTGTTCTATCTGCGGGACTTCCTCTTGAAGCGCTCTCTGCTCTGCGGTGTACTCCTGCGACAGCACACGGTATTGCTCATCGGGGATGCGACCGAGGACACTGTCCTCATAGAGCCGTTTGAACAGCGCCGCCAACTCTCTCTGCCGCTTGCTCATCGCGTCCAGTTTCTTTTGCAGCGCCGTGATTTCCTGCTTTGCTTCTCTGCCTTTTCGGATGCCGATGTGCTTGGCGAAGAGTACCTCGTTCTGCCTTGCGAAGTGGGTGACTCGACGAATGTCATCCAGCAATATCGCTTCCAGATCCTGCTGGCGGATGTAGTGCGCCGTGCACTTGCTCCTGCCTTTTTTCTTATAGGTCGCGCACATGAAGTTGTTCTTGACCGCATCCATCGTATGCGCACGGTGAAGCACCATCGTGCCGCCGCAGTCAGCACAGTAGATCAGTCCGGAGAAAATGTTCTGCTCTTCCATATTCGCTCTGCGCTTTTTGTGCTTACGGATGTCCTGCACGATCTCCCAGGTCTGCCTGTCCACCAACGGCTCATGCGTATTCTCAAAGCGCAGGCGTTCTGACTCCGGACGCACCACACGGGTTTTGTTCTTGAAGGATACCGTGGTATACTTCAGGTTGACCGTATGTCCCAGGTAGACTTCATTTTCCAAAATATCTGCCACCGTTGCTTGCTCCCATTTGCAGGGTTCTTCCAAATTCAGACCGTGTAACGTTGCGCCGCATTTCTGGTAATAGTAATTGCTCGGATTCGGAATGCCTTCTTCCGTCAGCTGCTTTGCAATCTGCGAGGGGCCTTTTCCGGAAGCGCAGAGCTGGAAGATGTACCGGACAACGGCGGCGCTTTCTTCGTCGGGAAGGATGTGCCGCTTGGGATCGTCCGGGTCTTTCTTGTATCCGTAGGGCGGTCTGGACGCGACTCTCGCACCTGTTTCCGCTTTGGTACGCGCAGCCGACCGTCCCTTCTTGCTGCAATCTTTCGCATAGAATTCGTTGAAGAAATTGCGGAAGGGTGTGAAGTCATTGGTCTGCTCATAGCGGCTGTCCACACCGTCATTGATGGCAATGAAGCGGACGCCATAGCTTGGGAAGACCAGCTCGGTGAGCTGTCCGACCTGCAAATACTCTCTGCCGAGGCGGGACATATCCTTTACAATGAGCGTTTCCACCTGACCGTTTTCAATGAGCTCCATTACCTCTTGCCAGCCGGGACGGTTGAAGTTGGTGCCGGTGTAGCCGTCGTCATAGAGAAAGAGCGTGTTCGTGAAGCCCTTATCCTGCGCGTACTTTTCGAGCAGAAGCTTTTGATTTTGTATGCTGTTTGAGTCATCACTCTTGTTGGTTTTATGAGAGTCCTCCTGACTGAGTCGCCCATACAAGATCGTGTATAGTTCCTTGCCTGCCATTTGTTCTCCTTTCTTTCGGCAAGCGGTACGGCACAGCAAACATACCGCATCGCCCGCCAAATGTCTATCCTTAAATCGAACCTTTTTCCAAATCTTTATCGATGATGCGGAGCATCTGCTGCGTGGATGTCTTTGCTTTCTCTGTGTTTGGAAAAACAGATCGAATCAAAAACA
>JAZLHU010000053.1:0-24719 GCA_045616985.1 Anaerovoracaceae bacterium
TGAAATACAGTTTTTTCTTGCCGCTCTTAATCAGCATATCGGCAATCAGTGCTTCGTATAAGGCTCCTTTGGTGTTTGCTGAAATTAAATTACGATCCTCAGAAATGAGCTGCGCTTTTATTGAATAATCCATCATTCCGATATAGTCGGCAGAAATCACATCTTCCCCGATATGGGTTTAAGAAACGCAGGCTTGAAATTCAGACAGGTTGAAGAATCTAATATATTGGAAAATATAATCTACAATGAGCTTAGACTTCGGTGGTATAATGTTGATGTCGGACTTATAGTTACAAATGAAGTTAATGAATCCGGAACAAAAATCAAAAAGCATCGAATGTGTTTGACTTTCTTTTAAATTTTAACAGTCTGGATATCCGAATTTGATAAAATACACAAATGCACGATTTTGAATATTTAAAAAGAGAATCGGGAATAAATCTGATTTGTTTGGATGAAACGGAATCGACCAATACCTATGCAAAGGATAAGGCAGTTCCTTTGGGCAGCCTTGTGATTGCAAAAAAACAGAGCAGAGGAAGGGGACGCCTTGGACACGAGTTCTTTTCTCCTGAGGGCGGGATATATTTTTCGTATGTTCCGAAGAAAATGTCTTTTGAAGACGTGCAGCTTCTGACACAAAAGGCAGGCGTGTGTATCTGCCGTGCGCTTGAAGCAGTGATATTTGCCGGACATTTTATTCAGGATGATCCTTTCTTCAGAATAAAATGGGTAAATGATATCTTTGCGGGGGATAAGAAGCTTTGCGGGATCCTTTGCGAAAAAACCTCCGACAGGCTTGTTGTGGGCGTCGGTATCAATCTGCGTACGGATTCTTTTCCGGCGGAATTAAAAGAGATCGCGGCAGGGCTGCTTGATCCTTATGTTACAGAAAGAATCGAAGTCTTAAGGCGTGCGGAGCCTGATTTAAAAAAGCTGTCAGAGCAAATCATTGCGGAAACGGTTTTTCAGTTGAACTGCTTTATATCAGAAGATGAAATAAAGGCCGAATATTTAAAAAGGCGCAGTACCCCTTTCCGGGCTGACGTACAGTCTGGATACAGGCATAGCTTCACCGGTCGTTATGGATGATAAAAGGATATAATTAAAAATCCAAATCTGATTTATCTTGGACAAGTTTTAAGAGTCTTTTAGGAGCGAGCGAATTATGGAAGACAGAAATCTTAAGTATGCAAACGTTTTATCCCGCATGATACAAAAGGAAACCGTATCGGAACGAGATCAGAAGGATCTTACCAAGTTCTACGAGTTCCACGATTTACTCGGAGAGCTTTTTCCGCATATCTTCGGTATTGCCGGGTTTGAGTGCTTTGACGGAAGTATTCTTTTGAAATGGAAGGGTCAGTCTCCCGATGCGCTTCCCGTGCTTTTTATGAACCACCACGATGTGGTCGAGGCGCAGGGCCGATGGAAGCACGAACCGTTTTCCGGCGAGATTGCGGAAGGCAAGGTCTGGGGAAGAGGGTGCATTGATACCAAGGGCGGTCTCTGGGGAATGCTTACGGCAGCGGACGAGCTTGCCGCAGAGGGCTTTGTTCCTGCCTGCGATATATATTTTGAATCAGGCTGCAACGAAGAAACAACAGGTCTTGGCGCAAAGAAAATTTCCGAAGCTTTGCTTGAGCGCGGAATTAAGTTTTCCATGGTTTTGGATGAAGGCGGCATGATTATGTTTGAGCCTGTCGGCGGAGCAAAGGCAAGCTATGCCATGGTCGGTATGGGAGAGCGCGGCGCCGCAAGCCTTAAGTTTATTGCCAGAGGCAAGGGTGGCCATGCATCCGCGCCGGAAGCCGATACGCCGCTTGTCCGCCTTGGAAAATTTATGGCAGAAGCAGACAGGATGAGTATTTTTGATGTGCGGCTTACTCCGGTAATAAAGGAAATGCTGCGTCGCCTTTCTCCGAGCATCGGCGGCCCATTAAGGAGCGTATATGCCAATCCCGATTTGTTTGAGCCGATATTAAAGAGGGTTATGACAGGCTCTGCAGGTACATCGAGAGCTCTTATTCAGACAACGATTGCATTTACCATGGCTGAGGGGTCGGACGGATATAATGTGATCCCCGCCGAGGCAAGCGTTGTCGGCAATATGCGCGTTTCGAATCATCAGGGCTTCAAAAGCAGCTTAAAGGCCATTTCCGATCTGGCATCAAAATATGATATAGAAACCGTTGTGCTTGAGAATGCGATAGATTCTCCGCTGGCAGATTATAAAAGCAGGGAGTTTAAGCTTATTGAAGCTGCCGTTGCCGCTGCCTTTGATGGTGTTAAGGTTTCTCCGTACATCATGACCGGTGCAAGCGATGCAAGATGGATGGCAAAGCTTTGCGATAATTGCTTCCACTTTGTTCCGTTTATCATTTCAAAAGAACAGATGGATGCGATCCACGGTATCAACGAAAGTGTTGATGTTGAAACTCTGGCTCCTGCCGTTGAGTTTTATAAATATCTTTATAAGAATATCAAATAATGCAGATCCGGGCACCTGAGAAAGCATATATTAAATTTCAACATCAGTTTTGATTCATATTGAACAAGAGTATTGTTTGGGGTAAAAATCAGCAGAAACAGATAATCGGCACACAAACGGAAGATGGTATTTAAATGAGCAGAAAACAAACAACAAAGCAAAAGCAAAAAGATACAATGATCAGCACAAGGTCTTATCTGGGCGCGATTGCGGTCATAGCAATACTGATGACAGTAAGCTATATTGCGGCATTGGTGATCCCATGTGACGGGATTCCCGTATGGAGATTTATTCTTTCTCCGATTCTGGTTTTAGGTGCAGAAGGGAACGGCACATTGATCGCAGTACTTGTCTTTCTGCTTATTATCGGCGGTATTTTCAATGCGCTTGACAAATGCGGCCTTATGCGCTTTATGCTGGATTTTATTGCAAATAAATTTGCCGATTCAAGATATAAGCTTATGGCTGTACTGATGCTTTTCTTTATGGCTATGGGCTCCTTGATCGGTTCCTTTGAGGAGTGCGTTCCGCTGATTCCGATTTGCGTTGCGCTGGCAATTAAGCTCGGATGGGATGCCATTACGGGAATGGCTATGTGCCTTCTGGCTGTGGGCTGCGGCTTTGCCGCCGGGGTGTTCAATCCGTTTACGGTAGGTGTTGCACAGGAGCTTGCCGGTCTTCCGATGTTCTCGGGCGCATGGTTCAGGGCTGTTGCTTTTGTCTGCATTTATTTACTGCTGCTGTTTTTTGTTCGCCGTCATGCAAAGAAGATCGACCGGGGTGTACGGCTATGTCGGTCTGAGCAGTCTGACCAAAAAGAAGAGCTTTGCGGTAATCATATCGCAGATAATTACGGACAAGCGCCAGACGAAGGCTCTGATGCAGTATCGTTTACGGAAGATAAGCAGTTGAGCAGAGCATTATTGCTTTTCGGTGGCATCCTCGGAGCCGGAATACTTCTTGTTCTTCTCAGCAGTGTTATTACGGCTTTGCAGGATTACACACTGATAATTGTTGCGCTTGCCTTTTTGATTGCCGGCATCGTTTCAGGTAAAGCCGGCGGAATGAGCTGGAAATTTTTCGGCTCCACCATGTGGGCAGGCGTTGTTTCAATGCTTCCGGCAGTGCTTATGATACTTATGGCCTCATCCATCAAATACATTATGGAAACGGCAGGTATCTTAAACATACTGCTTGGAAAAGCCGTAGAGCTTGCCGCCACACTTCCTGCGTGGAAGCTGATCCTGTTTATTTATCTTATGGTTCTTGTTCTTAATTTTTTTATTGCATCAGGTTCGGCAAAGGCAATTATGCTGATGCCTTTGATCGTGCCTCTTGCAGCGGCCTTTGGTCTTTCAACTCAGCTTTGTGTTGTGGCATACGCCTTTGGAGACGGTTTCTCCAACGTGTTCTATCCAACCAACCCGGCGCTTTTGATAGGTCTTGGTCTGGCGGATGTCAACTACGTTGACTGGTTTAAGTGGAGCTGGAAATTCCAGCTTTCCAACCTTGTCCTTACATCAGCCCTGCTGCTATTGGGATTGGCAGTCGGGTTGTAGAAGAAAGACACTTCTGACGACTTTAGTATTTTTCGCACCCAATGAGAATGTTTGCCTTGTTGAGCCTGCAAGTGCCTGTTGGTATGTATGAATGTGCTTCTGTGCTTGAGCGCGGATATAGTTATGTGTAAGTGTGGCTGCAAAACGCAGTTTTATTTTGCAGCCTTTCCCGGCTCTGCGCTGCCTGACATGAATGGGAAGGCAATTCAGTATCCGATCTGATAAGCGTCTACTGCGTGTCGTACCAGAGAATAGTGAATTATTTTTGCGGTAAAGCCCCAGATGATGCGGCCGCTGCAGTTATAGAACAGCTCGGGCTGTATTTGTTTTCTCCATTTGTAATTTCTGCCGCCGACAATAAGATTGTACGGGAAGGTGTCGGAATCCTTTCTTACCCATTCGAGAGGGTATTTGTCCGGCTGTGTGTTTACAAAAAACTCAAGCGGCACTGTAAAGGTTTCCGATACCTCGTCTTTATTGAAGCTGCCGTCATAGGATGTCAGTTCTGCCACAAACGGAAAGGTAGTCATTCCGGGGGTATGGAAAACGTGGGTAGGCCCAAGCAGTTTGAAATCCTCCTTGGGGATAAACAGCTCTTCTGAGGCTTCTCGCAGTGCGGCATCCAGTGCACTTTCATTTTCTTCAATTATTCCGCCCGGAAAACAAACATCGCCCGGCTGACCTTCCAGCTCCATTGAACGCACTTCAAAAAGAAGATGGTTTTTGCCATCCACCTTGATGATCGGGATCACAACGGCGGCGAGTTTGCTCTCGTCATCTATTATTACACCTGTTATTTTGTTTTCGAAAAGGGGATCCTTCATTTTTTCAGCTTGTTCTTTCCGCGATTAGTTTTGACTAAAAGCATTTGATTAAAGCACAATTATGTTATAATAATTTCAAATAAAATGCAATGAGAACAGCGAGGTATTAACTATGGCTAATGCAAATGTTGAAATTGTAAAAATAAACGACAGCACATGGAGAGTGGAGGATGATTTTGTAAGATTCTTCGTTCTGGAGGGAAAGGATGAGGCTCTTCTTATTGACAGCGGTGTTGATACACCTGATGCAAAGGAAATTGCGCAATCGCTTACAAAGAAACCGCTATCACTTATCAATACTCACGGCGACGGCGACCATACATCCGGCAACGGGGCATTTGATGCTTATTGGGTCGATGAAGAGGATTACAGGCGCTGCGGTATGGCAGAAAAGTATCCGGACTCTCAGCCGCTCTTTGTAAAGGATGGGCAGATCATCGATCTTGGCGGCAGACCGCTGAAGATTTTGAGCATTCCAGGTCATACATACGGCAGCATTGCAATTCTTGATATAGATGCAAGAGTTCTTTATGCAGGCGATTCGATCTCGAATGCGATCATCTATATGTTCGGAGATCACAGATCGCTTCCGCACTATATTAAGAGTCTTGAAAGACTCGATAATATGAGATCTGAGTTTGACGAGATTTATCCGTCGCACGGCGATCCTGCTGTCGGCAGCGATGCCGCTGCGTTGGTAAGAACTGAACTTGAAAAAGCCATAAATAAAGAGCTTCCCTGCAAGGATGAAGAGCTCTTCGGAGAAGAGGTTGCAACTTATCAGGGAAGCTTTTGCGGATTCTATATGCCGAGGGATTGAGCCCTCGGTTTTTTTGAATAATTTCTATTCGTATAGGGATATCGCAGATCGCGAGCTTGTGGTATTTTTGAACATCATTTTAAACTTCCTGCTACAGCTTTGATATCGCATTAAGCAGTGCATCAAGCTCTTCTCTTGTTGTTGCCCAGCTTGTGCAGAAGCGGACTATTACATGAGTTTTGTCTGCGCGTCCCTCATTTTCATAAATGAAATTCTTCGCAAGCTTTTTTGCCTGTCCGTCGGTCAGGACAACAAACTGCTGATTCGTCGGGCTTTCAATGTAGCTTTTGATTCCGGCTTTTTTGAATGCAGCCTTGATCTCCATGGCATAGGCATCCGCCCTTTTTGTTTCTTTCAGGTAAAGATCGTTTTCAAAGAGCGCTGCAAACTGAACGCCAAGAAGCCAGCCCTTTGCAAGCATTCCGCCGTTTTGCTTTATGCTGCTTCTGAAGTGAAGCTTAATGTCATCGTTGGTTATTACAACTGCTTCGCCGAATGCTGCTCCGCATTTTGTTCCGCCAATGTAAAATACATCGCTGTACTTTGCAAGATCGGAAAGCTTAAGATCGTTTTTGGAAGAGCCAAGACCGTAGCCGAGTCTTGCACCGTCAATAAAAAGATAAAGCTTGTGCTTTCTGCATACATTGTAAAGGTCTTTCAATTCCTGCTTTGAGTAAATCGTTCCGTACTCGGTAGGAAAGGAGATGTAAACCATCTTCGGAGTGGTGATGTGTTCCGGAACCTCGCTGGTCTCGTATTCAACAGCCTTTGCTTCTACCTGAGCTGCGGTGATTTTCCCGTCCTTTGCAGGGAGTGCTTCAATCTTGTGTCCGACGTGCTCAACGGCGCCTGTTTCGTGAACATAGATGTGGCCGCTGTCTGCGCAGATAACGCTTTCAAAGGCACGGAGCGTGCTTGCGATGACGGTGTAATTTGCCTGTGTTCCGCCAACTAAAAAATGAACGTGCGCATAAGGTGCTTTGCAGGCTTCTCTTATGAGGGCTGCCGCTTTGTCGCACCAGGGGTCGAGGCCGTAGCCGGGATTTGCTTCCATGTTGATCTCTTCGAGCTTTTTTAAGATTGCGGGATGCATTCCGCGGTTGTAGTCGTTATTAAATCTGTACATATTCAAAATCTCCTATCTTCAAGTCTGCAATAAGCAGGCGGTTTTCCGATTTTTCTCCGTATCCCGTAAGGACCTTTACTGCTTCGGCTGCCTCGAGGCTTGCGGCAAATCCTGCTGTAAAGGAAAGAACGGAAGGGGCAGGCTTTTCGTCTTTTAAATCAAGCTGTCCGTAAAGCTTGTGTATCGTGCCTGCGCCCGGTGCAACGCACGAGATCTGTGCATTCCAGCCCTCGATCGCTCCGTGGATGAGGTATATGCCAAGCTTGCTGCAGGCTTCCTCCAGCACAAGCCGCCCTTCAATATTGTCAAGAGCATCTATGCACAGATCGCAGCCCGACAGAAGCTCGTTTGCATTTTCCTTTGTGATAAGCTCTTTTACGGCTTCGGCTTTGACACCGGAATTGATTTTTTTAATCCTCTTTTTTGCGGCGTTTGCCTTGCCTTTGCCCAGATTTTTTTCCGTGGCATAAAGCTGCCGGTTTAAGTTGCTTTCTGAAAAGCTGTCGGCATCAATCAGCCTGAGATTTCCGACCCCAAGTCTTGCCAGGGCCTCGATCACATAGCCGCCCAGCCCTCCGCAGCCGGCAACTGCAACGGTCTTTTTCTTAAGACGTTTCTGGTCTTCCTGCGTGATTGATGGGATATTTCTTTTATATCTTTCGTTTTCCATTTCCTGCCTCAGCTTTTGAACAAAGTTTCTTATTTTGCGGGATGCTTTTTTCTGATCTGTCTTACATTATACCATAAGTGTATGATATAATAAGCGGGTAATATTTGTGTCTTCGATTTATGCCATGCCCAAGCGGCGGACATAAACAATGGGTAGAAGAAGCGATTCTCCTGCCTGCCGGATTTGCAAAGGAGACTGCTTTAATTATTTAGCGGTCTTTATGTGCAAAGACTGCGGGAAAGGAGTTTTTTATGTACGGATACTGGAGCAGGCTTTGCCGTGTTGACCTTACAAACAAGACATGGAAGGCTGAAGACATCAAGGATGAAGATCTTAAGCTCTTACTTGGCGGAACAGCGTTTGGCTGCAAGATTCTTCTGGAAGAGACACCTGCAAGGGTCGATCCTCTTTCTCCGGAAAACAAAATCGTTTTTGCGGTAGGTCCCATTCAGGCTGCAAGGTTCTTCCCGGGAAATGCAAAGTGGAGCGTGATTACCAAGAGTCCTCTTACCGGAACATTTATGGATTCCGCAGGAACAGGCGCATGGGCGCCGCAGCTTAAGAAGGCGGGATTTGACGCCCTTGTAATCGAAGGCAGATCCGAAAAGCCGGTTTGGCTTTACATAAACGACAACGGCGTTGAATTTAAGGATGCAGCAGATCTTTGGGGTCTTGATTCTGTTGAGACTTCCGTAAGGATAAAGGAGATCCTCGGTGATAAGAGAATCAATGCTCTTAACATCGGACCTGCAGGCGAGATAATGAATCCTATCGCAAACATCACCTGCGACGGACATTCATTTGCAGGAAGAGGCGGCGGCGGTGCCGTTATGGGTTCCAAGAACTTAAAGGCAGTTGCAGTTTGGGGAACAAAGGAATGCCCTATCGCAGACCCGGAAGGCTGCGACAAGTGGGCTAAGGAAATGTTCCAGATCCTCCACAAGGCTACGGAAACTGCAGAGGGAACACCTTCCGTTATGACGGGAATGGAAGAAATCGGCGACTCCCCGATCAGATACTGGAGAGGCGATGTATGGCACAAGGGCGCTGAAACGATCGGAACACCGAGATATACTCAGGTCCTTAATGTTAAGCCGCTTCCGTGCCAGAACTGCCCGGTCGGCTGCCACAGACATATTGACATTACATTAAAGAACGGCGAAAAGCTTGTAGGAAACGGTCCTGAATACGAAACGCTGGGAACAATGGGCTCGGGTCTTTGCATCGACGACCTTGAAGCAATTTCAGTTGCAAACGATATTTGCAACCGCGCAGGCGTTGATACGATTTCCGCAGGCTCATATATCGGATTCCTTACGGAATGCTACGAAGCAGCTCTTATCTGTGCAGATAAGATCGGTATGGTCCCGCATTTCGGAGACCCTGAAACACTGCTCTTCCTTGTTGACAAGATCGTTAAGAACGAAGGGATCGGAGAATACTTCAGGAAGGGCATCAGAGGAGCTGCAGAGCTTATCGGAGGAGATGCAAAGGACATTGCGGTTGAGGTCAAGAACATGGATCTTCCCGCACACGACCCGCGCGCCGTATTCGGAAACTTTGTAAACTATGCAACAAGCCCAAGAGGAGCCTGTCACGAAAGAGGAGATACACAGGCTTTGGCTACGGGTCTTGTATATCCTGAGGTCGGCCTTGAAACCGCAGGCGACAGATTCTCTGTTGACGAGGCGGCACAGATGGCTATTTATGCGCAGGATGGCGCTATGATGTACAACTGCTCCACTATCTGCAAGTTCATGGTTAAGTTTGCCGGTATGACGATTACCGAATACCTTGCAGGGCTTAAGACTGTTACAGGTGAAGAATGGACAGGAAAAGAGCTGTTTAAGTTTGGTGAAAGATCACTCAACCTCCAAAGACTTATCAATGTCCGCGACGGTCTTGACAGAAAGGACGATACAGTTCCGAAAAAGCTTTACATCCCTGCAGCAGTAGGCGGCAGAGCAGGCAAAGCTCCGACAGAAGAAGAGTTCAACAGGATGCTTGATGAATTCTACGAAAAGCGCGGATGGACGGAAAAGGGTATTCCGACAGCAGAAAAGCTTAATGAGCTTGGGCTTGGCGAATACGTAAAGTATATTCCGCAATAGCATTTAGTATTTTAACAGATGCTGTTTCGGCTGTCAGAAAAGCATTAAAGCTTATTTAAGGAAAGAAGAGGGTAAGAGATGGTAAGAATAAAGTACTATGGTTTTTTAAAGGAAAAGCTTCCTCAGGAATTTGATGAAGAAGGCTTTTGCAATCTTAATCTTGCCGGAAAATCCCTGGAAGGCTATTTTGCCGAGACAACAGTTGATCCGAATATGAGAATGACCATCCTTGTTAACAGCTCAAGAAAAGACAAAACCTACGTAATGCAGGATGGCGATGTTATCACCGTTATGCCTTTGGCTGCAGGCGGCTGACACTTTTTATTTGAACATCCGGACGATTTTTAATGCTGTTTATCAAATCTGAATTGCAGTCTTTGCGAAGAACGCCAAAGACTGCAATATTTTTTTCGGAGGCATAATCCAGCGTGCTTAAAACTGCTTTTGAAAATTCGGCTGCACCTGATTCCATCCAGCCAAGCTCGTCCATAATGATGAGGTCGGCATTTCTTGTTTCCGGGCCGTTAAGCAGGGCAACTCCCCCGGTGTTGAAGGCCTCTTCGTATCCGCAGATTTTGCGTTTGCCGACAATAAAAGATTTGTCCGGATTTCCCGCACTAATCATCCGAATGTCTTCGCCGTCAGCTTTAGTGTAAAATCCGCCGATCTTTAAATCCGGCTTTTGCGCCTTTAAGTCCGCGATCATCTGTTGTATGCGCGTGCTTTTACCTGTTTGTTTGTCACCCGTAAGAAAAATTATCATAAAAATATTTTACCACAAACTTGTCTTTGATTGTTCAATCCGGAGTAATATGGTACAATCTCTGCATAGATTACTTCGAGCCTTATGGCCCTCTGCGCAAATGCAAAGGCTGTCTGGCCGGGGCTAAACCGGAAACGGTTTAACCTTCCGTGTTTGAAAAGGAGTAAGCAAAAGTACTTAAGCGGGATTCTGTCCGAAATTTGCATTGCTCCGATTCAAGCCGGATCGGAGTTTTTTGTTATGAAATATAAAACAGAAGGATTAAAATGCTTAAAAAATTATCCGCCATTGTCCTTGCGATCAGCCTTTGCTTTTCGGCTTGTGCCTGCGGCAATGAAATAAAACGGAATTACGAGCTTGTGGGCAGGGTCACGGACGGAGCAGGAAGGACTCTGGATATAAGATCTGATGCAAAGGATTCCACCATTGCATCCGTATATGCTGCCGCTGTACCCTTCTTTGTGGCGCTTGGAATTGAAGACAGGGTGCTTGCCGTAAATGTTAAAAGCAATTTCTGGAATATCGCGGACGAAAAGCTTGCAAGGGCAGGCACGGTCGGAAGAGGCGTTGTTGATATGGAGAAGCTTGCTTCTTATGCTCCCACCGCTTTGGTGCACAGATCCAACGACCCGGAAACCATAGAGGCGGTAAGCAAGCTCGGAATAGATGTCGTCTGCATAACCGTTGAAGACATGGAGGATATTAAGTATACGCTTAATATGCTCGGCGAATATTTCGGCGTTCCCGAAAACGCAAAGCGCGCAGGCGAATGGATAGATAAGAAGTTCGGCTATATTAAGAGTATAGTTGATACCATTCCAAAGAGCGAAAGAAAAACGGCTATGCTTATGGGCGGAAGCCTCGGCAGAGCGGCAGGCTCCGACATGCTGCAGTCGTGGATGATAGAGCAGGCAGGCGGAATTCCCGTTGTTGAAGAAGGCTTAAACCACAACTGGATAGATATAGGAGTTGAAAGGATTTTTACCTATAATCCGGATGTCATCTTCTGCACAAGCTCAACGGCAAGAGATTACACCACTGAAGAGCTGCTCACTGATCCTGCCTGGAGCGCAATGACAAGCGTAATAAATAAAGATATCTATGTTATCCCGACAAGGTATGATTCCTGGGATATGCCGGGGATATCATGCGTGCTGGGATGTATGTATATGCTCAGAGAAATGTATCCTGATTATTTTTCTTTGGAAGATTTTGAGGACGAGGTTGACGATTACTACAGATTTATGTTCGGCCGCTGTTTTGATGATGAATTGGAAATCAATTGGGACGAATTTTAATGATGATCGCAGGCAAAACGAACAAAAAGAATATGGCTTTGGTTATCGCGGCGCTTGTTATTGCGCTTGCAGCACTTGTTGTATTTGCAATTTGCTTTGGCAAATATCCTGTTACTCCCATGGAAAGTCTCGGCATATTGTTCAGAGCCGCAACACTGCAGGAGCAGACTGCAGATCAGATGACCGTTAATGTCGTTTTGGGATTAAGGCTTCCGAGAATACTTGCATCCATATTGGTTGGCGCTGCGCTTTCCGTTTCGGGTGCGTGTTATCAGGGGATATTCAATAACCCTCTTGTATCTCCGGACTTTCTCGGAGTATCAAGCGGAGCGTGTATCGGTGCTGCACTGGCAATTCTTTTCGGACTGACTTCGGCTGCAATTTCTTTCTTTGCATTTGCAGGCGGAGTGGCTGCCGTGCTGATTACGGCGCTGCTTCCGACACTCATAAAAAACAGGTCTAATATAATGCTGGTCCTTTCCGGCATAATCGTAAGCTCACTTATGTCTTCCGTATTGGGATTTATCAAATATGCCGCAGACCCGGACACACAGCTTGCATCAATAACCTATTGGACCATGGGAAGCTTCGGCTACGTTTCTGAAAAGGATATACTTCCGATGCTTTTTGTTGTTGCGATCCCCATGACAGTGCTGATGCTTTTATCCTGGTGGATAGATGTGCTGTCTGTGGGGGAGGACACCGCAAGAACGCTTGGTGCCGATGTAAGGTTGATAAGAGGAATAAGCATACTTTGTTCAACGCTTTTGACGTCTGCGTCTGTCTGCATTGCGGGGACCATAGGATGGGTAGGTCTTATTATTCCGCATTTTTCAAGAATGCTTGCAGGCTCGTCTAACAGAAGAGTGATCCCGGCATCGTGTCTTATCGGCGGAATTTTTATGCTTCTGGTTGATACCATAACAAGGACCATAGGCACAAATGAAATGCCTGTCAGCATTATGACCGGAATTGTGGGTGCGCCGTTTTTCTGCCGGCTTTTATTCAAGAGAAAGAATGAGACCTTAAGATGATTTACGAAATTAAAGATCTGAGTTTTTCCTACAACAAAACAAAGCAGATTTTGGATAGGGTTTCTCTTACGATAAATGAGGGCGATCTTCTTTGCGTGCTGGGAAGAAACGGCGCAGGAAAGAGCACGTTTTTCTCCTGCCTTTCGGGTCTTCAAAGGGATTATGAGGGAAGTATTCTTTTGGACGGAAAAGAGATTAAGAATCTGCGCGAAAAAGATATTGCGGTGCTTTCCGGATTTGTGCCGCAAAATCATGCGGCAGTTCCCGGAATAAGCGTGTTTGATTTTGTCATGATGGGCTGCGCACCGAAAATCGGTTTGTTTTCGCATCCCGGAAAAGCTGAAGAAGAGGCAACGTACAAAGCCCTGGAAACAGTAGGTATCAGCGAATTTGCCGAAAGAATGTATGCAGAGCTTTCCGGAGGTGAAAGACAGCAGGTTACCATAGCAAGAGCAATAGCAGCAAACCCAAAGGTTGTGCTTTTTGATGAGCCTACAGCTCATCTTGATTACGGCCATCAGATGGGAGTTCTTCGGATGATAAAGGAGCTGTCCGGCAAGGGCTATGCGGTTGCCGTGACCACTCACGATCCTAACCATGCAATACTTCTTGACGGCAGGGTGGCTTTATTTGACGGCAAGGGGCATATAAGCTGCGGCAGCACGGATGAGCTTGTTACGGAGGAAAGACTTCGGGGAATATGCGGCCCTGATTTGAAGATAAGATATCTGGATGAATTCGGGCGCAGAGTCTGCATTTATCCTTCTCTTGAATAATCAAAATATTATGCATACATTAAATTTTTTCATGGAGGTCTGAAGAATGAAAAAAATATCAGCAATTATCCTTGCGCTTGCTTTGGTATTCTGCTTTGCAGCGTGCGGAGAAAAAACGGAAAAGCAGGAAGAGCAAAAGCAAGGATCCGGTCTTGATATGAAGGAAGTAAAAGGTGTTACCATTCCTGAGTTTAAGGTTAAGATTTGCGGAGCAAAGGTAAGCAGCGAGGATATGGCGGCATATCCGCTTTATCAGATCACCGCCGATACAGTAAACTCTTCCGGCACGGCGCACAGCAGCGTATATGTCGGATTTATGTTTGCGGATGTTCTTGAGGCTGCACAGGTCAGCGGAGATCTCGGCAAGGCAACCATAGTTTGCACAGACGGATACGAGGTTGCATTTGAAGGCGACGTTAAGGCTGAAGGGGTTTTGCTTGCAATTTCCAAGGACGGAACGCCGTTTAAAGCCGGCCCGTGGTTTGCACCATGCACATCCGGGACAACAGGAGATTATGCACAGGATCTTTCAAAGGTGGAAATTGAAGGCGGCTCCTCGCCGCTTGCATCCGGCTCCGGCTCTGAGGGCGAAAAAAGCGGCGAATCTGCAGGCCCGAGCGAGCTTGCCGAGCCTGTTGTAAAGGATAAGACAGACAAGATAACATTTGCCGATTACAGCTTTAAGATCAACGGAAAAGATATAAGAAGCGCCGATCTTGAAGGTCTTACTATCTGGAATATCACTGTTACTGTTCAGAACTCAAAGGGAACGATTTCCGAGGCAGCTTACAGCGGATATGTGCTTAAGGATGTATTGAACAAGCTCGGCGTTTCCGGCTCGAAGGTAACGGCAATTGCATCCGACGGTTATACATCGGAGGTAAGCGCCGAAAACCTTGCAAGCGAGCTTACGATCATTGCAATCGAAAAGGACAAGAAAACATCCGACAACGGATCTGTCTGGCTTGCTCCCTGCAGCGCAACGAGCTCCGGTCTTTATGCAAAGGATGTTGTAGAATTTACCGCAGAGTAATACGGACAATAAATATCAGTGATATCAAAGGCTTTCGGGTTTCTCCGAAAGTCTTTTCTTAGTATGCGCGATGTCTCATGCCTCTATAGGCGGGGGTCCGGCTTATTAAAGATTGATATAGCCTTGACAAAAGGGTATAATCATTGTGTATAAGTATGAGTATGCAATTTTGTTTACGGAGGTTGATATGCCAAGTAAATTCGGTGGTTATATGGGAAGGGTCGTTATGTACGATCTTTCCGCGCAGACACTGACTGATTACCCATGGACAGACGAAGACAGAGAGCTTTTCATCGGCGGAAAGATTATGGCTGCAAAGATCCTTTGCGATAATTTTACCGGCAGTGAGAAGGCTTTTTCCGAGGAAAATCTGATCGTTATTTCAACGGGTCCTCTTACGGGAACGGGTGCCCCGAGCTCTTCGCGTTTTAATATGTCCACACTTTCTCCCCAGACAGGCTTTATTACTTCATCAAACTGCGGAGGCCGCTTCGGGTACTATCTTAAGAAGGCGGGAATCGATGCCCTTATTTTAAAGGGCAAATGCGAAAAGCATTCATGGCTTGAAATCGATAACGGAAGCTTTATTCTTCATGATGCCGATGACATCTGGGGACTTAATGCAAGTCCTGCGCAGGAGGCTTTGGTTTCCAAAATCGAAGAGCAGAAAAAGCGTAAGGTCAAGATGGCACAGCTTGTTATAGGGCCTGCAGGTGAAAATCTTGTAAAGTATGCATCGGTTGTTTCTGACGAAAGAGTTGCGGGAAGAGCGGGTGTCGGTGCCGTATACGGATGGAAAAACCTGAAGGGAATTACCGTTACAGGCGTAAAGAACGTTTCTGTTTCCGATCCGCAAAAAACAAAGGAATGGTGCAAGAAGTGGTTTAAGTATCTTAAAGAGCATCCTCTTACGGGCAATCAGCTTCCGCGCCTGGGAACAGCCGGACTTGTATCGCAGATGCAGATGCGCGGCATGCTTTCTACAAAGAACTACAACTACGGTCAGTACGAAGATTTTGATATGGTAAACGGCGAGACTCTTGCCGAAGAGTACAATATCGTAAACAAGGGCTGCCTTACATGTCCTATCAAATGTGCAAGAACGGTTAATGTTGACGGAAAGGCTGTAAAGGGACCGGAGCTTGAAACGCTCGGGCTTCTGGGCGGCGGCATATTAAATAACAATATGCAGCTTATTCTTGACTGGAACTACCAGCTTGATGAGCTTGGTCTTGATACGATTTCCGCATCGTCCACCCTTGCATGGGCTATGGAAGCAAATGAGAAGGGCCTTTGGAACAACGGACTTGAGTTCGGAAAGACCGATAATATCAAGCAGGTCTTTGATGACATTGCCCACAGAAGAGGCATAGGTGATGAGCTTGCAGAGGGAAGCAGGCGCCTTGCTGAAAAATACGGCGGCAAAGAATTTGCCATCAACGCAAAGGGACTTGAGCTTGCGGCTTACGAACCGAGACGCGCCGTCGGGCAGGGGCTTGGTTATGCGGTCTCCAACAGGGGCGGCTGCCACCTTAACGGAGGGTATCTTGTAATCGTTGAGGGTCTGGGACTCTTTACCGATCCGCAGACACCAAAGGCAAAGGCTGATTTTACAATGATGTTCCAGGATCTTATGGAAATGATTTCCGCAACAGGACAGTGCCTGTTTACGTCGTATGCTTTTTTCCCGGGATTTCTGATAAAAAAACCGAACGGAGCTATTGCTTCTATCTGCAATAAGGCGATTCCGCATATCGGCTGGGCATTAAGATTTATCAATCGCTGTCCGGGCATTGCGGCAATGCACCTTCCCGTATTTCACCATACAAGAATGATGGGCTATGCCGTAGGAATGCCTATGACGTTCGGTAAATATTTAAGAAACGGCGAAAGAGGATATACACTTGAGCGATATGTAAACTCAAAGTTCGGCGTAAGCGCAAAGGATGATGCGCTTCCGAAGCGTCTGACGGATGTTCCGCAGGACCCGAATGACCCATCCACAAGGGTCCCTCTTGAAACAATGAAGAAGACCTATTATAAGGCAAGAGGCTGGGATGCAAACGGTGTTCCGACAGAGAAAACATTAAGAAAGCTTAAAATTATTCAGTAGGAGGGCAATATGGTCAATGTAAAATTATTCGGCCTTTTCAGACTGGATACGGGAATTAAAGAGCTTGATGCCCGGGCAGACTCCGTAAAGGAGCTGTACCCGATCCTTCTTGCAAAGGCAAAGGAGAAGAACCCGGATACAACCATCACTTCGAAGGATATTGATGGCTGCATCGTGGTAATAAACGGAAAGCAGTCCGGAAAAAACGCAAAGCTTTCCGACGGCGATAAAGTGATGCTGATGAGCCCTGTGTGCGGAGGATAAAAAAATGGCAGAAAAAATTAAGAAGCTTCCTTCCATAAGTTTTGATGATTGTGCAGGCTGCTCTGTATGCATAGAAAACTGCCCGAAAAATTGTCTGGGTCTTACGGGCCCGAGGTTTCACGGAGATATTCATACCGCGGCTGAACTTGTAAAGAAAGAAGAGTGTCTTGGCTGCGGTATCTGCGCAAAGGTTTGCCCGATAGAGGCAATTACGATGATGGAGGTATAATCATGGGAAAGGTTTATTGCAGGATATTTCAGGGCGTTATGAAGGTAGGCAATTATTTCATGGGCTACCGGATGCCGGAGTACATAGAAGGGGTCGGAAGTGTTGTTAAGCTTCCGGAGCAGATCAGGGCAAAGGGTCTTAAGAAGGTCCTCTTTGTGTCGGACCCCGGACTTATGAAGCTTGGTCTTCCGAATAAGCTGTTTGAGGCAATGGATAAGGCCGGTCTTGAATATGCCATGTACACAGACGTGCAGCCGAACCCGACATCCGATAACGTTGAGGCAGGCTACAAGGTGTATTGCGACAATAAGTGCGAAGGCATTATTGCAATGGGCGGCGGCTCTCCGATGGACTGTGCAAAGGGGGTTGCGGCAAAAATTGCGCATCCGGATAAAAGAGTTGATCAGCTTCAGGGTCTTTTAAAGGTCCATAAAAGAATCGTTCCGTTCTGGGCTATTCCGACAACGTCGGGAACAGGCTCGGAAACAACGGTTGCCGCAGTAATCACAGACAGCAGGACACATCATAAGGCATCGATCAACGACCCGTCCATACTTCCAAAGTATGCGGTATTGGATCCGGAGCTTACGGTCGGTCTTCCTCCGTTTATAACGGCAACAACGGGTATGGATGCACTTTGTCATGCCGTTGAAAGCTACACGAACTGGACATACTGCACACCGCTTGAGAAAGAGCTTTCAAAGAAAGCCGTTAAGCTTATATATGATAATCTTCTTACGGCATTCAATGACGGAGCAAATCTTGAGGCTCGCCAGAATATGCAGTTTGCATCATTTTATGCAGGACGCTCGTTTACAAGAGGCTGCGTAGGATACGTACACGCTGTAGGTCATACTCTGGGCGGACTTTACGGAGTTGCTCACGGGCTTGCAATGTCGGTTATTCTTCCTCACGTTATGCGGCAGTTCGGACCTGCTGTTTACGATAGGCTTGCAGATCTGGCGGATGTATGCGGAATGAAGGGAGCAAACAGCGAAGAAAAGGCTCTTAAGTTCATCGCCTGGATGGATGACCTTAAGAAGCAGATGAATCTTCCTGCAGGTCTTGATATGATCAAGGATGAGGATATTCCTCAGATTATCGCATGGGCTGATAAGGAGGCAAATCCTCTCTATCCGGTTCCCGTGATCTGGGGAGAAGAGGACTTTAAGAAGCTCATCCAAACTTTAAGAACAGCACAATGGTAAAAAACACAATGAAAAAACTGATCTCAATTCTGATCCTGTCGGCAGCTCTGCTTCTGACAGCCTGCGGAGCTCCGGAAACATCGCATTACGAGCCGCAGGATTACATTCTTGAAACGGAGTGGAAGGACGATTTTAAGATCCTTCAGCTTTGTGATATTCATTTAGCAAACAAGGATGCAAGATTCCGTCACTACGATTTTATTGATCTGACAATAAAGGATGCAGATCCGGACATGATAGTTCTTACCGGCGATAACTTTACATTTGCCGATAAGGCTGTTGCCGTGGAACTTTTCGAATGGATGAACAGTCATAAGATCCCATGGGCTCTTGTCTGGGGCAATCACGACGAACAATGCTATTTCTCGATCGACTGGGTAACGGACTATCTTAACAATCTCGGATATTTCTGCAGGTTTATAGACCATCAGGATGATGATGTATACGGAAATTCCAACTATGCAATCAATCTTATGGACGGGAACAGGATAAAAGAGCAGATTATCCTGATGGATTCCAATCGCTATAATTACGGTGAATATTGGGGATATGATTACATCAAGGAGGATCAGATCGAGTGGTATGAAAATATCGTAAAGTATACCAAACAGCAAAACGGAGGGGAAACGGTTCCATCCATTGCTTTTTTCCATATACCTCTTCCCGAATTTCAGACAGCATGGGATGAGGCTACAGAAGGTAATAAGGATGCAAAGCTTGAAAGCGGAGGGATGGGAGAATCAGTAAGCTGCCCGCAGGTCAATTCGGGATTGTTTGACAAGATGCTGGAGCTTGGCTCAACCAAGGCTGTATGCGTTGCACACGATCATGTAAACAATTCAAGAATTCTTTACAAGGGAATATATCTTTCTTATGGTGTCAACTCCGATGACAGAATTTATTACGATGAGGATATGATGGGAGGTCTGCTTATCACGATTCACAATGATAACAGCCTTGATTTTGAACCTGTTTATCACACATACGAGGAGGTGGCAAAGAAATGATAGTAAGAGGTAAATCTTTGCTCTCCAAAAGAGCTACGATACTTATATTGATTGCCCTTGTTTTGCTTGGGTCGTTTGTAACGTTTTATGCAACAAATCTTATCCTGAGTGACGTATCAAATATGTTCTATATGACTATCACTCAGGATGTAATAACAAGCCTTCCGATTTTTCTGATTTCGGTTCAGTTTGTTGCCGCAACCTTCTTTATTCACCGCCTGTACATAAGACCGCAGTATACAAAGAGGACATTTATACTCTTTATGGACTGGCTTACATTATCATCGCTTCTTGGGGCTGCTTCAACAGTTGTAACAGGACCTTTAATGTACGGTGATATGACTGCTCCTTATCCGTTTAAGGGTGCAACGGTGCTGTGCCTTATCTGGCATATTGCAATTTTCCTTGTTTCAACATTCTTAAGCACTTGGGCTCAGGGCATTATTGATGATGCGGAAAAGAAAAAGGCGGACGTTAAGTATATCATTTACACTATCTTCCTGGCTGTTTTGGTATTCTTTTCATTTAATCGTTTCGGAGCACTTCTTTGGGCGCCGGTTTATGCTCAGACAAGAACGCTGTATTTAACCTGGCCGTTCTATGTTTCACTGGCTCTTCCGATGTTGCTTTTAATGTACATGCCGATCACATCGTTTGAACTTGATAAAAAGAACAGATGGTTTACCGTATGGTACGTAAGTGCAATCATAGTGCTGAACATAGTCTTTGCGATCATAGTCTTTAAGAGAGGTATGGCAAATCCGCTGTTTATTTCGGCAATTTCTCCGGCTCTGGCTATTGAAAGACTTCTTACAAAGCCGATTGATGTTATAGTACAGTTTGCATTATTGTTCGTCCTTGGACTCTTTGCTTTAAGGTATGCAATCTGGAGAGCAGGAAAAAAGCATAAATAGGCTTGACTTAGGGGGAAATAGAGTTTATACTTCTACATAATTAAATAGGGCATGATAGAGGCGCGGTATTTAAGAGTAGCTTTAAAAGGTTCGCAGGAGAAAAAAGCGAAAGGAAAGACCGCCGAAGGGAAATGCTTCCTGCAGGGCATTTTACCTGGGCGTATGAAGAATATTCATACGACTGTCAAAGAGAATTCTTTGGAGAGCTGTCGTGAATGAAATTCTTTGTTTTGATTTTTAAGAATTGAGTCATGATGGGTCATGGCTCAATTTTTTAATCAGAAAAGGAGATTACAAATGGAAATTATCAACACGGGATGGTCGCTGGTGCCTGCACTGATTGCAATTGTACTTGCACTCATCACAAAAGAGGTCTATTCCTCACTTTTTGTAGGAATACTCTTTGGAGGCCTTCTTTATTCGGGGTTTAATCTTGTTGCCACAATGGAGCATGTATTTGTGGATGGAATGATAGGCTCTCTGGCAGATTCATGGAATGCAGGGATTTTGATTTTCCTTGTTATACTCGGTGCCATGGTCCAGATGATGAACAGAGCGGGAGGCTCGGCAGCATTCGGGCGTTGGGCAGCCGCAAATGTAAAGAGCAAGGTCGGCGCGCAGGCTGCAACGATTTTTCTGGGCATGCTTATATTTATTGATGACTATTTCAACTGTCTTACGGTTGGTTCGGTCATGAGACCAGTAACCGATAAGCACGGCATTTCAAGAGAAAAGCTGGCTTACCTTATTGACGCAACAGCAGCGCCTGTCTGCATAATAGCTCCGATTTCATCATGGGCTGCGGCAGTTACTTCTTCTGTTGACGGACTTAACGGACTGGATCTTTTCATCAGGGCTATTCCGTATAACTATTACGCACTTCTTACGATACTAATGATGTTTGTACTTGCAATCGGCAGGTTCGACTTCGGTCCGATGGACCTTGCGGAGGCAGCTCAAAGAGTTCAGCACAAGAGCAAGGGGCATCTTCCAGGCGAGGCTATGATAGGTAAAACTCAGAACGAAATTGAGGACAATCCGAAGGGAAGAGTTATCCACCTTGTTCTTCCTATCATTGTGCTTATTATCTGCTGTGTAATCGGAATGATCTATACAGGCGATTACTTCGGCGGTGCAAGCTTCTCTGAGGCATTTGCAAATTCCGATGCTTCCGTTGGTCTGGTATTCGGCTCGGTCGTTGCTTTGATATTTACGATTATCTTCTTTACCGCAACAGGCGTGATCAGCTTCAAAAACTGCATGAGCTGTATACCTGACGGATTTAAGTCAATGGTTCCGGCAATCCTTATTCTGACATTTGCATGGACATTAAAGGCAATGACAAATTCCCTCGGTTCTGATGTATTTGTAGATAATATGGTTCAGAGCTTTGCAGATAACAATGCGATAATGAGTCTTATCCCTGCATTCGTATTTATTGTGGGCTGCATTATTTCTTTTGCCACGGGGACGTCCTGGGGAACGTTCGGGATCCTTATCCCGATCGTTGCAAAGGTATTCGACTACGATATCAACAACACACTTATGGTTATCTGCATATCCGCTTGCATGGCAGGCGCTGTGTGCGGAGATCACTGCAGCCCGATTTCAGATACCACGATCATGGCATCTGCGGGGGCTCAGTGCGAGCATATCAACCACGTATCTACTCAGCTTCCGTATGCAATCACGGCAGCACTGCTTTCCCTGATTACATACATCTTTGCAGGCTTTGTAAGAAATGCATTTGCATCCCTGACATTCGGAATTGTTCTTACGGTAGTTGTACTTCTTGTTATCAGGAAGGTCTGGGGCAGCAGAAAAGCTGCAACAAGTTCTGCTGAATAAGTAAGAAAGTACTGACAGCTTCAAAGCTGTGCCTTGCATAAGCTGCGTCTTTGAACACAGCGAAAATTACGTAAAGAAAAACCCCGTCTCCGTACGGGGTTTTTTAGTAATTTGAGCTGATGTTCAACAGCAGCGTTGCACCAGCACAGCGTGAAGCTGTCAGTACTTTCTTGCTAAAAGACAGACTTGATGGTCTTTACAATCAGCTGCATATCTTCTTCGGTATTTTTGATGTCAGAAGGTAAGCACAGACCTCTTGCAAAGACATCATCGCCTACAGGATCGTCCAGTGTGACAAAGTCGTGATCTTTGTATACAGGCTGCAGATGCATCGGCTTCCAGATGGGCCTGGATTCAATGTTTTCGTCTGACAGAGCCTTTTGGAGCTTTTCCGGCGTGATGCCGCTTTCAAACGCATCCTTATTGATCGTGATGCAGGAAAGCCAGAAGTTCGGTTCGTCGCCGGCTCTGTACGGATTCATCTCAACGGGGAGATTTTTAAAAGCCTCTTTATAGTAATTGTATATCCGGGTCTTCCTGTCCTTATGCTCGTTGATATACGGAAGCTGTCCCCGCCCTATGCCTGCAATGATGTTTGACATACGGTAGTTGTATCCGATTTCGGAGTGCTGGTACCAGGGAGCCGGATCTCTGGCTTGTGTTGACCAGAATCTTGCCTTGGCAATAGCCTCTTCATCGTTTGATAAAAGCATTCCGCCGCCGGATGTTGTTATGATTTTGTTTCCGTTAAAGGAAATCGCGTTATATTTTCCGAATGTACCCGTCATACGGCCCTGAGCTTTTGCTCCGAGGGATTCTGCTGCATCCTCAATGAGGATGGCATCGTGCTTTGCGGCAATGTAGGCGATCTCATCAAGCTTTGCGGGGGTCCCGTAGAGGTTTGCTGCCAGAACGACCTTTGCATCCGGATGACGATCAAAGGCTTCATCCAGAGCTTTCGGATCCATGTTCCATGTCTCTCTTTCCGCTTCAACAAATACCTGATTTCCGCCTTCGTAGCTTACGGGGTTTACCGTTGCCGCAAAGGTCATATCAGAGCAAAGGACCTTTTGCGGTCCGCCAAGCTCTCTGAAGGCAAGCTTGATCGCAAGGTGCAGAGCTGCGGTTCCCGAGGTGAGGGCTGCTGCGTATTTGCATCCTATAAAGCCTGCCATGCTTTTTTCAAACTCATCAACGTTGAGCCCCAAAGGTGCGACCCAGTTGGTATCGAAGGCTTCTTTAATAAAAATCTGTTCATCGCCGTGCATTGTAGGTGATGAAAGATAGATTCTTTTGTCTGCCATAAAAAATTCTCCTGAAAAAATAATTACATATATTATACCACAAAAGAAGAATGTGAGACATATTTGCGTTTCGGATGAAAAAAGACCTGAGGAATGATATAATTAAAAACAACATGAAGTTTGAGAAAGGCGGGTTATTATGCACGAAGGACTGAGAAAATTACTTGATGCAAAGCAGGTTGAAGGTTATCTTGCAAGGATAGGTCTTCCTACCACCCCGGAAAAGCCGTCCGTTGACTATCTTGACAGAATAATCAGAGCGCAGCTTCGGACTATTCCCTTTGACTGTGCCGAGAACTGGGCATACCACGCCACGCCGTCTCTGGCTGTAGACGACCTGTTTAACAAAATAATTGTAAAGAAACGCGGCGGATATTGCTTCGAGCTGAACGGCTTTTTCTGTAAATTCCTGCAAAGTCTCGGTTTTGATGCCTATGAGGTCATTGTTCACCTGGCTCGCCCTGAATTAAACGGGGAGCTGAATAATCCTTCCCATTGCGCCGTAATAGTGAAATTCGGCGAAGAAAAGCGTTTTGCCGATGTCGGATACGGCGGACCTGTTCCTGACGGAAGCGTTCCGTTTGGCGGAGCAGAGGTCCTCGGCCACAAGCAGACCGCAAACGGCGTATATACGGTTGTGAACAGCAGGAATCCCGACGGGAGCTGGTATCCGAGGTTTACATTTAAGGATTGCCCGTGCGACCCGACTGAAATCATTCCCATAAACTATTTTATTGCCCAGAATCCGGCATCACTTTTTGCAAAGGATCTTAAGCTTAACCTTAGAGCCGATGACGGCTTTGCCGAATACGGCAACTGTGTTTTAAAGCTTAAGAAGGGGGACAATATAATAGAAAAAACTCTTACAAGTCAGGAAGAGGTAAAAGAGATGGCTCTTGAGTATTTCGGGATCCCGGATATCCCGACAAGACCCTTCGGAAAGCCTGACAAATAGAGTATGGTGAGTTTACGCTTGATAATGTAAAGATTGCAGGAAGGCTTCTTGTCAGAGGCGGCGGCGAACATTCCTTTGTTATTAAGAATCGTTCAAGCGTCGGCAACGTAGTGGTTTCAAAAACCGCAAGCGGTGCCGTAAGAGTTTACTGTGAAAAAGGCTCTGTAGTAGATGTTGTCAGAATAGATGACGGCAGTGACGAAATAAAGATTGAATAACACTGTTGTAACGGTCACACTTATAAGCTTTTCTTTTACTACAATAGTCGTTAATAAATTCGATATTGTAGTAAAACGGTGTATAAGGCGACCTGCTTGAGCATCTATTTTTGATGTTTTACTACAGTCTGCACTTAAACACGCATTTCTGTAG
>JAZLHU010000054.1:0-32343 GCA_045616985.1 Anaerovoracaceae bacterium
TGGTTGTCCAAAACTTAAGCAAACAGCCAGCCGGTTTGAAGCTAACTTCCATGTCAGGGGAACAGACTTTCAATGAAGCAACCATTATGGTTCAACAGGAAAATTAAGAACTATTACCTGATTGACACTGGGTCAATTATATCATGGGCTTAACCAAGCCTATTGAACGAACAAAGTTGATAATTATAGTTTTATTATAATTAAGAAAGGGTATCTAAAAGATACTATACGAGGAAGTATTGATATGAGATTTGATCCTATAGTAATTTCGCTTTTGGATACGGACTTGTATAAATTCAATATGAATCAGGTTATATTCCATAAGCATACGAACCTGATGGGGGAGTATCATTTCAAGTGCAGAAACGAGGGCATTGTTTTTACGAAGGAAATGCTCAGCGAGATCAACGAGCAGATCGATCATCTTTGTTCGCTTCGTTTTACTCAGGACGAACTTGAATATTTAAAGAGCATCAGATTTATCAAGCCCGACTATGTTGAGTTTCTGCGGCTGTGGCACCCTATCAGAGATTATATAAGCCTTGAGCTTTTGGGAAACGGAGAGCTGAAGATACATATAAGCGGACCGATGTTTTCCTGTATGCAGTTTGAAATCTATATTCTTGAAATAGTAAACGAGGTTTATTTCAGAACAAAGTACGATTACGCAGCACTTAAAAAAACCGCCGAAGAACGTCTTGATGAAAAAATCAGAAAGCTGAACGACGGAACCTACAACTTTAATTTTGCGGAATTCGGCTGCAGAAGAAGATTTTCAAGAGAATGGGAGGATGAAGTTGTAAGGCGCTTTACTTCCGAAACCCAAAAATGCGCAGGTACATCAAATGTATATCTTGCAAAAAAATATGATCTTGTTCCTATAGGAACCTATGCACACGAATATGTTCAGATGTACCAGGGTATTGATTCCATTCCTCTTGCGTACACAAATTACTATGCCATGAAGGACTGGTATCAGGAATACAGAGGGGATAACGGAACTGCACTTTCAGATACACTCACAACGGATCTGTTCCTTCTTGATTTCGACAGATCAATGGCAAACAACTATACTGGTGTTCGTCACGACAGCGGAGACCCGTATGAGTGGGGCGAAAAGATTATCAGGCACTATGAATCCTTTGGTATAGACCCGAAATCAAAAACGCTTCTTTTCTCCGACGGACTTGATTTTGATAAGGCAGAGAAGCTTTATCAATACTTTAAGGATAAGACAAAGGTAGCCTTCGGTATCGGAACTTTTTGCAGTAACGACACCTGCGAGGAAGCATTAAACATTGTCATTAAGCTTCAGTATGTAAACGGAAGACCTGTTGCAAAGCTTTCCGATTTCGAGGAAAAAACAATGTGCTCCGATCCTGAGTATTTGAAGTACTTAAAGAGATCGGTTGAATTCAGATTAGACAGAGAGCAGGATAAATCAATTCAATGAGAAAAGTATTAAGCATCCTGATCGCAATGGTAATGCTCTTATCATTTGCGGCTTGCGGAAGCAAAAAAGCTAATGAGCCAAAGTACGATGCCTCGGCAAAGTCCGAAGGCGTTATATCCCATGCTCAGTATGCGGCATCGGAAGAGGGCAGCGAGGTTACGATAGAAGCCTATGTTCAGGCAAAGCAAGGCTGGTGGAACGATTCGATCAGCGTGTTTTTGCAGGACCCGGACGGCGGATATTTTGCATACAACATGGCATGCTCCAAAGAGGATGCGGACAAGCTTGTGCAGGGCACAAAGATAAAGGTCGTCGGACATAAGACCGAGTGGGAGGGTCAGATAAGACTTGCAGATGCAAGCTTCAGCTTTGGAGAAGGCACATGGATCGCCGAGGCTGTTGATGTAAGTGATATACTCGGAGCAGAAGAAATAAAGAATTATCAAAACAGTTTTGTATCCGTAAAGAATGTGACAATAGAGGCTGCGCCGAGATATAAATGGGACGGCTCCGGAATAGCCGGAGATGATATTTATTTTGATGTTTCCGTCGGCGGTGCGAAATATACTTTTATGGTTGAGTCCAGACTTTGCGGCAGAAATACAGCAGTATACAAAGCCGTACAGGAGCTTAAAGAGGGAGAAGCCGCAGACATGGAGGGCTTCCTTTATTGGTACGGGGATATTTGTCCGAATATCACAAGTGTTATTAAACGGGAGACGGAGGAAAAGAAATGAGCAAATCAATCGTTGCGCTTATTCCCTGCGACAAGTACGATGAAGAGCTTGTCTGCGAAGGAGTAAAAAAGGGAATAGAACTTATCGGAGGCCTTCGCTCTGTCATCAAACAAAACGAAAGAGTGTTGGTAAAACCAAATCTTCTTGCCGCAGCACAGCCATCCAAGGCTGTAACAACACATCCTGCGGTTTTCGGTGCTGTACTTAAAGTCCTTCAGGAGGAAGCATACGAAAATGTTGTATATGGTGACAGCAGCGGAGTTTCGGCATCAAGTAAGGATAAGCCGGCAGATGTTTGCGGTTTAAGCGAAGTTGCGGAAAAATACAATATTAAATTTGGAGATTTTCAAACGGCAGCTCCTGTTGAGTTTTCTGGCGGAGTGGCTGCAAAAAAGTTTGTTCTTTGCAAGGAGGCTTCAGATGCTGATGCAATCATAAGTGTTTGCAAGATGAAAACTCACGCTCTTACCAAAATTACCGGCGCTGTTAAAAATCAGTACGGATGCATCTTTTCGGGAAATAAAGCATTAGGCCATGCAAAATATCCTAATGCCAAGGCATTCTCTCAGATGCTTGTGGATATCAACAATTACCTTAAGCCAAGACTTTTTATAATGGACGGAATAATTGCAATGGAAGGCAACGGCCCGGGATCGGGAGACCCAACACCAATGAGGGTGCTTCTTGTATCCAAAGACCCTGTTGCATTGGACAGCGTATTTGCAAGACTCGTTAATCTTAATCCTCTGCTTGTTCCGACTATAGTTGCCGGAGAAAAACAGGGCCTCGGAAATTCAAAATATTCCGATATTTCGATTATTACTCCGGACGGAGAAATAAGTGCTGATGAGGCGTTCTCAAAATACGGAAATCCAAACTTTAACGTGGACAGAAAAAAACGGGAATTCTGGAAGCTGTCTTCGCTCTTTGCAAAGCACAGACAGCCAAAGCACAAACCGGTTGCCAACCTTGATAAATGCATAGGCTGCGGTATTTGCCAGGAGGCATGTCCTGTAGACGGAAAAGCAGTTCATTCCGGACACGGCAAAAAAGCAGAATACGATTATACAAAATGCATTCGCTGTTATTGCTGTCAGGAGATGTGTCCAGAAAAGGCAATCACAAGACAAGAATAGACCAAAGAAAGAGGATAAAAATGAAAGAAGTACTTGTAAAAGGAAAAGGCCTTCCTGAAAGCTATCACAAGGCATTGCAGGCGCTTTATGAAGAAGGGCAGCTTTGTGATTGTGCAGATTGGAATACAACTCAAAAGGAGCTTTCAATGACTATGTTTGTTGAAGAACCTCTTTCCGAGCCGCGCATCTCAAAGCTCTTTATAGGAGGGCCCGAAGAGCTTGAACAGTATCGTCAGGAAATGCTTTACGGCATCTTAGACTTTGAGGTTGCAAGGGGCAACTGGGCATATACGTATCACCAAAGATATGAGGACCAGATTCCTTTTGTTATTGAGGATTTAAAAAGAAACCCAAGCTCCAGAAGGGCGGTTATGCTTGTCAGAGATAAAAGCGCTGACATGGGAAGCGAAGACCCTGCCTGCCTTCAGCACATTCAGTATTTTGTAAGAAACGGCAAGCTTGACTGCGAAATACTTTTCCGTTCCAACGATGCCTGCAAGGCAAGCTTTATGAATGCCTTTGCTCTTATCTGTCTTCAGGAAATGATAGCAAAAGAATTGGGTCTTGAGGTTGGAACCTATACACACAGAGCAAACAGCTTCCATTGCTACGAAAAAGACTTCGGGCTTCTTGAAGGATATTGCAAAAGACTGTCTGCAAACGATCCCGATGACGTTACCTACGATTATGAAGACGGCTGGAAGGATATGATGGAAGCAGCACAGGACGATATCAAAGCACGTACGGAAGAGCTTAAGAACAGATAATGAAATACAACGAATGTCATGGGCACATAGCCTTTGGGGAAAAAACGATAGATGAAAAACTCGCTATGCTGAAAAAAGCAGGTGTGACATATTGGAGAGACGGAGGAGACCCCGAAGGCATCGGCGCCAGACACAAATGGGAGATAATGGACTTCGGAATCAAATTTGTAACTCCCGTTTATGCTATTTATAAAGAGAATCTGTACGGAAAGTACCTTGGCCAGCCCTACGAAGATATGACGGGCTATAAGCTGGCTTTAAGAGTTGCCAAATACGGCGGAGCGGATTTTATTAAGCTTGTCCTTTCGGGGATCGCATCCTTTAAGGAGCCGGGAAAAATCATCGGCGGAGCTGTTCCCGAAAACGAGATAAGAGAGATGATAAAAATAGCCCATGCAGAAGGGATGCCTGTAATGGCACACTGCAACGGAGCCGAAACAATAAAGATAGCCATTGATGCGGGAATAGATTCCCTGGAGCATGGTATATTCATAGATGATGAAGGAATAGAAATGCTTTCCGTATCAGACTGTGTTTGGGTTCCGACAATCACCGCAATTGCGAGTGAAGAAATCCGGGCGGCACATTGTCTGAGCGTTGAAAAGGCAAATACCAAAGGCGTTAAAATCGCCTGCGGCTCCGACAGCGGCGCGTCCGGCTGCGAGCTTGGCAAAAGCACCGCAAATGAATATAAAGCTCTTTCGGACTGCGGTCTTGAAGATGTGCAGATCACAAGAGCTGATGAATTGATTAAAACAAAATTCAGCAAATACAAATTCTAAAAATGGAAAGGTCATGAAAAAGCACTATTTCAAAAGAATAATATTGAAAACAACCATTGGGTGTCGAAATACAACCAATGGTTGTTTTTTTATTTTGGTTCATTTTACATTACTATTGAGTTAATAAATGAATTTAGTGTAAATGGTAATCTAAATATGTAGGTTTTCGGCGCTCAAAAACGGAAGTTAGTTTTGCAATCGAGCATTGGAATTCAGGGTTGTAAAAAATGCGATTATATAGTAATATACGTGTATGAAAAATGCGATTATATGTTTTTTTGTATGAAAATAAAATGCGATGAGGTGATGAAATTGTTTAGGCGCAAAATATATGATCAGTTGCTGCAATGGAAAAATGAATCTGATGGTAAAACAGCTTTGTTGATAGAGGGTGCAAGGAGGATTGGTAAATCCACCATTGCAGAGGCTTTTGCAAAAAACGAATATGAAAGCTATATTTTGATTGATTTTGCAGAAGCGGGGAACGAAATAATAGAGTTATTTGATGATATATCTGATTTGAATTATCTTTTTTTGCAGTTGCAGCTGAAATATAAGGTAGATTTGCATGAGCGCAATTCACTAATTATTTTTGACGAGGTACAGCTATGTCCCCGTGCAAGGCAGGCAATAAAAGCACTTGTAAAAGATCATCGGTACGACTATATCGAAACCGGTTCTCTTATATCCATTAAGAAAAACATCAAAAATATTCGAATACCGAGCGAAGAACGTAAAATAAGCATGTACCCTATGGATTACGAGGAATTTTTATGGGCATTAGGCGATGAGGTTACCTTTCCGTTACTAAAACAGTGTTTTGAAAACGGAAGAAGTTTAGGAGATCAGGAAAACAGAAGACAACTGAGACGTTTTAGATTGTATATGCTTGTTGGGGGAATGCCGCAGGCAGTGGAGGCATATATACAGACAAATAATTTTAAAGACGTAGACCAAATTAAAAGGGACATTTTGAATCTATATGAATCAGACCTTAGGAAAATTGATCAAACAGGATGTCTATCGTTGTTGTTTAATGCAATCCCGGCACAACTTAATACAAATGCGTCAAGATATCAAGCCTCTTCTGTAATAGGTAATTTAAGTTCAGAGAGAATACTGGAATATGTTGCTGAGCTTGAAGATTCTAAAGCAGTACTTGTTTCATATCATGCCAACGACCCAAATGCAGGGATGTCTAATACTAAGAATTTATCAAGATTTAAAATGTATTTAAGTGACACCGGTTTATTTACGACATTGATGTTTAAAGATAAAGATTTTACGGAAAATGTAATATACGAAAAGTTGTTAAGTGATAAGTTGTCCGCGAATTTGGGATATCTATATGAGAACATCGTGGCTCAAATTATTGCATTTAAAGGCAACGGTCTATTTTACTACACAATGTTTAATAATGTCTCGAGACATAATTACGAAATAGATTTTCTTTTATCAGAAAGGGATAAGATATGTCCGATAGAAGTAAAATCATCCGGATATATGACACATAAATCGCTCGATGTATTTTCGGAAAAATATTCAGGCAGAATTTTACGAAAATATCTTGTGTCTACAAAGGATTTGAATAGAGATAAAGATATTTTAAGATTGCCGATTTACATGGTTCCATTTCTTTAGGACAAATACTTATAACTCCTAAATAATGTTGGCGTAAGATATTAACGATATTTCGGGGTAAAACTTGTTTTTCCGATTTGATTTTTATTATTTTCAAAAAAGAAGACAAAAAAAGAGCCCAGAGCAATTACTCTGGGCTCTTCGTTAGATTAGCTTAGGTTCTCTGCTATTCGCACAATGTCGTAAAAATACTTGGCTTTGTGCGCACCTTCAATATTAGAATAAATGGTAACATCCATTTCATCTAATTCATTAAGCAAAGTTAATAGAGAATCATAATCATTATCCTCACATAAGTCTTCAATGCCACCGATAACAAGGATGTCGTTCACTTCTATTGTTGATAAAAGTGTTTCAATAGCATAATCCCGATCATCATTCTCTTCAATTACTACTATTTCTTCTTCAGGTACATTAAATGAATAGGCTTCATTTTCGGCCAGATCAGCATTTTTATAACGATTCAAATAAACAATTATTTTTCCTTCGTTATCATCATCCATAATCTTTGCAACATCATTACCGTTTTCATCTTGAATGTACGGATGATAAAACATTAAGCCGTGCATACCTTCAACGAGTTGTAACCCGATAGAAAGCTTTGCTTTATGTATTTTTTCTAAAAGAGAATAAAATTCACAACTGATTTCTTTGTTACTCTTTTTAGGCATAGCCTTTGCCTCCTTTCCTAAACCTTATTTTCAGGTTCTTCGTACTTAATTTCAATTAACACGGTTTCATTATCGATGACTCGATACGTTATTGAAGTGTTGAAAATCAAATCTTCGATGGTTCTCAACATTGTTGAAGTACGAATATCCACAGGTACAACAAAAGATAATTCACCTGCGGCAATACTATTTGTAAGTTTCATATTTGCTCACCCCTTTCCGTGGCGTAGTATTTTTAAACGAGCGCCCACATACTCGTATGCTGACATTTTGTCAGGGTACCTGTTGGTACCTATGTTAAATATATTAATTTTTGTTCCTATCAATTTTTAACTGTAGTCATAATTTTTATAAAAAAAAAGAGCGATGCCATTACAGCATCGCCCGAAAAATCAAGCAAAGTATGAACAGATGAACAGATTGGAAAAATTTTAAAAATTGTGCGCAATTATATGTTTTTACTCTTCCAATTTGCGCGGGCTTCTTGTATAATAACTATGTATACCAATGGGTAGACACGTTTTGTCGTGCATTCAAAAGGATATACAAATTTTATGAGAGAAGGGGTTGACAATGATGATGCGCGCGGGCAAAATCATAGCAAGCAAGCAAGCAAGCAAGCAAGCAAGCAAGCAAGCAAGCAAGCAAGCAAGCAAGCGTAGCGGAGCTACGCTCATTTGTCAACCCTATTCTGAAAAATTATACAGAATACCGAAAGATCGTATTATTTTCAGGCGCAGGATGGCTGTGCCTGTGAAAATTGCGGTCTTTTTTTCGTACCCTACTGGCGCTGATCCGGGCATTCGATTCCTAATTTTTGTTTAACAGGCGCCGCCTGATAAAATATTTCAACAAACTGAAAGGAAATTTGCGATGAAAAAAAGAGTATTAAGCATTTTATTAGCGGCACTTATGATCGTGTCGCTCCTGCCTACTGTTGCTCTCGCAACGGAGACAGCAGGGCTGGACAATTTTGAGAAAGTTCAGACCTATACAGATGGAAAATTTACAGATGTAAAAGCCGATGACTGGTTTACCAAAAATGTATCATCCGCCTATGAGTTAAATCTCATGGTTGGTAAAAGTAAAGATTTCTTTGATACAGACAGCAATCTGACTGTCGCCGAAGCGATGACGATTGCGGCACGTCTGCGTTCAATTTATTATACCGGCAAGGCAGAATTTGAGCAGGGCAATCCTTGGTACCAAGCCTATACGGACTACTGCAAGGCAAACGGCATTGCCGATCCTGCTGATTATGATATGAACAAAGCCATCACCAGAGGCGAGTTTGCGGAGATTTTCGCAAATGCATTTCCTGCCGATGCGCTGAAAAAGATCAATACCGTACAGGACAACATGATCCCCGACGTCAAGAAGACAGACAAGTTCAGCACAGCTATTTATCTTCTCTATCGTGCGGGCGTTCTTGTAGGCAATGACGCAAAAGGTACCTTCGCACCTGATAGCAATATCAAGAGAGTTGAAGTTGCAGCCATCACAACAAGAATGGCACAGCCTGCTCTGCGCGAGAGCATCAGACTGGTAAAACCGAGCTCTGGCGGTGGAAGCTATACGCCTCCCGCTCTGACGACTTATACCGTGACCTTTGACCTGAACGGTGTCGGCAGTGCAATCGATTCGCAGACTGTCATCAAAGATAGCAAGGTCAGCAAGCCTGCTACTGATCCTGTTGATTCTGCAGGTGTTCATACCTTCGCAGGCTGGTATAAAGATGGCGAATACAAAACCGACTGGAACTTTGACACCGATGTCGTAACGGCTGATACTATCATTTACGCTAAGTGGACAACAACGATTGAGAAGCTTGTTACTAATGTTCCATGTTCGGACAATAAAGACACGGCTCCGAATGGTGCCTGGGGTGCAGGAAACAATAAGTGTTATAAAGCAGTTGATGAGAATAAAACAAATTTGTACTTTTGGACTCCTCAGATAAACACAGAAGCACATATTACTAAAATATCAGTTACTACAAACGTGACAAAGGTCGAAGACAATTATTTATATGGTGATGGGATTATCACATTTGCCATGACTGACGGAAGTCTGTCAAGTATAAAATATACGTCTACAAATAACAGCTTCACAAAGTATAACGGCACCTATGCCCCAGTTGTGCCCGTTACTGGCGTCAGCATTGAAAGGAATAGAGCCACATTATTGGTAGGCGATAGCTGGCTCGCGCTCGGTGGCGACGTCATCTTCATTCCTGCAGACGCCACGAACAAGAGTGTGACCTGGAGTAGTAGCAACACCGATGTTGCCGCTGTTGATGCGAGCGGCAACGTGACCGCTATTGCTTTCGGAACTGCAACCATCACCGTTACAACCGTTGACGGCGGCAAGACAGCCACCTGCACGGTGACGGTGAGCGAAACAAAGACCCTTGCTGAGATAATGACTACATATGCGGCAACCTTCCCTAATAGCAATGAGAACGGATGGGCAGAAAGCTCCTGTACTCACAAAATGTATTATAAGGACGGAGCTTTGTGTATTGATAGCGATACAAACAAAGTGCTAAACAATAGCGATGTTGCGGAGAGGGAGGTTGGTGGATATCAGTATACTGATGGCACCACGACTGTGATCTTCTCCATTGACAATGGTGGAGCATTAACTTCAATTCAATACTCGAGCCCCAATGATGGACAATCGCAGTATAACGGCGTCTACACCGCACCTGCCCCGGTAGAAAGCGTCCTTTGGACAGGAGAAGCAATAGCAAACAACTTTGGCGATCAACCATATCTGCTTTCGGACGGAGGTACAGAACTGCAAGAAGCAAACGCATCTGCTGGCGATGTAATAAAATTCTATGTCGAACCTATAGTTAATGAAACCCCCTGGTATGTAAAAATAGAAGAAGGACATTGGAGTTTGACATCTCCTTATATAGCCCTTTGTTCTGTCGGAGCGGACACTAATGGTGGGTATGTGGAATATGATCTTGTTGCAAACGATGGAAGTATTTCTATGCCGTTAACACAGGAGATACTGAATACCGCTTGCACACAGCTGTATTATGGCGGATCGTTCCTATTGAATGGTGATAATATCAAATGCACAAAAATTACATTGGTAAAATAGTGCTGCAAATATGATCTCATCAAAAACAGTTTAATGCGACAGCGGAGACGGGCTCCTAAACCTGTTTCCGCTGTTTCTTACATTCCGGATGAAGCCGTCAAGACGATGATCTTGGAAAAATGAAAATTGAAACTTTTGCCTTGTTTTGCTTCTTCGATTATTGAAAAGCGGCAGTTTTTGATGCTGAATTTTCATTGAAAAGCAGGTTTACGATTTTTCGGGATAAAAAGTAAAACTTGTTTTTGAAACTTTTGCTTTTCCCTCCGGCGCCGAAACAGTTCTTTCTGGCATCTGATTGCAGATCGGTGCAAGGCTGAAAAACAGGCTACAGTTTTTATAAAATAATTTGACATCATTTATAAAACATTTAGCAGCTTTTATAAAACATTTAGACAGTGAAGAAAGGAGGACGCCATGTAATGCCAACACTTAGCCAAAAAATGCGGCAGAAAGCCAAAGAAAACAAGCAGAAAAGGAACGCTATCGCAGAACTTGAAAACCTGCTTGCTGGTTATGATTCCGAAATTGTC
This sequence comes from Anaerovoracaceae bacterium, assembly GCA_045616985.1. Taxonomy (GTDB): domain Bacteria; phylum Bacillota; class Clostridia; order Peptostreptococcales; family Anaerovoracaceae; genus RUG13409. Next base: position 10,832 of record JAZLHU010000054.1, read on the forward strand.
GCCGCTGTTCTTGCAAAGAGAGCAGAAAACAATGCTGTTGCTCCGAAAGAAAAGCCGAAGAAGGATAGAATTGCACAAATTTTTGATGATGGCTCAGTAAAGCATACTTGCCCCGAATGCGGAAACGATACTTATAACCGCTATGGCTATGATAGCAAAGGCTTCCCCCGTTTTCGCTGTACCGCTTGCGGACGTACTTACGGCGCACATAAAAACTCATTAGTTGCAGGTTCTTCTTGGAATTATGAGATATGGGTTAGTTTTGTGTATCACACGCTGATGGAGCATTCATTAGTGCAGATTAAGCAGGCGTTTCAAGACGATTATGGATTTTACATTACTGAGGAAACTCTGTTGACCCATAGGCTCCGCCTTTTTGACGCCATCGCTTTGTGCTTTCCAATGCCAAAGTTAAACGGAATTGTGCAGATTGATGAGACATTTTTCCGCGAGGCACAAAAAGGCAGTCGAAAACTTGTAAATGTGTCGCCGAAATATATTGAAGAGCGAATAGCGCGTGGATCAGATAGCAAAGTTCCGTCAAAGTTCGGCATACAGGGCCCTGAGTTTTCTTGTGTAGTTGTTGGTATTGACAGCAAAGGGTATATTGCTGCCGTCTTTACAGGGCTAGGGCGAAATTGTTCTGTGCCGTTTGAAGAGTATTTTGGTAATTTTATAGGGAATATAGAAATCCTCTGTACCGATGGCTTCCCTGCATATACGCAGTATTGCGATAAATACAATGTCGCTCACTACGTGCAGGTCTCAACGGCTCGTGATTTTATAAAACGCGAAAAAAACGCTTATAAGGAACGTTACGGCGTGAGTGCTAATGAAATTGAAATACGAAGAAAGCTATATGGCAAAAGGGAGCTTGATTACATTGACAATTACAATAGCCGCCTATCGTTTGATTCCTTTGAGAAGTTGAAAAAAGAAAAGAGCCTTTCACTTGATCGGGTAGATAGAGTCCATCGTCAAATGAAAAGGTATATCAACGGCAATTTATCTGGTGTTTCAACGGTAAACTTAACACGATATATAAATTTCTATTGTTTCCGCCATAACTGGCAGATAGAACGCAATGCGCTTCCCACCTCGCAAAAGGCGGCAAAAGAAATCTTTGAAAAGATACTTTTAAGTGATATTCAATTACCACCATACAAGGAAAGCAAAATTGCAGTAACGGATCTTGAGCATGTCAACTCTCATTTTGTGCGAAATCTCGCAAAAACAACGGATGAATTGCAAACGCAGATGGAAGATCGGGGCTTTGTCCTCGGCGATGGGGACACGCTCTTACGCTTTGACAAGCGGAAGTATTTTAGAACAGCACCAAAGGCTCAATTGTATGAAATAGCAAAAGAGCACCATATAAAAGGCAGAAGCGGAAAAGGGGTTGAGTGGCTAGCAAGTGAAATCTGCAAACTGCCTGAATGTAATGAAATATTCTTAAAGCTGGTCGCTTCCGATACCCTGAACGCGAAATACAGCAAGGACATAGAAAGTATTATTGCAAAAGAGAACGAGCGCAAGGCAGAGGCCGAGAAAGCAAAGGAACAAAGAAAATCTAAAAATTGAGGACAGTGTTTTATAAAACATTTGACTATATTTATAAAACATTCCGGCATGAAAAATAAAACACAATTGCGAACTAAGTCCCTTTTCCACATCAGAAAAGGGACTTTTCGCTTGCTATATCGAGAAAATAACTTCCCAACATTATTTTCGAGTTATAAGGACAAATAGACTTACTTGACAAAATAAGAGAGAAGGAGTATCCTACTCTCTTATTTATTTGAAAGGAGGCAAAATCATGAATTTGGCAAGCATAATAACAGGCGCGGCCGTTGTGCTGGTTTTGCTTCTTGCGATCGGCTTTATGGCAAGGAACGGCACAGGCTCATCCTGCGGCGGAAATTGCTCCGCTTGCGGCATGGCAGAATCCTGTCACAAAGAAGATAAAAAATAAATTTATATGGAGAAGGAAGGATAAAATGACTCTCAAAGATCTTAAAACAGGAGAATCAGGAAGGGTATCCGTTGTCGGAGGAGAAGGTCAGCTGAGAAGACATTTTCTCGATATGGGGCTTATTCCGGGAGCAGTAGTCACATTGGTAAAATATGCGCCTATGGGAGATCCTATGGAGCTTAATCTCCATGGATATTCGCTTACTCTGAGGCTTGCGGATGCGCAGCAGATCGAAATCGAAAAGCTTTCTGCCAGACAGCAACAAGAGCATGCAGAGGAGAAGCAAATAAAAAAGCAAACTCTGCTTGAAGAAACCTTAAAGCTTTACGGAGCAAACTACCACCCCGGTCTTGGTGAAGGCGGAAAATTTCACGATAAAGAAAATGAAAAGGCTCTGCCGGATTATAAGACAATAAGCTTTGCTTTGGCAGGAAACCAAAACTGCGGAAAGACAACACTTTTCAATCAGCTTACGGGTTCAAATCAGCATGTGGGAAATTTCCCGGGCGTAACCGTAGACAGAAAATCAGGACAGATAAGGGGCTTTGAAAATACAGAGCTTGTTGATCTTCCGGGAATATATTCGCTCTCTCCGTACACTGCGGAAGAGATCGTTTCCAGACAGTACATTTTGGATGAACACCCTGCAGGAATAATAAATATTGTTGATGCAACAAATATTGAAAGAAACTTGATTCTTACGCTTCAGCTTATGGAGCTGGAGGTACCTATGGTTCTTGCCCTTAACATGATGGACGAGCTTTACGGAAACGGCGGGTCCATCAACGTAAACGCAATGGAAGAGCTTTTGGGAATCCCCGTGGTTCCGGTTTCTGCGGCAAAAAATCAGGGCGTTGACGAGCTTGCAGCCCACGCATATCATGTTGCAAAATATCAGGAAAATTCCGGCCGAACAGACTTTTGCAGGGCCGATGAGGCTGGCGGTGCCGTTCACCGCTGCATACACGGTATTATTCATCTTATAGAAGACCATGCAAAGGATGCGGGTATTCCCGTTCGTTTTGCTGCAACAAAGCTTGTTGAAGGCGACGAGGGAATTGCCGAAGACTTAAAGCTGGATCAAAACGAAAAGGAAATGATAGAACACATCATTCTCCAGATGGAAGACGAAAGAGGTATGGACAGAATTGCCGCCATTGCCGATATGCGACTTGAGTTTATTGAAAGGCTTTGTGCCGCAACGGTTGTAAAGCCGCACGAAAGTAAGGAAAAGCTCCGTTCTGAAAAGATGGACAGGCTTCTTACCGGAAAGCATACCGCGATCCCGATGTTCATCCTTATTATGGGCATCATCTTTTATCTTACCTTCGGGCTTGTGGGGCCTTTCCTCCAGGGGCTTTTGGACAGCGGAATGTCCGCCCTTACAAATCTTTTAGACACAGCCCTTGCAAACTGGGAAGTAAACAGCGTGCTTCATTCGTTGGTTATAGACGGAATATTTACAGGTGTCGGCTGTGTAATTTCATTCCTTCCGGTAATAATTGTTCTGTTCTTCTTCCTTTCGCTTTTGGAGGATTCGGGCTACATGGCAAGAATAGCCTTTGTTACGGATAAGCTTTTAAGAAGGATAGGCTTATCCGGCCGCAGCATAGTTCCTATGGTCATAGGCTTCGGATGCTCTGTTCCTGCCATTATGGCAACCAGAACGCTTCCGTCCGAGCGCGACCGTAAGATGACCATAATGCTTACACCGTTTATGAGCTGCACGGCAAAGCTGCCGATATATGTTTTTTTTGCAAATGCCTTTTTCAAAGCGCATGCGGGCCTGGTTGTTGTGGGCTTATATATTATCGGAATTATCTGCGGAATAATAACCGCCCATATTGCAAAGCGCACTGCGTTTAAGGGCGAAGCCGTTCCGTTTGTTATGGAGCTTCCTAACTACAGAATGCCGGGCGCAAAAAATGTCGCAATGCTTTTGTGGGACAAGGCAAAGGACTTTTTGCAGAGAGCATTTACCATTATTCTTGTTGCAAGCGTTGTGATTTGGTTTTTGCAATCCTTTGATTTTAGGATGAACATGGTAAGCGATTCTTCAAAATCCATGCTTGCTTTAATTGCCGGAGTCATTGCTCCTGTATTCAGACCCCTGGGCCTTGGCGACTGGCGCTTCCCGACAGCTCTTCTTTCCGGCTTTATTGCAAAGGAAAGCGTTGTGTCAACGCTTGGAATTCTTTTCGGAGGAATGGCCATCATGGAATTTGTTTCGCCTCAAAGCGTTGCAGCGCTTTTGGTATTCTCGCTTCTTTATACGCCTTGCGTTGCGGCAATTGCTGCTGTAAAAAGGGAGCTTGGCGGAGGATGGGCAGCCGGCATCGTAATTTTCCAATGCCTTTTTGCATGGCTTGCCGCCTTTATTACATATTTGATAGTTTAAGCATTTATGATAAAATAACAGGGTGCTAAGGTCTGAGGTTGAAAGTCCAGGCCAGCTATGGGCAAAGGGACCCACGTAAGCACGCCAATAGATATAAGACGTGTGAGCATGGCATAGTTTAGAAGTAAGTCCTCGGGAAGATCCCGGTAAAGGCAAGTGTGGGGGCAAAGACCTGGTCAGCTTAGCATTTTTTTATTGATATGCGGCACAGAAGAGTAAACGGAAAAGAAGAAGTATTTGAAGCCTGCAGCAAGTACATTATTGCAGGAGACCCCAGAGATAATAAAGGAAAGTGGAAGGAGGTCTTCGGAAACGATAGACCCATTGAGCTTGAAATAGGCAGCGGCAAAGGCCGGTTCATAAGCTCCAATGCCGTTCTTTACCCCGAAAAAAATTTCCTTGCATGCGAGGGACTTCCCGATGTATATGTAAGGATATGCGAAAAAATTCTTGAACTTGACCTTACTAACCTCAGGGTTATTCCGTGCTGGATGGATCATGCATCGGAGTTTTTTGAAGACGGCGAGCTTTCCGGTATCTACATAAACTTCTGCGATCCGTGGCCGAAGAAAAGACATATAAAAAGAAGGCTTACCAACCGCGAAAAGCTTGGTGAGTACAAAAGCATTGTCGGTCCGGGAAGCTTTATACAGATAAAAACAGACAATGATCCGCTTTTTGATTTTACCTTAGAGGAAATCAAAGCGGCAGAGCTTGACCTTTTAGAGTGCAGCAGGGATCTGCATAGCAGTCCTTATGCTGAAAAGAATATAAAGACTGAATACGAAGATAAGTTCTCCGGAAGCGGAAAAAGTATAAATTATGCATTTTGCAAGGTTAAATTGTAACCATTTTGAATTCCTTTCGTCTTTTGTGATGAAAGGAGTTTTACTAAGCAGCGAATTATGGAAGATCTTCAGATAGTACAACTTTTTTTGGACAGGTCGGAAAAGGCCATTGAGGCATTGTCGGAAAAATTCGGCAAATACTTAAATGCCATTGCTTTTAATGTGCTCTCAGACAAAGAGGATGCAGAAGAATGTGTAAACGATGCATACCTCAGAGTCTGGAACAGCATTCCTCCGCAAAGGCCGGGCTGTTTAAAGGCTTTTGCGGGCAAGATTACAAGAAATCTTGCTTTGGATCTTTTGGATAAAAAGAACGCATTAAAACGCGGCGGGAGCCGGATAAATATTGCTTTGGATGAACTTTCCGAGGTGGTTGGAAACAGCAGCGACCCTCTGGAAAATCTTCAGATGCAGGAGCTTACAAAATGCCTTAATGATTTTTTAGAGGCGCTTCCTTCGGATAAAAGAATTCTTTTCATGAAAAGATATTGGTACCTTATGTCCGTTAGGGATATCGCAAAAGAAATGGATATGACCGAAGCCAATGTAAAAACGAGTTTGTTCAGAGTAAGAAAACAGCTTAAAGAGGAGCTTACAAAAGAGGGTATCAACATATGAAGAACGAAGAATTATTAAGAGCCGTCGGCGAGGTTGACGAAAGCTTTGTTGAAGAGGCAGCTCCTGCCGATGACGGAGTTATAGAATTTAAGCGTGCAAAGCGCTGGCAGAAATGGACTGCGGGAATTGCTGCGGCACTTGTCATTTGCGTACTGGGGGGAACAATGCTCTTTTCCGGTATGGGCGCAGCAAAGAGCGAGCAGGCCATGGATTCAGTTACTGAAGCTGAGAAATTTTCCGCTTACGATGAAAATTTTGCTTCTGATTACGGCTATATGGATTTGGATATCTCAAAGTCTGAACCTGAATCTCCGAAAAGAGCGATGCTTGAAGAGGAAAGCTATTACGCAGCCGGAAGCAGCCTTGTTCAAAACAGCATTAAAAGTCTGAATAAAGATAATCTTAAGCTTATCTATTATGCAAGCATGCAGCTTCAGACAACGGATTATGCCGAGGCAGAATCAGCCATCTATAAGCAGGTGGATGCCGTTGGCGGATATTTTGAAAACGTTAATGTAAATAACAGCTCATATTACGAATCGGATAATTACAAGAGCGGGAATTACACGGTAAGAGTTCCGGCAGAAAGATATGCTGATTTTATCAACGGCGTCGGAGAAGCCTGCCATGTTGTCAATTTAAGTCAGAGCGTTGAGGATGTAGGCGAAAGCTACTTTGAGCTTGAAGGAAGACTTGAAACCCTGCGTACCAAAAGAGATCGTCTTAACGAGCTTTTAAAAGATGCCGCAACCATGACGGACATAATCCAGCTTGAAACAGAGCTTTCCAATACCGAGTACGAGATCGAAAACCTGACAACAAGAATCAATCATTACGACAGCCTGATCGGATTCTCCACAGTGCATATTTATCTTGAGCAGGTTGTAAGAACAGACACAGGCGTAAGCGGTAACAACAGCTTCGGAGCAAGGCTTGCAAGAAGCTTTAAGAGAGGCCTTACAAGCTTTGCAAACGATCTTGAAGATCTTGCATTCTGGTTTGCAAGAAACATCATAGGAATAATCGTCTTTGTTGTGTTTGTATTCGTTGTAATAAAGTTCAACCTTTTATACAAACTCTTTACGGCAATAAAAAAGCTGTTTATGGGTAAAAAGGGCGGCAATCTCAACAGTAAAGATTAGTGTAAAATTGTTAATAAAAATTAACGGCGCATTTGCTTAGACAAATGCGCCGTTGTATTTACAGTAGTGAATTGAGCTTTTTATCAAATGAGAAAACGGATTCTCCGAGTATTTTTGCTCTTGCAGCAATGATACAGTCAACAAAATCCAAATTATGCTTTGCAAAGATGTCCAAGGCTTTAATTATGACAGCTTTGTTGTTTATCGATACTTCATCAAGCAGTGACGTTAAGGCATTGCAGATTTCCTTTTTGGGAACCTCATATACTCCATCCAATACGTAGACTGCTTCTGCTATTATTTCCGGAAGAACAAATGCACCCTCTGATATGATGGAGGCTGCTTTCTCGGACATATCCGGGATGTCGTTTAACAAGTACCGAAGAATTACGTTGGTATCAATCAATCTTTCCATACTTGTTCACCATTGCTCGCTTGAATGCGCCATCTTCCTTTTCCATAAGTGATTTATCAGCATACTTCGAAAGAGCTGCTCGGCAGCTTTCTTTTTTTGCAGCCTTTCTGACTTTCGGCTGAAACGGGAACCCATTTTCCAGTATGCTTTGGGCAGTAAAAACCCGTATTGCTTCCGGAAGAGATGTTCCAAGCCTTTTGTACACTTCTTCAGCATCTTTTCTTATACTTTCATCCATACGAATTTGAATAATAGATTCTTTTGCCATAATACAACCGCATCCTTTCATTACGATTGTATTATATACTAATACGATTGTCAATAATATACATAATATGCTAATTAAGCAATATAATAGCAGAAGGCATGTTAAATGTCAAATAATTGATCCATGAGTTATAGTCCTGTCATTTTTGTCTGAATTCACGCGAGAACAAGAATATGTTATAATATCCCCAGAGGTATAAGAAATGGCTGTTAATAACGGAAACTTTGGAGAAGGCAGTATCCCAAAGTTATTGCTGAAATTGTCTTTGCCTATTATTGCTGCAGAGATTGTACACGTTTTGTACAATATTGTTGACCGGATTTTTATCGGACATATGGCTGATGTAGGTACCGTTGCTCTTACCGGCGTCGGCGTGGCATTTCCGCTGATTACTTTCATCGGAGCTTTTGCAAATCTGTTTTCAACGGGAGGAGCAACGCTCTCTTCCATTGCAAGAGGCGAAGGTGATAATGATAAGGCAGAAAGAATCCTTTCAACATCGTTTACTCTCTTGGTGGTGGTTGGCCTTGTTCTTACGATTGGTCTTTATTTGCTTGCTCCGTGGGCGCTGGAAATAATGGGCGGAGATGAGGAAACCCTTCCGTATGCCTTGGATTATTTCAGGATTTATGTAATCGGAACCATACCTGTTTTAATCAGCCTTGGTATGAATACCTTTATTACTGCCCAGGGATTTTCCGGAATCGGAATGTGGACCGTACTTATCGGTGCGCTTTTAAATACAGGACTCGATCCTTTGTTCATATTCACATTTAACATGGGTATCAAGGGCGCTGCTTATGCAACGGTTGTTTCTCAGACTGTAAGTGCTCTTTGGGTTGTAGTTTTCCTTGTGGGTAAAAAGCCTATTATTCGTTTATCCCGTCTTTATATAGATCCGGTTTGCGTAACACAGATCTGCAAGCTCGGTATTACAGGATTTACATTCAAGGTTACAACCAGTATTGCCCAGGCTGTAATCAATGCAACGCTTAAGGCTTTCGGCGGCCCTATGAGCACGCTTTACATAGGTGCGATGTCCATCATCAATTCCTTAAGAGAGGTTACGACAATTCCCGTAAACGGTCTCGGAAACGGATATATTCCCATTGCGAGCTATAATTACGGAGCAAAGAAATGGCAAAGGCTTGATAAAGCTATCGGAACATTTTTCCTTTATATTTTCATCATGAATCTGATTATCTGGGGAGTGCTGCTTCTTCTCCCAAGACCGCTTATCGGACTCTTCTCGGAGGACGCAGAGCTTACAGAGCTTACGGTTCATTGCATGATGATATACTTCGGAGCGTACATATTTATGTCATTCCAGGTTACCGGACAAAATACATATGTTGCTCTTAATTATCCCAGGCACGCATTGTTTTTCTCATTGCTTAGAAAGATCATCATCGTAGTCCCCTGCACAATAATGCTCCCAAGGCTTGGCCTGGGAGTAGACGGCGTTTTCTATGCCGAGCTGATTTCCAATGTTATCGGCGGAATAGGTGCGTTGGCTGCTATGTACCTTACGGTTTGGCGCAAGGTAAAAAGACTTGCTAAAGGAGAAAGCGGAATAGAAGTGTAGGCTCTGTCTTTGGTGAAGGGTGACCTTTATTCAAAACGGGTCGTTTTCATAAAATTACATTAGTTGATAATAATTTATTACATATAGTATTCAGAGGTGAAAAAATGCAAAACGGAAAAAGACCATTGGATGGTATAACGGTTCTCGATTTTACCATCGCACTTGCAGGCCCAACCTGTACCTCTTATCTTGCCGATTTCGGCGCAAGGGTCATCAAGGTTGAGACTTACGGAAAAGGTGACGTAGGCCGTGGTGTTAACGACAATCCGGCTATGGCGGGAGACCTTGTCAGCGGCGGCGATTCCTTCAACGGATTTAATCGCAACAAGGAAGGCATCAGCGTTGATCTTCGAAACGAAGAAGCAAAAGCTCTTCTTAAGCAGATGATTGCAAAGGTTGACGTGGTTGTATCCAACTACAGACCGGGTGTTATGGACGACATGGGCTTTGGTTACGAGGATTGCAAAAAGATCAAAAAGGATATTATTTACGCAGATATCAGGGCATATTCCTGCGGGCCGAGAATTAACGATGGCGGTATGGATGTTGTAATCCAGGCTCGTGCCGGCACGATAGGATTTACCGGAACGGAAGACGGAACAGTTTGCAAGCCCGGTCCGTCAATGTCTGATATGCTCGGAGGACACAACTGCTTTGAAGGCATCCTGATGGCTCTGTATCACAGGGCAATGACAGGAGAAGGGCAGCATGTTACATCCGTCCTTTCCGATGCGACAATGATGATCATGGAACAGTACATCGGTCCATGCCTTAACAATCCTGATCTGGTTCTTAAGCCAAACGGACTTGTTCACCAGGAAATCGTTCCCTGTCAGGCATATAAAAGCGCGGATAACTATATCTACATTGCTGCGGGTTCAAACAAGCTTTGGGCTTCCATGGTGACAGCTATGGGTATTCCCGAATATGCAGATGATCCGAGATTTTTGAGCAACGACGACAGAAAGCACAACAAGCCGCTGATGGATAAGATTCTCGGCGATGTATTTGCTGCAAAGACTGCTCACGAATGGGAAAATATTCTTACCGAGGCAGGCGTTCCGAACTCTGTAATTGCAACTCCAAGACAGGCGTTTGAAGAAGCAAGAGATCAGGGCAACACGGTTGTACAAAAGATTAAGCATCCTAAGTGGGGCGAAATATATGTTGCAGGTTATTCAATTCAGATGCACGAAAATCCGGCATACATTACAAAGCCTGCTCCCAGAAGAGGAGAAGATACAAAGAGAGTTATTCAGGAATTCACGGGAATCTCCGATGAAGAATTCAACAGACTGGTTGAAGAAAAAGCTCTTGAGCAGTTTAAGGAGGATTAAATGTCAGACAAGTTTGAAAAATTACTTGACCAATTTGCGCAGCTTGCCCAAAAGCCTCATCAGACTGCACGGGAATGGTCAAAGAAGACAGGAAAAAAGGTTGTTGCGGTTGCAGGCCTTGATGTTCCCGAACCGGTAATTGAAGCTGCGGGAATGATCCCTCTTGTACTTTTAGAGGATGCGGCAAAGCCAATCTCCCTTGCAAACTCCCATGTACAGACACATATGTGCGGATACATGAGAAGCATGATAGAACAGGTCCTTGACGGAAGCCTCGATTATATCGAAGCTTTGATAATGAAGGATTGCTGCCATGAAATGAGAATGATCGGCGACCTTGTTCACTATATCTCCGACAAGGTAAAGACATATTTCATTTATTTCCCGCCCACACAGCACGAAAACCTTACTCATGATTACATGGTAAACGCAATCGCAAAATACAGAGCATATGTTGAAGGACTTGCAGGAAAGAAAATCACAGATGAAGAACTGAAAAAAGCAATCGCAGTTCATAATGAAAACAGAAAGCTTCTTGTTAGGCTTTATGACATCAGAATGAAGAACCCGGGAATTATCGGCGGCGCTGCTGTTTCTAAGATTGTTCAGGCTTCAATGTGCATGCCTAAAGAAGAGCACAGCAAACTCTTAAAAGAACTTATTGCAGAGCTCGAAGAAATGGCAAAAGATTTTGCTCCGTCAAAGAAGGTTCCCGTAATTGTATCGGGATCACTTTGCGAAACATGCAAGGATTACGTTCTTGATGCGGTTGAGAGCTGCGGCGGCGTTATTGTTTACGATGACCTCTATGTAGGATCCAGATATTTCAATACACTGTATAAGGAAGAACTGGAGCCGGTGGAAGCTCTCATCGATGTGTATGTAAACCCGGTTTCACCTTGCCCGACAAAATACGAAAAGCGTTCCATCGGAGATTATCAGCTTGAAATGCTTGAAAAGACAGGTGCTGCTGCAATCGTTGATGTAATAGTTCAAAACTGCGAAGCTCATTACTACGGATACTTTATGGCACACAGAAAGCTTACCAAAGCCGGCAAGCGTGATTTGGATTTATTTGTTGAGATGGAGAACAAGCAGGAGGGTCAGGTTAAGACCAGACTGCAGAGCTTCTTCGAAAGTTTGGAGGCAGAATAATGTCAGTTAACAGAATTGAAGCCACAGCCGGAATATCCCGGGTAATGGACGATTTCTACGCTCAGATCCGCGGATACGATAAGGTTGCATGGTGTATGGGACCTGTTCCCTACGAAGTAATGTTTTGTGCAGGCGTAGGATGCTTCCTTGCTGAAAACACTGCAACAAGAATTGCTGCTGCTCACGAGCAGGATAAATATATGGATACATCAAAGGCTGCAGGTCTTGGCATTGAGTGCTGCTCATATGCAAAGATCAACATCGGCCAGGCACTGCTTATGGAGCAGGGTGCTGAAATTGCAGAAAGATTCAGACTTCCGAAGCCTGATTTTATTGCTCTTGGCGATGCATGCCCATCCATGATGCAATGGGCAAGATGCCTTGGCGAAATATTTGATGTTCCGGTGTTTGTATTTGATATGCCTTTCTGCGAAACAGATACAGACGAAGAAATAAAAGAAATACTTGAATACTACAAGAAAAGGCTTGCAGAATTCATTACCTTCCTTGAAGGTGTAACAGGAAAGTCCTTTGATATGGAGCTTTTAAAGCAGCGCTGTGCAACGATCTCCGAAATGACACTTTGGAGAAAGCAGATGTTTGAGCTTCAAAAGGCTGTTCCTGCACCGGCAAGCTTTATAGACGGTGCTGTTGTTATGGGTCCATCCCTTACGATCAGAACCGAAGCTGCAAAGGATCTTTACAAGAAGTTTGTGGAAGAGCAGATGTATAGAGTGGCTCACGGCATAGGCGTTTCCGATAACGAACAGTACAGAATTATGTGGAAGGGCAACTTCCCATGGTACAAGGTCGGCGCACTGTCAAGACTCTTTGACAAATACAACGCGGTTATTGTTGACGGATGCTACGGCTTCTTAAAGGACTGCGAGCTTCCGGGAAAGGTATTTCCGCCATTCGGACTTCCGCCGGCAGATGACCCTCTTATGCATGTTGCATGCGACTATGCCGTAAGTGCATATTCCATGGGCTTTGATCCGAAATACGATCTTCAGTGCAAGACCTTTATTAAGGATTTCAGCATTGATGCGGTTATCATTCATTCACCTCATACATGCAGACCTTGGGGTATGGGATCATTTGATATGGCAAGAAGAATTGAAGATGAATATCATATTCCATGCATCGTTTTGGAGCTCGATCATACAGACGAAAGCTATTACAATGATGCTCAGGTCGAAACAAGGATTCAGGCACTTTTGGAAGCGGTAGATGCCAACAGAGCCAAGATGGGGAAAATGCGATAGAAGAGTAGGAGACGGATTTATGATTTATGTCGCAGGTATAGACATCGGTTCAACAACTTCAAAAGCAGTCATTATGGATGAAGATGGAAAGCTGCTTGCACAGCTTATACAAAAATCAGGTTATGATCCCGAAGCGGCTGCCGAATCTGTTTTTGATAAGGCATGCAGCGATGCGGGGCTGTCAAAATCTGATATTGCATATTGCATCTCTACCGGATACGGCAGAGAAATGGTAAAGTTTGCAAATGAGCAAATTACGGAAATCACCTGCCATGCAAAGGGAGCGCATACAACGTTTCCGCAGGCAAGAGGAGTAATAGACATAGGCGGTCAGGATTCCAAGGCCATTGTTCTGGATGAAAACGGCGCCGTACAGGACTTTGCCATGAACGATAAGTGCGCAGCCGGAACAGGACGTTTCCTTGATGTAATGGCCCAAATTATGGGTATTACGGCAGAAGAAATGGGACATGAGTCCTTAAAGTCAACAGAGGAACTTTCAATCAGCAGCATTTGTACTGTATTTGCTGAATCGGAGGTTATATCACTCATTTCTCAAAAGAAGAATCCCTTTGATATCATGGCGGGCGTACATGCTTCCGTAACAAGAAGAGTTGGAACTCTTGTTGAAAGAGTAAAGATGCCAAGACCGATTATGATGAGCGGCGGAGTGGGGAAAAATGTAGGAATAATTGCTGCATTTGAAAAGCAGCTTAACACAAAACTGCTTGTTCCTGAGGATCCTCAGATTATCGGTGCTGTAGGCGCTGCGGCAATTGCACTGAAAAAATACAAAAGGAACAATAAACAATAATAAACGGAGCTGATAACAGCTCCGTTTTTATCAGAGTGCCGCAACGGCAGCTTTCAGTACTTTTCCTATTGGCTCTCTTATTACCAGCTCTGCTGCCCGGTCTGCATTGGTTGCGGACATGTTTATTACTACAAGGTGTTTTCCATTGAAGTAGTGGATAAATCCCGCTGCAGGATATACCACCAATGAGGTGCCGCCGATAATAAGCGTATCTGCGTTTGAAATGGCAGCTTCTGCTCCGCTTATGCAGTTATCATCAAGCATTTCTCCATACAGTACGACATCGGGTTTTACTGTTCCTCCGCAGGCGCATTTTGGAACGCCGCCTGATTGATTTTTTGTATCAAGGATATAATCAAGTCCGTAAGCCTTTCTGCACTTTCTGCAGAAATTTCTTCTTACGGAGCCGTGAAGCTCGTACACTCTTTTGCTTCCCGCATCCTGATGAAGCCCGTCAATGTTTTGGGTGACAACGGCAGATAGCTTTCCCATTTCTTCAAGCCTTGCAAGGGCTTTATGCGCATCGTTCGGTTTCGCATCCGGCGCAATAAGATTCTTTGTATAATAATCAAAGAATGTGCCCGGATCTTCATTAAAAAAATCTATTGAAATCATTTCCTCGGGACTTCTTCCGTAGTTTGTTTTTGCATTGTACAGACCTGTTTCGGAGCGGAAATCCGGAATTCCGCTTTCTGTGGAAACGCCGGCGCCTCCGAAGAATACGATATTGTTTGATTCTCTGAGTATTTGTGTAAGTTCTTCGTACATATTGTGCCTCTTGCTCAGCAATTCTTTAAGTAATCGATTTCTTTTTGGGTAAGCTTTCTGTAGGATCCCTGCCTTGTGTGACCGAGAAGAATATCCCCTACGGCAATTCTTTCAAGCTCCAAAACCTTGTATCCTACGGCTTCAAGCATTTTTCTTACCTGTCTGTTTTTGCCTTCCGATATTTTGATTTCAAGAACGGATTCATGTGGGGCTCTGGACAGCTCCGTAATCCGGGCGGGGCTGGTTTTGTATTTATATGTTCTGCCGCTTTCTTTCAGTGATATTTCAACACCGTTTCTAAGAGTCCGCATCTGATCTTTTGAAAGAAGGCCGTTTATTCTTGCTATATATGTTTTCCAGACCTGGTTCTTTGGATGCGAAATATGCTGAGCAAGCTCTCCGTCGTTGGTAAGGATAAGAAGTCCTGAGGTATCATAGTCAAGGCGCCCTGCGGGGAACACCCTTGCAGTTACATCTGTAAGAAGTGATACAACTGTCGGACGTCCTTTTTCATCCGAAAGGGTGGTTACATATCCTGCAGGTTTATTCAGCGCGTAATAAACATATTTCTGCATTCCGCTGATCACTTGCCCAAGAACCTCCACAGCATCGCCGTCTTCAACATTGTATCCGGGCTCTTTAAGTACCGCTCCGTTGACTTTTACCTTGCCGTCCGCGATAAGTTCATCGGCTTTTCTTCTCGATGCTATTCCCGCCTGAGCAATATACTTGTTTATTCTCATAATTTATCTCCGTTTTTTTGTTCGCTTTTACCGACAAATTTATTATATCACAACAAAAATAACGGCTGTGGACAATTATGTAAAATCTGTGGAAAACTTGTGGGTTGACAAACGGGACACAAGCTCTAAATCCTTGAAATTTCAAGGATGACAGTTTTGAACAGTTTTCCACAGGCTTTTGTGAAAAAGTATTATTATTCAACTGGTAAATAATTGCTGACGGTACGAAAAGCCTTGAAATTTCAGTAATGGCTTTACTGTGTAAAACTTTTTGAAAAATTTTTATTCATGCATGTTTTGTTGACATAATGCATTGCCGCAAAAAAAATAATCTTGACAAGAAATCCGTTTCCTTTTTCTGCTTGCGTTTACTCTTTTCATCAGTCCTGCGGAATATTGAAGAAGAGCCGCCGAAATGATATAATAATTCGGTTTATAGTACATAAAGTAGGAAAAGGTATGTTTAAGAAACTCGACTTCATTTTACAAAAGTATGACGAGCTCTCTATGATGGTGGCAGACCCTACCATTATTGCAGAGCAGACAAAATGGCAAAAGCTCATGAGAGAAATGAGTGATATGGAGCCAATCGTTATTAAATACAGGGAGTACAAAAAAGCTGAGGCTGATAAGACATCAACCCTTGAGCTTTTGGGAGATTCTTCGCTTGATGATGAGATGCGAGATATCGCAAAGATTGAGCTTTCGGATTTGAATGAAAAAATAGAATCCCTGACCTGCGAGCTTAAAATTGCGCTGCTTCCAAAAGACCCTAATGATGACAAAAATGTTTACGTAGAAGTAAGAGCGGGTACAGGAGGAGAAGAGGCTGCGCTTTTCGGCGCGGATCTTTTAAGAATGTATCAGCGTTACGCAGAGCGTCACGGATGGAAGCCTGAAATTACATCTCTTACGGATACGGGCATAGGCGGAGTTAAAGAAGCAGTAATGCGTATCGTAGGAAAGGGCGCTTACTCAAGACTTAAATATGAGTCAGGAGTACACCGTGTCCAAAGAGTTCCGGAAACTGAAAGCCAGGGAAGGATCCACACATCGGCTGCAACAGTTGCTATCATGCCGGAAGCAGAGGACGTGGATGTTGACCTTACATGGCAGGATATAAGAGTTGATACCTTCCGGGCATCCGGTCACGGCGGTCAGTACATCAACATGACAGACTCGGCTGTAAGACTTACACACCTTGCAACAGGACTTGTTGTAAGCTGTCAGGATGAAAAGTCGCAGCTTAAGAACAAGGAGAAGGCTTTTCTTGAACTCAAGTCGAGACTCTATGCTCTTTATCAGCAGCAGGCTCATGATGAACAGGCCGCAGAAAGGAAAAGTCAGGTAGGCTCCGGCGACAGATCCGAAAGGATCAGGACATATAACTTCCCGCAGGGAAGAGTAACAGATCACCGTATCGGATATACAATGTATAAGCTTGACAGCTTTATTGACGGCGATATGGATGAGATAATTGATGCTCTCATCACAAGCGATCAGGCTGAAAAGATGAAGAATGTCAACGGCTAAAGCGGTAATAAAAAATTCAGATATAATTTACGGAGGAAATAACAATGGGAAAAATTTATGTATTCGACCACCCGCTCATTCAGCACAAGACGGCACTTATGCGTAAAAAGGAAACAAAACCGAAGGATTTCAGAAGCTTAGTCGGAGAGGTTGCTGCCCTTATGACATACGAAGCAGCCCGCGATCTTCCGCTTGTTGATGTTGAAATCGAAACACCGATGGAAAAGACGACGCTTAAGATGCTTAAGGGTGCAGACATGGCAATCGTTCCTATTTTAAGAGCAGGTCTTGGCATGGTAGACGGAATGCTCAGCATTCTTCCGCAGGCAAAGGTCGGACACATCGGACTTTACAGAGACCCTGAAACACATAGGCCTGTTGAATATTACTGCAAGCTTCCCGCAGATATTGAAACAAGAACGATTTTTGTTGTAGACCCGATGCTTGCCACAGGCGGCTCTGCAATCGATGCTATAACTTCAATCAAGAATCGCGGCGGAAAGAACATTAAGTTTATGTGCATCATTGCCGCACCGGAAGGGATCGCTGCTCTTCAGGAGGCTCATCCGGACGTAGATATCTACATTGCAGCAAAGGACAGAGAGCTTAACGCAAACAAGTACATTCTTCCGGGTCTTGGCGATGCAGGCGACAGGATCTTCGGAACAAAGTAGTAAGGATAATTGAAAGAGAGAATCAAAAATGTTTAAAATACCTGATAGTGTTTCCCAATACGATAATGTCTATGACGTATTAAAGGAGCGTGGCTTCATCGAGCAGACAACAGATGATGAAGGGATCAGAGAGCTTCTCGGAAAAGAAAAGGTAAAATTCTATATAGGCTTTGATGCTACGGCAGACTGCCTCCATGTAGGTCATTTTATGCAGGTTATCATTATGATGTACATGCAGAAGTACGGTCATACGCCGGTGGTTTTGATCGGAGGCGGCACAACAATGATCGGAGACCCGTCAGGCAGAACGGACATGAGATCCATGATGACTCCGGAAACCATTCAGGAAAACTGCAGCCAGTTTAAGAAGCTCTTTGACCAGTTTCTTGAATTTGATGAGGGCTGGAAGCATATCAAAGGAGAAGGAGTTCTCGGTAAGGGCGGAGAAAACAAAACTCCTGCTCCCGGAAAGGCCGTTTGCGTAAACAATGCCGATTGGCTTTTGGACGTAAACTACCTTGAATTCATGAGGGATATAGGTTCAAAGTTCTCCGTTAACGATATGCTGAGAGCCGAGTGCTTTAAGCAGAGAATGGAAAAGGGTCTCTCTTTTCTTGAATTTAACTATATGCTTCTTCAGTCATACGATTTCTATGCTCTTGCAAGAGATATTGACTGCAAGATAGAATTCGGCGGAAACGACCAGTGGAGCAACATCCTCGGAGGAAGAGATCTTGCAAGAAGACTTCTTGGTAAGGACTCCTACTACGGAATGACCTTTGCGCTTCTTACAAACTCAGAAGGAAAAAAGATGGGCAAGACTCAGAAAGGCGCTCTGTGGCTCCGTGAAGACAAGTGCTCTGTATACGACTTCTACCAGTATTGGAGAAATGTCGAAGATGCAGATGTTGAAAAGTGCCTGAGAATGCTTACATTCCTTCCTATGGACGAAGTAAGAAGACTTGCTGCACTTCCGGGAGAAGAAATCAACCACGCAAAGGAAGTTCTTGCTTATGAAGTCACAAGACTTGTCCATGGTGATGAAAAGGCGGCAAAGGCGCGCGATGCTGCAAGAGCGGCTTTCGGCGGCGGAAATATTGATGCCATGCCTGCAAAGAAGATTGAACTTTCCGAGGATGGAATAGGTATCGTAAACCTCATCAAGCAGCTCGGTATGGTTCCGAGCAACGGAGAAGGCTTCAGAACAATAGAGCAGGGCGGGCTTACCATGAATGATGAGAAGGTCACCAATCCCAAGCTTGTGATCACAAAGAATGATTTTAAGGACGGATATATTATCCTTAAGAAAGGTAAGAAGAACATCCTTAAGGTTGAAATTTAAAATCAAAGAATAATGGAAACATTTCTTTTTGACCTTACGAATGAAAGTTTAAAGAGGGCTGCCGAAATAATAAAAAACGGCGGCCTTGTTGCATTCCCCACGGAAACCGTTTACGGTCTTGGTGCTGATGCTTTTGATCCGGATGCTTCAAGGCGGGCTTATGCGGCAAAAGGGAGACCTTCGGATAATCCGCTTATAGTTCATATTGCGGAAATTGACGATATATATCGCCTTGTCCCCAAGGAACTGCTCTCCAAAGGAGATGAAAAGCTTGAAACCGAGCTTGGAAAAAAGATAAAAAAGCTATCTGATGCATTCTGGCCGGGTCCGCTTACAATGGTTCTTCCAAAGCTGTCGGCGCTGCCGAAGGAAACGACCGGCGGTCTTGATACCGTTGCCATCCGAATGCCGAAATCAGAGGCTGCACTTAAGTTTATTAAGGAAAGCGGAACTTTGGTTTCGGGGCCTTCCGCCAATTTAAGCGGCAGACCGAGTCCTACATCGTGGCTTCATGTAAAGCACGATCTCGACGGAAAGATAGACGGAATAATCTGCGGAGATCCCTGTGAGGGCGGAATAGAATCTACCGTACTGAATCTGTCAGGGGATAAGCCTGTTATTTTAAGACCCGGACTTATAACTCCGGAAATGATAAGCGCCGTGCTTGATACTGAAATAATCTACGATGAGGCCCTTCTTGCGAGACCAAGACTCGATGAAAGCGGCAATGCAAAGGATGATCCGGATTTTCATCCGATCGCTCCCGGGATGAAGTACAGGCACTACGCTCCGAAGGCGGAAATGATTTTGTTTAAGGGCAGCAGGGAAAATACAAAAAAAGCCATGCTTGATTTTGTAAAAGAGCATGGAAGAAAAGATGTTTTCGTAATAGATGAAATAAACCCGAAAACATTTTTTGCACAGCTTAGAGAGGCTGATGCAGAGAGCAGAAAATATATTGCTGCGGCAGCGCTTTGCGATGATTCATCAATCAGTTTTTCTGTGATGAACAGGGCTTTAAAGGCTGCGGGGTATCATGTAGTTGAAGTATAAGAGGAGACAAAAATGAAGATTGCAATCGCATCGGATCACGGCGGATTTGAGCTCAAGACAGCTATTCTTGAACATCTTAAAGAAAGAGGCTTTGAGCTTGTTGATCTTGGCACCAATGGTCCTGAATCAGTAAACTATCCTGAATTCGGAAAAAAGTGTGCAGAGTATGTCGCTTCAGGAAAGGCTCCTCTCGGGATCGTATGCTGCGGAACGGGAATAGGTATCGGCATTGCGGCAAACAAGGTTCACGGAATCAGATGCGCGGAGCTTGTAACGCCTTTTATGGCTGAGATGGCAAAAAAGCATAACCATGCCAATATGGTATCCTTGGGCGGAAGAGTTCTTTCAAAGGAGCAGGCCATTGAGCTTGTTGATATCTGGCTTGATTCCGAAGAAGAACACGGAAGACATGATACACGGGCTGCCATGCTCGATGAAATGTAAAATATGCAGTCATCCGGAAATAGATAAGAAAATACTTGACATATATGCTGATGCACCGTACAATATACGGTGCGTCACTTTGTTTGCGCAGTGTTTTCAGTGCGCAGGTAAGGGGCGGTTACAAATTACAGTAGCAGTGCCGAAAATGATGAAAGACATGCATCAGAGTAGGCGCCGAAAACGATGAAACGATCCGTTCATCCAAGTAGGCAAGGAGGTAAAAATGTCATACATTGCAAAACCTTCTGAAATCGAAAGAAAGTGGTACATCCTTGATTGTGAAGGAAAAACACTCGGCAGACTCTGCACAGAGGCAGCTATGATTCTCAGAGGGAAAAAGAAGCCGACTTACACACCGTTTCTTGACACAGGAGATTATGTGATCGTAATCAACTCTGACAAGATTCAGCTCACGGGTAAGAAGGCAGAAAAGAAAACCTACAAGCATCATTCCGGTTACCCGGGCGGACTCAGAGAATGGACATTCGAAGAGCAGATGGCAAAGGATTCCACACAGGTTATCCGTCATGCTGTTAAGGGCATGATGCCAAAGGGACCTCTCGGAAGACAGATGTTCAAGAAGCTTAAGGTTTATGCTGATGCTAACCACAAGCACGAAGCTCAGAAACCTGAAGTATGGAACTTTTAATTAGGAGGTAACTTAAATGGCAAAATTGCAGTATGCCGGAACAGGCAGAAGAAAGTCCTCCGTTGCAAGAGTTCGTCTTGTACCAGGTAAGGGCAATATCACAGTAAACAAGAAGTCTTTGGACGAATACTTCGGCGGACTTGAGCTTCTCAAGAACGAAGTAAAAAGACCTCTTCAGCTCGTAGGAGCAGAAGGAAAGTTCGATGTTATCGCAACCGTAAGAGGCGGCGGTACAACAGGACAGTCCGGCGCTCTTCGTCATGGCGTTTCCAGAGCACTCTGCATGGCAGATCCTGCTAACAGACCTGCACTCAAGGCAGCAGGCTTCATGACAAGAGACCAGAGAATGAAGGAAAGAATGAAGCCGGGTCTTAAGAAGGCTCGTAGAGCAAGTCAGTTCTCAAAGCGATAATTGGTACGCAATTCTTTCAATCACAAAGAAAAAAGAGATGGCATCCGATTGGGTGTCATCTTTTTTATTGAAAAGTG
>JAZLHU010000055.1:0-16885 GCA_045616985.1 Anaerovoracaceae bacterium
CAAAACGCTTATGCACGGCGACTGCTTGGCAGCAATCCTTGCTGCAAACAGTATAACTCTTTAGAATGTCACGCTCAGAAAGCGTGCAAGGCTTTTGCTCAGACGCGCTCCCGCTATTGGGGACCCCTGCATCGGTTCTAAGCTCTGTCTTCGCGCAGATTTCAGTCTCAAAGCGCCAAAGCCTACGGCTTTGCTCTTTGCTCCTTCGTCTGCTGCTTGCCAGTCGCCAAGAACCGGCTTCCCCAAATGTCTTCGCAAATGCCTTTCGCGCTTTCTGAGCTTAAGTGAATGCCTTTATGTCTACAGCTTTTGCAAAGGATCGCTTTCAGACGCATTTTGCAAAAACGGCGGCTGCAGAGGCTCGCTTCGAATCTTTGTTTTGCAATTTGTCTTAAAAGCAAAGACGGATGAAGCCTTAAGGCGAACATCTGCAGGGCTGCGTTCTTCAACACAGTGAGCAGCTCCGTTAAGCGAGGCCTCGCGAAGCATTAGGCCGAGCAGGAACACGAACTGATGTCTGAACAGCAGACCGAAGCCGTGAGCCGTAGGCTTTAAAGGACTTTGCATAAGATAAATTACCTTAAGCACAATTTACAAAGCAAAGTCCGGATGAAGCCTTAAGGCGAACATCTGCAGGGCTGCGTTCTTCAACACAGTGAGTGGCTCCGTTAAGCGAGGCCTCGCGAAGCATTAGGCCGAGCAGGAACACGAACTGATGTCTGAACAGCAGACCGAAGCCGTGAGCCGTAGGCTTTAACGGACTTTGCATAAGATAATTTGCCTAAAAAGCAAAGCCGTAAAAAAGAGCTGCAAAAATGCAGCTCTTTGGTTTTAGTGCCTTGCCGGCAGAATTACTACTCTTCTGAACGGCTCATCTCCTTCGGATCTTGTTGTTACCGTAGGAACACCCTGAAGTGTGGTGTGGATTACCTTGCGTTCATAAGGATTCATTGGCTCAAGTCTCACATTCTTGCCTGTCTTAACTGCCTTTTCGGCAAGTCTTAAAGCAAGCTTTTCAAGAGTAAGCTCTCTCTTTGCCCTGTATCCTTCTGCATCAACAACAACTCTTATGTATTTATCTTCGTCCTTGTTGACTACCAGACTCGTAAGATACTGAACGGCATCAAGGGTTGCGCCTCTTTTGCCGATAACCGTTCCCGTATCCTTTCCGTCAATATCCACATAAACGCTGTCTGCGTTTGTAAATACCTTTATCGAAATCTCTATTCCCATGTCTGCCGCAACCTGCGTAAGGAAGTCCTTTGCAGCGTGCTTTTCTTCTTCCTTAAGGTTGTCAGGGCGTTTGGAAACGAGATCGATGTCATTTTCCAAAGCAATTTCTGCTGCTTGCGTGTTATCGTTTTGCTGTTTCTGTTTCTTTTTCTTTTGTTTGTTTTTCTTTTCGCCGGTCTTTGCGGCATCAGCCATGGCTCCGTCCTTTTCGGACTCTGCCTTTGGCCGGACCTCTCTGCTTTTTTCAGGTCGGGTCTTTTCGGGAACTAATTCCTCTACTCTGACCTTTGCGAGCTTGGAGCCGATCCCAAGAAATCCCTTGCTTGGCTCTTCCAAAACTATAACTCTGACCTGTTCTCTTGTAAGCCTGAGGTCCTGAAGGGCAAGCTCAACAGCTGATTCAATGCTGTCGCCCCACTTTTCCGAATATTTCATTCGCTCCTCCAAAGCTTATTTATTTGCTTGTTTCTGTCTTTTTTCGATTTCGGCCTGTGCCTGCTGCTGCAGTTTTTTCTTTGCCTTCATCTTGTTCATGATTGCTGTCTGAAGAATCATTACAAGGTTACCTATTACCCAGTAAAGTGCAAGTCCGGATGCAAAGGATCTGCCCAGAAGGAAGATCATCAGCGGCATGAAATATGTCATTCCTTTCATTGCACCTGCTGCTGTCTGGTCCTGACCCTTGGTTGAAAAATAGGTCTGCAGGAAAGTAGTAAGTCCTGCAAAAATCGGAAGTATCCAGCTATCCGGCTGGCTGAGGTCAGGAACCCATAAGAAGGATTCGTGAACTGCTGCAAGCATTGCCGGAGATGTCATGTGAACAAGAGGATTTCTCAGAAGCTCGTAGAGTCCCATGATAATGGGAAACTGAATAAGGAGCGGCAGGCAGCCTGAAAAGCTGCTGATACCGTTCTGAGCGTAAAGCTCATTAAGCTTTTCATTCATCTTCTGCTGATCTCTTGCATAACGCTGCTTGATTTCTCCAACCTGTGTCTGCATTTCAGCCATTTTCTGACTCTGTTCAATCTGCTTGAAGTACAGTGGAATCATCAAGCCTCTGATTACAATAGTCAGCAAGATAATGGATACTGCATAATTTCCCGTGAGATCATAGATCCACGTCATCGGATATCCGATTATCCTGGCAAGAAAACCTAAAATTGCGTTCATTTTCTCTCCAATTTGTTATGGTACCGGATCGTATCCTCCGGGATGACCCGGATGACACCTTGATATTCTTTTGATACCCAGCCAGGTTCCTTTAAGGGCTCCGTACTTTAAGACAGCCTCCCTGGTATACTGCGAGCATGTAGGAACATACCTGCATGTGCTCGGAAACCTCGGAGATATGTACATACGGTAAATATCTATAAAAAATACAAGAACATATTTCATTATGAAATAAACTTTGCCCTCTTCATTGCGGCTTCAATTGATTTTTTCACATCCGCACATTTTGAATCCGAAATTGTATTTCTGGCTATGAACAAAAGATCGTACCCTTGCGGTATAATTTGTTCCTTTTCTATCTGACGAAGGGCTTCCCTCATCAGCCTTGCGGCTCTGTGACGAACCACACTGTTTCCGACCTTCTTACTTGCTAAAAAGGCCTTTCTGTTAAACTCAAACTCGTTTTTCAGGCATACTAAAACTATATGTTTGCCCGGATAAGACCTTCCTTTATTCTTTAATCTGTCAAAATCAGATTTATTTCTCAGGATGTCTTCTCTTTTCATTATGCGCTGAGTCTCTTTCTTCCTCTGAGTCTTCTTCTTTTGAGGACATTTCTGCCGTTCTTTGTGGACATTCTCTTACGGAAACCGTGTTCCTTGGCTCTTTGTCCCTTCTTCGGCTGGTATGTCATAACTCCCTTTGCCATGATTTTTTCCTCCTTTCATCAGATGTCAAAGCGCCACTCCCCCTATTATGAGAATAGCCTAAATATTATATAGGTTGACAATACCGTTGTCAACTTTATATGTGTTGCCCTTTGGAAGCTTTTTCTTAAGCTCCTCGTCAATTTCAGTTGCCGTAATAAATACCTGAACATCCTTCATGGCTTCAATAAGATATTGCTGTCTGGTTTTATCCAGCTCTGACAGCACATCATCAAGTAAAAGCACTGCATTTTCGCCGGTTTCCTGTTTTATTAAACCTATTTCCGCTAATTTCATGGAAAGTGCTGCAGTTCTTTGCTGACCCTGGCTTCCGAAGCTTCTTATATCACTTCCGTTTATTTCTATACAAAGGTCGTCCTTATGAGGTCCAAAACTCGTATGACCCTTATACATATCATGTTCAAAATCCTTGTTTAAATACTTAATAAAAGTTTCTTTATCAGTTACACCTGTTTCATAAAATATTTCAAGCTTTTCCTTTCCGCTTGAAATTTTATTATGAATATCAGAGCTGATTGCCTGAAGTCTTTTTGTAAATTCAATTCTTTCTTTTACTATTCTTGTTCCGTAATCAGCAAGTGATTCGTTAAATACATCAAATAAATTTTTATCCTGTATTTTATCTCTTAATAATTGATTTCTTTGTCTTAAAACCTTCTTATAATTTCCGAGATCCGAATAATAAACAGGTTTTATCTGACAAAGCTCCCTGTCTAAAAATTTTCTTCTGTTATCCGGACCCTCTTTTACAATTTTTAAATCATCAGGTGAAAATATAACGATATAAACATTTTCCAAAAGATCGGCTGTTCTTTCTAATTTTACTCCGTTTACTTTTAATATTTTTCCTTCGTTCCGATATATTATTTCTATCTCTGTTTCTTTATTGTATTTTTCATCGCATACAACAGAAATAACCTTCGAATTTTTTTCTCCGAAGGCTATCATTTCCTGATCTTTATTAGTCCTGAAAGATTTTCCAAGACCCATTATAAACAAGCTTTCAATTAAATTTGTTTTACCCTGAGCATTATGACCTGTTATTAAATTTAATTTTTTATCAAATTCTAAATCAAGCTCTTTATAATTTCTGAAATTATTTATTTTTATTTTTTTAAAATACATTAAGCTGCTGTAATTCTTACAGGTAAAACAAGGTATGTATAAGCATCTCCGTCTACAGGCTTAATAATACAAGAGCTTATGCTTGTTCCCATTTCAAATGCAATTTCATCATCTGTTATTACTTTTAAAACGTCAATTAAATATTTTGAATTAAAGCCTATAACAATATTATCTCCGCTTGTTTCAGCACTTAAATGTTCATTTACGTTTCCTTCCTCTGATCTTGAAGTAATGTCAACGTTTCCGTCCTCAACAGTAATTTTTATTAAATTATTTTTACCTTCTTTCGCAAGAAGACTTGCTCTTTCAATTCCTGACAGCATTTCTTCTTTTGAAACAACAATTCTTGTTTTATAAGAAGCCGGAATAATATCTTTATATTTAATAAATTCTCCTTCTAAAAGCCTTACAACAATTCTTGTTTCTTCAGTCAATACTTCAACCTTCTTTTCATCAATCAATAAGCTTAAAGTATCCGACCCTTCATCCTCTTTTAAAATCTTATTTATTTCCGAAAGTATCCTTGCAGGTATAACAATTTTCTTTTCTTTATCTATTTTGATTTCGGATTGTGCAACTGCCATTCTGAATCCGTCTAAAGCAACCATTTCAAGTCCTTTATCTGAAAAGTTTAAAAGCGCTCCGGTTAAAATACCTTTTTTCTCATCAATGCTTGCTGCAAAAATCACCTTATTTATCAATTCAACAAAGTCTTTTTTCTTAATATCAAAAAAATCCTTTGAATCTATTCCTTTAATTACGGGAAATTCTTCGGCAGGCAGGCTTACAATATTAAAATCAGATCCAAGACAATTAATATAAAACTTATTATCGGATTTAAGCTCTGCAGAAAGAAGTGCATTCGGAAGCTTTCTTACGATTTCTCCGAAAAGTTTAGCTGAAACCACACCTGTGCCTTCTTCTCCGGATTGAATATCAACGGATGTTTCAATACTCATATCAAGGTCGGATGCAGATAAAGTAAGTCTGTTCCCTTTAACAGTTAAAAGAACTCCTTTCAAAACAGGAATAGTAGTTCTTACTGAAACTGCTCTACTTACCGTATTTAATGCTTTTGAAAGTGCAGCTTGTGAGCAAATAAATTTCATTTTTGAAAAACCTCTTTCTTTATTTAATAAATTTTGTTGGTGCTGATGCTGTTGTACCTGCGGAAAAGTGGAAAAGTATTAAAATCCTTAAAATTTCAACAGATTTAGGATTTTAAAACCTGTGGAAAAGCATATTTTTCTTTTCACACTCTGTGGACAAATTATTCTTCCAGTTGAGATTGAATGGATTCAACGGTTTTTTTTGTATCCGGCATGATTCTTATTTCTTTTTCTATTTTTTCATAAGAGTGCATTATCGTTGTATGATCCTTTCCGCCGAATTCTTTTCCTATCATCGGAAATGAATAATTCTGACAATTCTGGCGGATCAGATAAATGGCGATTTGCCTCGGGTAAACAAAGCTTTGAGACCTGCTTTTTGATTCAAGGTCGGAAACCTTGATATCGTAGTATTTTGCAACCGCTTTTTTAATCAGGGTCGGGGTTATTTCCTTTTCCTTTACATTAAAAATCTCCGATAGCACTTTTTTGGTAAGCTGTACAGAAAACTCCACACTGCTGTGTGTTACACTGAACAGTACCCTGTTGAATGCGCCTTCAATTTCACGGATATTCCCGGAAAGCGACTGGGCAATAATATCAAGGGATTCCATCAGGTTTTGCTGATTGACGTCAAGGCCCTCTAAAATAGCTTTGTTTTTTAAGATTGCCATTCTCGTTTCATATTCAGGCGGCTGGATGTCAATAGCAATTCCTTTGGAAAAACGGGTAACGAGCCGTTCCGGAAGATCTCCGAGCTCTCTCGGCGGTCTGTCCGAGGTGAAAACTATCTGTTTATTTGCATTGTCGAGAGCCTCAAAGGTATTGAAAAGCTCCTCTTCAACGGCATTTCCCTTTTTGATGATGAACTGGACGTCATCAAAAAGGAGATAATCCACAGACCTGTATTTATTTTTAAATTTTTGGGTCGTTTGATTTCTGATTGCCTCAACCAATTCGCTTACAAAGGTCTCGGCAGGGACATAGAGAACCTTTTTTCTTGGCTTATGCTCTCTTACATAATGTCCGATGGCATGCATAAGGTGAGTTTTTCCGAGTCCGGAGCCGCCGTAAATAAACAAAGGATTGTATCCCTTATCGAATTTTTCGGCAACGGACAGAGCTGCAGCCAGAGCAAGCTGGTTGTTCGGGCCGTCCACAAAGGTTTCAAACGTATATTTAGGATCCAAAGTGTCTATTTCAGGGAATACTTCTCCTGCATCGTCGTCTTCGATCAGATTAGGCTCTTTGGTTACAATTTCAACATCGTAGGGCTTTCCGAAAATCGCTGCAACGGCAAGCTGCACCTTTTCCATGTATCTTAAAGCCGCACTTCTGCGCACGCCGCTTGGGTCGTCGTCCAGAAGATAGAGCTTTTGCTCTTTCTCGCTCAGCTTACATGGAGCAAGCGGTTTGATAAAGGTGTTTATCTGCAGGGTTTCCATTGAATCCTCAAGTTTTTTGAGGACATCGGTCCACTTATTTTTCAGTTCGGTCTTAGTCATGGTTTTTCCTTCGTTTTTAGTGTGGACCATGATTATACCATAAAGAGTTTTCCACAGGTGAAAAACTCTTAAAAAGCGTAAAAATTAGTATTTCCACATGTTTTCCACAATCGGTGGATAAAGTATTGCACTTTTCAAACAACCACAAGTTCTTGTGTATTTGCAAAAAATCGTCAATTTCAGAGCAAAAGAAGAAATTTCGCCGTTTTTTGCGTTTTGCCCTGAAAATTTCGCTTATTTCCTTGATTTTTTGCCTCAAAATTGCTATAATCTGTTAGTTAAGAATTCCGTAAAAAGCCCGACATTACAGGGTATGGAGGATATAAATGTCAGCAGAAGAAATAAAAAAACAGGAAAATGATTACAATGCGGAGCAAATTCAGGTCCTGGAAGGTCTGGAGCCGGTAAGAAAGCGCCCCGGTATGTACATCGGAACTACGTCCGCAAGAGGGCTTCATCATCTTGTATACGAGATAGTGGACAATTCCGTAGACGAAGCTCTGGCAGGCTACTGCCGCAATATCAATGTGGTTATTAAACCGGACAACTCCATTGAGGTTACAGACGACGGCAGAGGTATGCCGGTCGACGAGCATCCCAAGATGCACGTTCCAGCTATGGAGGTAATTATGACAGTACTTCACGCAGGCGGCAAGTTCGGAGAAGGCGGATACAAGGTATCCGGCGGTCTTCACGGTGTAGGTGCTTCGGTAGTTAACGCTTTGTCCGAAGAAATGACGGTAGAAAGCTTAAGAGACGGAAAAATTTATCGCCAAACCTACTCAAGAGGCAAAAAAACTTCGGAAGTAACCGTTGTCGGCGAATGTGGTAATAAAACAGGCTGCCATACCGTTTTTAAGCCGGATGCAGAGATTTTTGATGAAACCGTTTACAGCTTTGATACCCTGGAAAACAGACTTCGTGAAATGGCATTCCTCAATAAAGGCATAAAAATCACCTTAGAGGATCAGCGCGAGGGAAAAAAGAAGAAGGAAAGCTACCACTACGAGGGTGGTATTAAAGAATACGTAGAGTTCCAGAACAGACATAAAACTCCGATTCATCCTACCATTATTTATTACGAAGCACAGAAAAAGGACAGAGAGGTTGAAATTGCACTGCAGTGGACCGACTCCTACTCCGAAACCATCCTTTCCTATGCAAACAATATCAACACCGTTGAAGGCGGTTCGCACCTCGTCGGTTTTAAGGCAGCTCTTACAAAGGTATTCAACGATTACTCAAGAAGAGCAAAGATCCTTAAAGAAAAAGAAGATGACCTTGACGGCGACGACATAAGAGAAGGTCTTACCGCCATCGTATCCGTAAAGCTTACCGAGCCTCAGTTTGAGGGTCAGACCAAGACCAAGCTCGGCAATGCCGATATGAGAACACTGGTAGATCAGGTTACAAAAGACGACCTTATGGCTTTTCTTGAAGAAAACCCAAGCCAGGCAAAGGTTATCGTTGATAAGTGCATCAAGGCGCGCCGTGCAAGAGAGGCTGCCAAAAAAGCAAGAGAGCTTGCAAGAAGAAAAACCGCTTTAGATTCCACAGCACTTCCGGGCAAGCTTGCTGACTGCTCGGAAAAGGATCCCAAGCTTTCCGAAATATTTATCGTAGAGGGAGACTCTGCAGGCGGCTCCGCAAAGGAGGGAAGAGACAGAAAGACTCAGGCCATCCTGCCGCTTCGCGGAAAAATCCTTAACGTTGAAAAAGCCCGCCTTGACAGAATGCTTGCATCAGACACCATCAAGGATATGATCACGGCATTC
Source organism: Anaerovoracaceae bacterium (assembly GCA_045616985.1). Lineage (GTDB taxonomy): Bacteria > Bacillota > Clostridia > Peptostreptococcales > Anaerovoracaceae > RUG13409. The sequence goes on from JAZLHU010000055.1 coordinate 8,646, forward strand.
GGCTGCGGTATCGGAACAGAATTCAACGTTGAAAAATTAAGATATCACAAAATCATCATCATGAGCGATGCCGACGTAGACGGAGCTCATATCAGAACACTGATGCTTACGCTTTTGTTCCGCCACATGCCGCAGCTTATCGAAGACGGTTATGTTTACGCTGCTCAGCCGCCGCTTTTCAGATGTACGGTGGGCAAGGATATGAGATATACGTATTCCGATGCGGAGCAGGAAAAGACACTTGCCGATATGGCACAAAAATACCCGGGCAAAAAGATCGATATTCAAAGATATAAAGGTCTTGGTGAAATGGATGCCCAGCAGCTTTGGGATACAACCATGAATCCGGAAACAAGAACCCTTGTACAGATCACAATAGACGATATGGCAAGAGCCGATCAGATATTTACAACACTTATGGGCGACAAGGTTCCCCCAAGAAAGCAGTTTATTGAAGAAAACGCTCAGTACGCTGAGCTTGACTTCTGAGGGGAGGGGCTAAAATGGATTTGATCAATGACAGAAAATTAGTTCAGCACGAAATATACGACGAAATGAAAAAGTCCTACATCGACTACTCGATGTCGGTAATCGTTGCCCGTGCGCTGCCCGATGTAAGAGACGGCTTAAAGCCTGTTCACAGAAGAATACTCTACGGAATGGATGCTCTGGGGAATACACCTGATAAGCCATACAAAAAGTCGGCAAGAATTGTCGGCGAAGTAATGGGTAAATATCACCCGCACGGCGATTCCTCCATTTACGATGCAATGGTTCGTCTTGCTCAGTATTGGAACATGAGATATCCGCTTGTTGACGGCCACGGAAATTTCGGCTCCATGGACGGCGACGGCGCTGCCGCTTCCCGTTACACAGAAGCAAGAATGGCCCCGTTTGCACTGGAGATGCTCCGCGATATCGACAAGGACACAGTAGATTTTATTCCAAACTACGACGGCGAAGAAACAGAACCCGTGGTACTTCCTTCAAGATATCCGAATCTTCTTGTCAACGGTTCCAACGGTATTGCGGTCGGTATGGCAACCTCCATTCCGCCGCACAATCTGTCAGAAGTTATCAACGGAACGATAAAGCTTATAGACGATCCTAATCTGCCGGACGACGAGCTTATCAAGTGCATCAAGGGACCTGATTTTCCGACGGGTGCCATCATCGTCGGAAAGTCTTCCATTAAGGAGGCTTACAAGACAGGCCAGGGCAAGGTAAGAGTAAGAGCCAAGGCCAACTTTGAAGAAGGCGCGCGCGGCACGACATCCATTGTTGTTACCGAAATTCCTTATCAGGTAAACAAGGCCGTTATGATCCAGCACATCGCAGAGCTTGTTCGCGACAAGAAGCTTGAAGGGATAAGAGACATCAGAGACGAGTCCTCCAAGGGCGAGGTCCGTGTTGTTATCGAACTTAAAAAGGATGCAAATCCAAACGTAATGCTCAACCGCCTCTACAAGCACACAGAGCTTGAGAGCAATGTCAGCATTATTATGATTGCTCTCGTAAACGGAAGACCAAGAGTGCTTACGCTTAAGCAGATCCTTGAAGAATACATTAAGCATCAGAGAGAAGTTCTTACACGCCGCACAAGCTTCGACCTTGCAAAGGCGCAGGCAAGAGCGCATATCTTAGAGGGCTACCGCATTGCGCTTGATAATATCGATGCGATAATCAAAACCATCAGAGAAGCTTACGACGATGCAAAGGAACAGCTGATGAAAAAATTCGGTCTGTCCGAAAGACAGGCTCAGGCAATTCTTGAGATGCAGCTCAAAAGGCTGCAGGGTCTTGAAAGAGATAAAATAGAAGCGGAATACGAAGAGCTGCAAAGGAAGATCAAGTATTATAACGAGCTTCTTGCCGACGATGTAAAGCTTATGGGCGTTGTAAAGGACGAGCTTACTGAAATCAGGCAGAAGTGGGGAGACAAGCGCAAGACGGAAATCATTGCAGACCAGGGCGAGGTCGATGAGTCCGAGCTTATTGAAGAAGAGGATGTTGTTGTTACGATTTCCCACCTCGGCTACATCAAGAGAGTAACGGCAGATACGTACAGAACGCAAAAGCGCGGCGGCAAGGGCGTTACGGGTCTTGCAACCAGAGAGAACGATTTCGTTCGTCATCTGGTAAGCTGTTCAACTCACGATAATCTTATATTCTTTACGTCACTCGGAAGAGCATTTATGCTCAGAGCTTACGAAATTCCGGAGGGCGCAAGGACCGGAAAGGGTATTCCTGCAATCAATTTCCTGAGCATGATGCAGCACGAAAGAATTGCCGCAGTAATGCCGGTTGATAAGATCGACGAAAGCCGCTACCTTATTGCATGCACAAAGAACGGTATCATCAAGAAGACGTCCGTTTCCGAATACATTACAAACCGCAAGACAGGTCTTATTGCAATCAAGCTTAAAGAGGGCGATGAGCTTGTAAGCATTGCCCAGACCACAGGCACATCCAATGTAATCATCATCACAAAGCAGGGCAAATGCATTTGCTTCAGCGAGGAGGATGTGCGTCCGATGGGAAGAGCCGCAGGCGGTGTTCATGCAATAGACCTCGGAAAAAACGACGAAGTCGTTTCCATGGAGCTTGCGGAAAAGAAAGAAGAGCTTCTTGTCGTTACCAAGAACGGCTACGGCAAGCGCACTCCCGTTAAGGAATACAAGATCCAGGCTCGCGGCGGCAAGGGTCTTCTTACCTACGATAAATCCAAGTTTGATAAGACCGGAGAGCTTATCGGCGCAAAGATCGTTTGCGATGACGATGAGGTATTCCTCATCAATTCAGACGGCATCATCATCCGCATCAAGGCATCCGATGTTGCAAGACTCGGCAGAACAACGCAGGGCGTTCGCATAATGAGAGTCGAAGGCGAAACCGAAATCGTTGCAATGGCTCGCGCACCGCGCGATGGCGTTGAGGAGGAAGCTCCCGGCATAAGCAAATAAACCATTTCACTGATTAAATAATTTTTAATACATTTTTCTGTCCGCAAATGCAGGTACGGCTGCTTGTTCTGTTATTGCGTTTATGCTATATATCATACATTGAAAGGAGAGACAAATAAAAGATGAAAAGAAAGCTTATAAGTTTTTTGATTGCTGCGGCAATGGTTCTTTCGCTTATGCCTGCAATGGCATTTGCGGATTACTATACAGGCAGCGGCACAGAAGATGATCCGTGGATTGTTGATCAGCCCCTGTTTTGTGTAAAGGCATATATTACCGGTGGTACGCTTCATATTGAATCCGGTAATTCCAACCCACAAGCTCTTGGATACACATCTTGGGGAGGAATGGGGAAAACAGAAATGCCATGATATGATCAAATGAATTCAATATCCATACTGGAAATAGGGCAGGGCATCTCCCAAATTAATGAGGGCATTTTTGATGAATGGACAAGTCTTACTAAAATCGTCTATTTAGAAGATGGTAATATCACAAAGAATCTGTCCGCCAATGCTTTTTATAATTGCAGCAATCTTACATCTTTGGTGCTGCCGGAAGCGTTACAGTTACAGACAATAGAACGCAATGCATTAGGGCATACAGGATTGTCAAGTATTTATATCCCGAGAACAGTTATAAGCATTAACTCGAGTGCATTTTCCGATTCCAGCAATTTTACTACATTCAACGTTGATGAACAAAACGAAACTTATACAGACATTGACGGGGTACTGTTCAGCAAGGATAAAACCACACTTGTAACATATCCGTACGGAAGACATGACGAATATACTGTTCCTGATGATGTTACGAAAATCGGGGATAAGGCTTTCTCATACCATTCTAATATCCCAAAACTGACCATCCCTGCAAGTATAGAGTATATACCCGTTGAAGACTTTGAGTACTGCAGTGCTCTTACGGAAATAAGTGTTGCCGGGGAGAACGCAAATTATTCAAGTACAGACGGTGCATTATTTAATAAAGCTCAGACCGAGCTTCTGCTCTGTCCAAAGGGAAATGAAGGCAGTTATTCTATTCCGGATACTGTTACCGATGTCAACAAAATGGCATTCAGATCCTCCGAAAAACTGACATCTGTAAGCGTTCCGGCAAGCGTAGAATCCTTTGCTTCCGAGCCGTTTTATAACTGCACAGAGCTGCAGAGCATTACTGTTGATCCGGACAATCAGTATTTCTGCGCTGAGGGCGATGTGTTGTTTAATAAAAACAAAACCGAACTCATAAAGTATCCGGGTAAAAAAGATGGTGATTCTTATGATATCCCATCAACTGTAAAGAAGATCTGCGGAAGGGCGTTTGAGTACTGCAGCAGTCTTTCGGCTGTTACGCTGCCGGAGGGATTGCTTGAAATCGGCAACTCTGCATTTACCAACTGCAGCAGTATTTCTGCTATAACGATTCCTGCAAGTGTCAGCTCTATCGGGAATTACGCTTTTAGCGGTAACACCGGCCTTGAAACAGTTACTTTTAAGTCATCTGCCCCTCCGACGATGGGCAGCGATATTTTCCAAAGCTGCATCAAGCTTGAGACGATATTTGTTCCGGCAGAATCGGAAAATGAATATAAGGCTGCCTTGCCGGCGTATCAAGACAAGATTGTCGGCGTTCATAAGCATGACGGTATAGATTTTATATCGTGGGGAGATAACGACAGTCTTCCGACAGAAGCAGGAAGCTATTTTCTGACTACTGATGTGGCAATAGCTTCAACATGGAATGTTCCCGTAAGCGATTCGGCAGTAAACCTCTGCCTGAACGGACATGTGATCAAGTCAAGCGCTGATAGAGCCATTGAAATCAGCAACGGTGCGATTCTTAATCTTTACGACTGTAAAGAGGACAGGCATTATTTTGACAAAGATGATACCGGACTCTGGGTGCCGAAGGAAGACGGAACAAGTGAATACTCTCTTGCCGGCGGTTACATCCTCGGCGGTGTAGAGGTCTATGGTAGCACAGTTATGTCGGGCGGCACGTTCAATATGTACGGCGGAAATATCACAGGCACACAGGCAAGCAACAGTGGCGGCGGAGCCTTTGTTACTTACGGCACGTTTAATATGTACGGCGGAAGCATAAAAGGAAACACCGCAATCGCTGGCGGAGGTGTGACTGTCAATGCCGGCACATTTAATATGTACGGCGGAAGCATTACGGAAAACACCGCAGACAGTTTCGGCGGCGGTGTATGTGATTACAATGGCACGTTCACCATGACCGGCGGAGAAATCATTGACAACACATGCAGCAATAACGGCGGCGGTGTGTACTATCAAAGCGGCACCGTCACCCTCGGCGGCACGGCGAAGATCGCCGGCAACTGCGAAGGCACGGGTGAAAGCAGGACCGCAAGCAATCTGTATCTGCCCGACGGCAATACCATCACCATCAGCGCCGATTCCGCTCCTGCAGACGGTATGCTCATCGGCATAACAATGCAGGCTTCAGGTAATTTCACTTCAGATAATGCTTCGGAATATATCCGGTACTTCACTTCTGATAATGACAGCTATTATGTAGCGGCTGACGGCTCCAAATTAAAGCTTGCGGAGGTCGGAGAAAACGTTGCTCAGAAGATTACAACCGGAAATGTGTACAGCACCGTTGATAATGCATTCGGCGCAGCAGATGAAAACGAGGAAATCCGTCTTATTGCAGACTGCACAACAGCAGGCATAACTGTTGAAGAAAACATCACGCTTGATTTGAACGGCAAGGTTCTTCAGGCAGGTTTTACAAGCAGCTGTGCTATTACTGTCAGTAGCGGCGCTTTGGCTCTCAAGGATAGCAGCCCGAGTATTTTACATAAATTTAGTAAAAATGCCGATGACTTGTGGGTATGGGATGAGTCTGATGGCACAGAAGTCATTTACGGCGGCGTAATAACCGGCGGTAACAACAGTGACCTTGGCGGCGGCGTGTTCGTTAAAGGCAATGGCAGTACACTCAATATGTACGGCGGTAATGTAGTTGGCAACAAGGGACGGAATGGCAGCGGCGTATGTGTAGAAAGCGGTACGTTTAACATGTACGGCAACAGTATGGTGGCCGGCAACTCCGGTGCACCGGGCGTTTATGTCGGAAGAGTTACAGATAGCAATAATGGCACGTTTACCATGTCCGGCAACAGCCGGATCACGTGCAACAACACTAAAGGACAGACTGGCGGCGTAGTAGTCAACTACGGCGATTTCACCATGTCCGGCGGCAGTATCGACAACAACGAAGGCAATATTGTCGGCGGCGTTAATATTATGAATAGTACCTTTACTATGACCGGAGGCGAAATCACCGGCAACAAGGCGCCCGGCTGCGGAGGGGTGTATTTCGTAGGTGATACCCTCACCCTTGGCGGCACAGCGAAGATCACAGGAAATGCGCTTTCTGACGGCACTGCAAGCAACCTCCTTTTGAACAACAACAAGACCGTTGCTCTCGGCAGCGATCCGGCTCCTTCCGATATGCTTATCGGCGTAACAACAAGAACTGCTCCGACTTCAGCATCGCCTGTTGCAATTACAACGAACGGTGAGACATGTGACACAGCATACTTTGTTTCCGATAATTCTGCATACGAAGTTGTTAGCGAAGGCAATCAGCTTGTCCTTAAGGTTAAGCCTGCTCCTGCGCCTGCTCCCTCCTACGATGGCGGAAGCAGCTCATCAACCGTAACAGTTCCCGTAAGCGGCGATAAAAACAGTGTAAACGTTTCCGCAAGCGTAAGCGGAAGCACGGCAACTGTAAAGAAGATCAGTGATGCCGACCTTGCTAAAGTGACGGATGGCGAAAGCGTAAGCATAGACCTTTCGGGCGCAGGAAAGAACGTTGATACAGCAAAGCTTCCGACGGAAACGGTAGAAAAGATCGCAGAAAAGAATGCTCTCAGCGTTAAGCTTCCTGCAGGCGCAGTTGAATTTGACAAGACAGCAACAGAAGAAATTGTTGATCAAGCAAAAGGAAGCAATATAGAGCTTGTTGTAGATGATATTAAGGAAACATCACTTAATGCCGCTCAGAAGCAAGCCGTAGGAAAGCTCGATACAGCATTAATCATTGATGCACACCTTGCAAGCGGCGGAAGCAGACTTTGCACGGAAGCAAACGGCGGCTTTAGAGGCGGCAAGGCAAAGGTAGTTCTTCCTTACGAAATCAAGAATAACAGAAAAGCTGAAAACTACAGCGTATTCTATGCAGCCGAAAACGGCACGCTTGAAAAGCTGAACGCAGTATATGATACAGACTTAAAGGCATTTGTATTTGAGATCAGCCATTTTTCAAACTACGTTGTTGCGTATAACGAGAAAGCCTGCCCTCAGGATGAGACCTGCGTTTATGCAAAGTTCACCGATGCAGATACAACTGCATGGTATCACGACGGCGTACACTTCTGCGTGGAGAACGGCCTGATGAACGGCGTTGCGGATGACAAGTTCGCGCCGTCCGGCACACTCTCCCGCGGCATGATCGTCACGATGCTGTGGCGAATGGAGGATGAGCCTGTTGTAAACTATGCCATGACCTTCAAGGATGTTGCAGCCGGCAAGTGGTACACAGAAGCCATCCGCTGGGCACAGTCCACCGGTGTGGCAGGTGGCTACAGCGCAGATTCCTTCGGCCCGGACGACGACGTGACACGCGAGCAGCTTGCGACAATTCTGTACAACTATGCAAAGCTTAAGGGACAGGGCTTCACAGGCTCGTGGATGTTCCTGCTCGACTTTGCCGACCGCACAGGCATCAGCTCCTGGGCGGACGAAGCAGTCCACTGGTGCAGCATGAAGGGCATTGTAAACGGTAAGGACGGCAAGGTCTTTGACCCGCAGGGCAAAGCCACAAGAGCAGAGGCTGCGGCAATGGTGCAGCGCTTCTGCCAGACCGCTCTTACGGAAAAGGACTGACTAATGCATATTGAATAATGCGTTTGCCTGGTAATTAACCGGGTATCTAAAGTTAATGGTGGTCTAAAACGGTGGACTGTTTCAGACATATCAATAACACAATCCACAAAAAAACAGGTATCCGACTTTAACTGGGGTATCCCCGACCTAAACAGGGGTCGGCAACTGGGGTCTCAGAACCAAATTCCGACATAAACTGGGGTTCGGAACTGGGGTCAAACTAAATAAAAAGGTAGTGTGTGAAGTCGTGAAAATTCGGCTTCACACACTGTTGCAATTAGCGTTTTTAAAGAATTAAATGCGAAAATGGATTGTCCGGATCTCAGCCGGATGGGCATGCTCTTTAAAATAC
>JAZLHU010000056.1:0-55651 GCA_045616985.1 Anaerovoracaceae bacterium
CAGAGAAAGATTTTACAACTCCTCCTCCCGTGCTTTGTAGTGTAGCTTCTTGCTTACTATTTTAAGACAACGAGAAGGTTTGTGAAATACTTTAATTACTATTTGTGCCGCCGCTTGGCGGCGGAATGGAGATTAGTATGAGAAAACCGTTTATAGCAGGAAACTGGAAAATGTTCAAAACTGCAAAAGAAGCAAAGGCTTTTGCAAAAGAATTTGTTAAGCTCTATCATCCTTCTGATGTCAAGGTAGCAATCGCGGCACCTTTTACCGATCTTACGGCTTTAAAGACGGCATTTAAAGGAAGCGGTATCGGTCTTGCGGCTCAGAATATGCACTGGGAGGATCAGGGTGCTTTCACAGGAGAGATCAGTGCAAAGATGCTGAAAGAAATCGGGGTTGACTACTGTATTATAGGGCATTCCGAAAGACGTCAGTATTTTAAAGAAACAGATGCAACAGTTAACAAGAAAATAAAGAAAGCTCTTGCAGAGGGAATACTTCCGATTCTCTGTGTTGGAGAAGCTCTTAAGACCAGAGAAGAAGGAAAACAGAATGAATTTGTTGCAAGGCAGATTATTTCAGACTTTAAGGGAGTAAGCGCCGGGGATGCAAAGAAGATCACCGTTGCCTATGAACCCATCTGGGCAATCGGTACGGGAAAAACTGCAAGTCCAAAGCAGGCGCAGCAGATGTGCGCATTCATCAGAAGAACTTTAAAGAAGCTTTACGGAGTTGATATTTCCGAAGAGATAGTGATTCAATACGGCGGATCGGTTAAGCCTGCAAATGCAAGCGAATTGATGAATATGGAAGATATAGACGGTGCCCTGGTTGGCGGAGCCAGCTTAAAACCGGTCGATTTTATGGATATAGTAAATTTTTAGGAGGAAAAGAAAATGTCTGTAATTGATGATGTATATGCACGCGAGGTCCTTGATTCAAGAGGAAACCCGACGATAGAGGTTGAGGTATGGCTCGATAACGGAGTTATGGGAAGAGCGATCGTCCCGTCCGGAGCATCCACGGGTGTACACGAAGCAGTCGAACTCAGAGACGGAGATAAGAAAAGATACGGCGGTAAGGGAGTTCTTACTGCAGTTGATAATGTAAATGAGATCATTGCTCCGCAGCTTATCGGACTTGATCCGTGCGATCAGCCGGGACTTGATGCAACTCTTTGCGAGCTTGACGGAACAGAAAACAAGGGAAAACTCGGTGCAAATGCGATCCTCGGCGTATCAATGGCAGCGGCAAGAGCTGCAGCTGAAGACCTTGGACTTCCTCTTTTCCAATATCTCGGCGGGATCAATGCAAAGGTTCTCCCAACGCCGATGATGAACATCATGAACGGCGGAGAGCATGCAAATAACTCTCTGGATATTCAGGAATTCATGATTATTCCCGCAGGTGCGGATTCTTTTCACGAAGCACTTCGTATGGGTGCTGAAACATTCCATGCGCTTAAAGCCCTTTTAAACTCTAAGGGATATAACACAGCTGTTGGCGATGAAGGCGGTTTTGCTCCGAATCTTAAGAAAAACACACAGGCGATCGACCTTATCGTCGAGGCGATCAAAAAGGCAGGATATAAGCCGGGCGAAGATATTTTCATCGGACTTGACGTTGCGGCTTCCGAAATGTACGACGAAGAGACAAAGATTTACAACATGAAGGGCGAGGGCGTAAAGAAGACTGATGACGAAATGGTTGCTTACTACAGGGAGCTTGTTGAAAAGTATCCGATCCTTACGATTGAGGATGGTATGGCGGAGGATGACTGGACAGGCTGGAAGAAGCTGACAAAGGCCCTCGGAAAGAAGATCCAGCTTGTCGGAGATGACCTTTTTGTTACAAATACAAAGAGACTTGAAGAGGGAATCAGAAAGGGCGTTACAAACTCCATTTTAGTCAAGGTTAACCAGATCGGTACACTTACAGAAACCTTCGATGCCATTGAAATGGCAAAAAGAGCAGGTTATACGGCAGTTGTTTCCCACAGGTCCGGCGAAACAGAGGATACGACCATTGCTGATATCGTAGTTGCAGCTAATGCAGGTCAGATCAAGACCGGTTCCCTGTCCAGAACCGACAGAATTTCCAAATATAACCAGCTTCTCCGTATTGAAGACATTTTAGGTGATTCTGCACAGTATGCAGGACTGTCTGCATTCTATAATTTAAAATAAAGTGCTTGAATATATATATGTATAATGCTAAAATATTCAGGTCACTTTTAATGGAGGTACAATTATTATGAACACAGTACTTATGGTAATTTTAGGTCTCGTATCGTTGCTTATCACAGTAGCAGTTATGCTTCAGTCTGATAACGGAGACGGTGCTTCTGCACTTGGCGGAATGAGCATGGCTGCATCCAGAAAGGCTAAGGGTTATGAAGCTTTATTGAACAAGGTAACTATCATCGGTTCCGTAGTATTTGCAATACTCGTGCTGGTGCTTGTTGTTATTCAGTAAATAACAGATATATTTTTGGAGGAAAATTTCATGAGTGGTTTAGTATGGATTGCTCCTGCAGTCGGCATTGTTGCCCTGCTTGTAGCATTATTCCTTGCTAAGTGGATCGGAAACCAGAGCACAGGTAACGAAAGAATGACCGAGATCTCCGGCTACATCCACGAAGGAGCTATGGCATTCCTCAAGAGAGAATACAAGACAATGATTATCGTTGTTGTTGTTCTCGTTGTAGTGCTTGCCATCTTTATCAGCCCTGTGACCGCAGCTCTTTATCTTGTCGGCGCACTGTTCTCAGTGCTTGCAGGATACTTCGGGATGCAGGTTGCAACAAAGGGCAACGTAAGAACTGCTGCTGCAGCTATGGACGGCGGAATGAACAAGGCATTAAGCGTTGCATTCAAATCCGGTGCCGTTATGGGGCTTTGCGTAGTAGGTCTCGGGCTTTTAGGCGTAGGCGCAGCCGTTGCCGTTCTTCCTACAGAGGTTGCAAGGCAATGCTTAACAGGCTTTGGGCTGGGTGCATCCTCAATGGCACTTTTCGGAAGAGTAGGCGGCGGTATTTATACAAAGGCTGCTGACGTAGGTGCAGACCTTGTCGGTAAGGTTGAAGCAGGAATCCCCGAGGATGATCCGCGTAACCCGGCTGTTATCGCTGATAACGTAGGCGACAACGTTGGCGATATCGCAGGTATGGGTTCCGACCTTTTTGAATCCTATGTCGGTTCCATTATTTCTGCCGTAACACTTGCATTCTCTGCAAGCTTTGTTGAGACGATCGGATCAAGCAGAAGCTTTAACGGAGCGATCTTCCCGCTTGTAGTTTCTGCAGTTGGTATTATTGCTTCCATTGTAGGTATCCTTTCCGTAAAGGGTAAGGAAGGTTCAAACCCTGCAAAGTCTCTTAACATGGGGACTTACATTTCTGCAGCCTTAGCTGCTGTCGTTGCATTCGTTCTTTCCAATCCGTTCTTCGGAACAATGGCACCTGCAATTGCAGTTGTAACAGGTCTTGTTGTAGGAACACTCATCGGAAAGATCACAGAAGTATATACATCCGCAGATTACAAGTCTGTTAAGAACATTGCCGAACAGTCTCAGACAGGCGCGGCAACGACGATCATTTCCGGCCTTGCAGTAGGTATGATGTCCACAGTACTTCCGATCATTATCGTTGCGATCGGAATCGTAGTTGCATACAAGGTCGGCGGAGTTTACGGTATTGCGCTTTCTGCAGTAGGAATGCTCTCCACAGCAGGTATGACGATCGCTGTTGATGCATATGGTCCTGTTTCCGACAATGCAGGCGGAATCGCAGAAATGTCCGAGCTTCCTGAAGGAGTTCGTGAGATCACAGATACGCTCGATTCTGTCGGTAATACAACGGCAGCTATCGGCAAGGGATTTGCGATCGGCTCTGCTGCCCTTACGGCACTTGCACTCTTTGTATCCTATGCAGAGGTTGTTGAACTTGAGAATATCGATCTTCTTAATCCTGTAGTAATCGCAGGAACATTCATCGGAGCAATGCTTCCATTCATGTTCTCTGCATTCACAATGAGTTCTGTTTCCAAGGCTGCCAATCAGATGATCGAAGAGGTTCGCCGTCAGTTCAGAGAATTTCCGGGAATCATGGCAGGAACACAAAAGCCCGACTATGCAAAGTGCGTAGACATTTCCACAGGTGCTGCACTTAAGGAAATGGTTGCTCCGGCTGTTATGGCTGTAGTTGCTCCTCTTGCTATCGGTTTTATTATGGGTGCTCAGGCTCTCGGCGGAATGCTCGCAGGCGCTCTTCTTTCCGGCGTACTCCTTGCTATCATGATGTCCAACGCAGGGGGTGCCTGGGATAACGCAAAGAAGTATGTTGAAGGCGGCGTATACGGCGGAAAGGGTTCAGAAACTCACAAGGCTGCTGTAGTAGGAGATACCGTAGGTGATCCGTTCAAGGATACATCCGGTCCATCCCTCAATATCCTTATCAAGCTTATGACGATCGTTGCTGTAGTATTTGCACCGCTTTTCGGAGCAGGGCTCTTCTGATACGGTTCATGAGAATAAGAGGCTTATAGGACAAAAAGTGTGTTTTTAAAAGCTCGTAACCCTTGGAATTTAAACGATTCCAAGGGTTTTATCTTTTTTTGAGCTTACCGATAAACTCGCAGATGATTTTCTGCTTTAACAGAAGACTGACTGCAATATATACAATGCAGGCTATAAGCCCGATGGCAACACATTTGATAACGAGCATCAGATTGCCTTCGGATCCGTTCAGTAAAAGAACTCTTCCGAAATATAATACCGCAGCCATTACGGCAGTAGAAAAAAGGCCTTTTCCAAGCGGAAGCAAATTAACAATAGCGGTATTTCGGAAAAGGACTATGCACATAATAACGGCTCCTATTGTAAGAGCAATTGACGTTGCAAGGGCAACTCCCGTATCACTTGGAAATATGCGGTTTAATACAAGATTCAGTGCCAGAATAAACAGATTTGTAAGAAGCGGCGTCAGGGTTTTCTTCATTGCGTAGAATGCTTTTCCGAGCAGATCCAAAGCAGAAAAGCCGCACATACCAATTGCATACATCCTGAAGATTTGTCCTGTTACCGCAGTGGACTCTGCGGTAAAGCTTCCGCTCTCAAATATTACTTTTATTATATCTGTACCGAAAGCAAACATCATTGCGCAAACCGGAAGCATAAAGAGCAGCGTGTTTTGCGTAACATCCCAGATATATGTTAAATATGATTTGTTATCGTCCTTTGTAAACTCTCTGTTGAACTTCGGAAAGAGTACTGCACTGATACTGTATAGAATAGTTGTTGTAAGCGGTGTGAAAAGTTTGTCCGCATAATAAAATGCGCTTACGGAGCCTCCGGAAATCGAAGCCGCAGATGACGTATCGATCAGATAGCAGAAAAGGAAGATCGATGTAGTTAAAACCGTTACAATGGCGGTTTTGAAGTATTCAATAATATAAGGCTCACTTAAAGATAGCTCCGGCTTAAAGATATAGTGTTCCTTCTTTGCATACGGAAGGCTCATGGCAAGCTGCAAAAGCCACGCCAAAGAGCTTGCAATAACAATTCCGGTGATGCCAAACCTCCTTCCGCATACAAGCAGGAATACTGCGAGGAAGGCGTTGTAAGGAATACTCATACTCCCTTGAAGAGTGTAGTGGTCTGTTGCCTGGAAAATTGCCACATTAAGATATGCTGCTGCAACTATCGGAAGCGTACAAGCCATTATCCGTATGTAGCCTACCAGATTAAAAAGATTTGCAGAATCAACATCCCACAGCACTCCGACAAGCGGTGTCGATGCAAGTATTTGCCATAATGCGGTCACGGCAACAGAGCCGATCAGGCTTACGGTCAAAAGGTTATTTGCCGTTTTGATTCCGCGGTTTTTGTCTGCCGCAAATTCTTTTGTAAGAATAGGAACGGCTGCTATACAGAGTGCATAACATACGGTTGTGAAAAGGTATAAGGTGGAGTTATAAGAGGCTGTATATAGATCGGCATCAACGCTTGTTCCGAATATATTTGCCTGCATCATTTCTCTTACTACGCCCAGAAGCTTTGCAAAGAGAGTAAGAAGAAATACGATGCTGATAGCACCGGCAGTTTTAACGGTCCCGTTTTCCTGCTTTATACCTGTATTTCCCATATTATCACCGATCAATGATAATATCATCTCTTCGTTTTTATCGAGCTTTGTTTGCAGAACAGATATATTTTCACTTACTGTCTTAACTTGAGCTTCACGGTTTTTCTGAATACTTTCGAATTCTTTTTCAAACAGCTCGCATGAAAAGCCGTCTCTGCTGCACAATGCCTTGCAGCCCACTGATTCAAGAAAAGCATCACATTTGGGGTCATAGGAAATTCCGATCATGGGAACGCCCATGATTGCTGCATAAATAAGAGAATGCAGACGAACTCCAACCAAAACATCTAAATTTCCTATTATTGAAAGCATATCTTCGGAAAGATGCTTTTCCGTTATACAGTAGGCACAATCGCTTAATTCAGATGCAATGTCCATGCATACGTCCTTATCTTCTTCATAATGAAATGGGATCAGGACAGAGGCGGCATTGAAGCTTTCTTTAAGAAGCCTGATGCTTTTTTTAATTTCCTGTTTGAACGGTTCGTCGGCATCTGTTCTGATGGCCCATCCAACCAGGAGCTTATTATTTTGCGGAATGCCGCATGCAGTAAGAATATCCTTTCCGACTCCCGTATCACTTTTTTTCATGCGTATTACAGGATCTGCGGTAATCGTGATTTTTTCATCAGCGATGCCTATGTCGTGCAACAGCTCTGCGGAGTTTTTATCTCTTACTACAATTCCGTTTACTTTTCTTAAAGCCTTTGCAGTAGCTTTTCTGTTAAAGCTTTTGCTGATCGGCCCAATACCCTGAGAATAGATAAATACCTTCTTGCCTAATAATTCGGCAAGACGGATAATTGAAAGGTAATAGTGAAGACTTTTGCTGCTGGTTCTGTCCTGAAGCAGACTTCCTCCGCCGGAAATCAGCATATCGCAGTTTTTGACAGCTTTAAAGATCGAAAGCGGAGACATTCTTTCAGCAGTCTCGACGCGATACTTTTCCTTGGTTTCATCTGGATTGTGTGAAAGAACTGTAAGCTGACAATTCGGAAGCTTATTTCGAAGACTTTCAATCAAGGTTCTGAGAATTGATTCATCCCCGATGTTGTCGAAACCGTAATAGCCGGATATCAGGATCTTATACATGCTTTGCCTCTCCGAAAGATTTGAGAATAAGATTTCTGAGCCCTTCGCATACGAGTACGGCAATTATACCTAAAATGAATCCGAATAGAATTCCCCATCCCGTGCGAAGCAGGCTTAAAAGGAACGGAGTTCTTATGTGAAGGAAAGTGTTTACAACGCTTACAAGACCGATGCTGCCTGCCAATCCGAAAAGGAACGGAATATATCGCATCCCGCGGCGGATGCTCCAGATAAAGAGCATAAGGCATGGCCATCCGATAAGCATTTCTTTTGTTCTCGGACGAGCAATAAGTGTATTTTCAAGAATATTTCTGAATTGCAATTCCATAGAAGAAACATTTGTTGCGTTTCCCGTGCGATAAATATAATACACACCAACACCAAGAACCATCACGCCGATCACTGCAATGAACACAACTGCGATAAACCACGAAAGCTTCATGGGACGGTTCAGAATGTTTTCGCAATAAATCAGAAAATTCCGGTTTCTGTTTTCGGTTCCACGTTCACCGATTGCAGCTATAACAGCATCCCTTGCCCCGGTCTGCTCATATGCAAATACAAGCAGGTATCCTAAAGCAAACAATCCGATGGGAATAAGCTGCATAAGCTTTACCCCGCGATATAGATCCATTTCCAGAATGAAGGAAAGCTGAGATAATGCACTTGAAGCTAAGATTGAACCGCAGAAGGAGACCAATATGGTTATTAATGATGCCCATATCGTTTCAATCAGCAGCCCTCCTATGTGCTTTTCGCTGTTTTTCTTTTCGGCAAGGATCCGGCAAAGACCGATTGCTGCCAGCGAAGGCATGACTATTCCGCCAAGCATCGAGAGAATAAGTATATAGCTTGATATTTTTACCATGCATAAAGCTGCCATCAATACCGCAATGACCGCAAATGTGATGCGGCAGGTCTTTTGCCTGAGGAGTAAGAATAAATCCAGCAGTATTGTCAGTAATGCTGCTATGCCGATCCCTTCAATAAGCCTGAATAATACGGATGGCGTGTTTAATGACATTGGTTTTACCGTAGCTTTTGAATAGCCTATTGCGCTGAGTCTTGTATCCAGATCGTCAAGCATTTGTTTATAGGCACTTTGCTCTGTCACATATTTCCATTTAGTTTCGTCGGCATCAACCTTTACGTCATTATCCGCTTCAAGTATCATCTTCATGAAGATAAGCTTGCAATTTCTTTCTGCTATGGCACGGAAAAATGAGTTGGTTATTTCTTCAGGGCCCTCGTATCCGCAATATTCGTAACGATTCTGAATATACGACCATTCATTGAATGAGCGTACCCCATGATAGCCGGTCTCTTCCAATAAGTCTTCTATCCCGTCCCAAACAAGATTCTGGCTTTGGTCGTTTTCTTCAAACATGGTAATCGGAACACCGCTGTCTTGCAGATATCGGATCAGTAATGCCGTTCCTGCTTCTGAATCGTATCCGAGAAGACTGTCGCCGCTGTTCATGAAATACGGAGTATCAAGCTTTTTCATTACGCTGATAAAGCTTTCCGCAAATTTTTCACCGTTAAGACCATCGACGGTAACCGTGCGCGGAACAATCTGATAACCATGAGCTTTCATTTTAGCCTCATCATCCGGCCAAATGCCAAGGCAAAGATCAAGAAAGGCACTTCCTACAAGTCCTTCTTTTTGAGTCGGAATAAAAATAAAATATCCATCATTTTCAGAGCAGCGTTTATATTGCAGATTATCCGTGCGCTCTTTTAAGGATGCCTCTATCCAATCAAAGGCCTCTGCGTTTTCAGCAACAATCAGCACGTCCGACAGGGCCTTGGAATCCTTTACCCAATTTACCACAGTCGGGGGAAAACGCATTTCCCAATTATAACTGCTGACAAGCTCGCTGACCTTTGCAGCATGAACGGGTATCGATGATGATTTAGACAGGCTCAATAAACTGGATTCTGTCAAAGCGACCTTATCGACGCCTATGCTTCTGAAAAAATCAAGCCATTCAGCATCAGTAATATCAGACTGAAGCTCCATAGCACGCAGACTGGAATAATCCAGTATGATGTCATAGCTTTTATTCTGCTCTTCCGCCTGAACCTTTGCTCCGATCGGAATAAGAGAGGCAATTAAGCCTGCGAGTGCTGTAAATATTAAAATCCGGTTTTTCTTAATAAAAAATTGCATTGGTTTCGCTCCTTGGATCTGCAATATTTGTACTATTATGTCTATCTTAATATGATAGCAATTAAACCGTATGTTTTCAAGCGGAACAGAGCATAAGAAAGCTGTATCGGAATACTTTTGTGTTTGAGATTTCTATTATAATATAGTAAAATATACAGTTGGAAGTTAAGGACTTCCGCATAGTTTTGATTCAATAAAACAATTACATACAGGAGGAGAGTATTATCATGAAAAAACACGGTTTTAAAATTGCGCCGGTCATCGCATGTATTGTTACCATGCTTTGTGTCGGCATCGTTTATATGTGGAGCGTGTTCCAGCAGCCCGTAATGGATTATTACGGCTGGGACAAAACGGCTGTAGCATTTATTTCAGCCGTTAATGTTTGTATGTTTGTAACGGGTATTTTTATCGGCGGATTCATCGTAGACAAAAAAGGGCCAAGACTTGTAAATATGCTTTCAGGCGTTATTTTCTTCCTTGGGCTATTCCTTACATCCATGCTTCCGGAAAACGCACCATGGCTTATCTACATTACATATGGCGTTCTTGCAGGGCTTGGCGTTGGGCTTGCTTATGCAGGAGCAACAAATTGCCTTCAGAAGTGGTTTCCTGCAAGAAGAGGATTTGCATCCGCTCTGGCGTGCTGTGCATTCGGAACGTCAATTGTTGTATGCGTTCCAATTGCAAAAGCGCTTCTTGACATCAGCGTTCCGTTTGCGTTCAGAACTCTTGGTATCGGGCTCGGCGCAATAGTATTTATTTGTTCATTCTTTATTTCAACACCGGCTCCGGGATATATGGCAGACAAGATTCCTCAAAGAGCTGCCGAATCGAATCCGTATACCTTCCTTGAGGCAGTAAAGGATCCGAGATTCTGGTTTATGTGTGCGCCGCTGTTTTTCCTTGCAGTTCCGTATATGATAATCAATCCTCTCGTTCAGACGATCGGAGCCGAAAGGGGAATTTCCTCAGGGATACTCACGGCAACATCAATGCTTATAGGCGTTGCAAGTGCCGTTTCAAGATTTATCGTTCCCACACTTTCAGATAAGCTCGGAAGAGCAAAGTCCATCCTTCTTATGACAATACTTATGATGGTTTGCTCCATACTTATGATTTTCGTAAAGGGCATTGCTTATCCTGTTGTTGTATTTTTTATAGTTTGCGCTTACTCCGGCCCTGCAGGCGTTTATCCTGCAATGTCCGGCGATGCTTTCGGTATGAAGAATACGGGAACAATTTTCGGATGTGCATTTCTTTGTATAGGTCTTTCGTCCCTCTTTACAACATGGCTTGTAGGTGTTCTTACAAGGGGCGGAGCAAGCTATACAACATGCTTTATCATCGGCGCTGCAGTTTGTCTTATTCCCGCATATTGCCTTGCAATTTACGATAAGGTCGGGGCAAAGAAGGATAAAGAACGTGCTGAAAGACTTGCGGCACAGGGAAAATAGATACACATTCAAAGGAAGTATTTAAGTAATGAAATACACTGAGCTTCAGAACGGATCGGACATAAGAGGCGTTGCCATGGAGATCGCCGGCGGAAAACCGGTAAACTTTACAATGGATGCTGCAAAGGATCTTGCCAAAGCCTTTATTCTTTGGACTGCAAAGAAAACAGGTAAAGCCCAAAATGAACTTACAATTGCTCTCGGAAGAGATTCAAGAATTACAGGTCCCGGGTTTATTAAAGCCTGCAGTGATGCCGTTTCGGATTACGGCTGCAAAGTGTTTGACTGCGGTATGGCAACAACGCCCGCCATGTTTATGGCAACTGTATTTGATGATTTTGACTGCGATGGATCAATAATGTTTACGGCAAGTCATCTTCCTTCAGAACGAAACGGGATGAAGTTCTTTACCAAAGAAAGCGGTCTTGATAAAAAGGATATTACAGAGCTTATTGCACTTGCCGAGGAGCTTCCTTTCTTTGCAGGAAGTAAGGGCGAAGTCTTATCAAAGGATCTTATGACTGCCTATTCCGATCACCTTAAAAGCTTAATCTGCAGAGGTCTTTCTTCAAAGGAAGAAGAAAAACCTCTGTCGGGTATTAAAATTCTGGTTGATGCCGGAAACGGTGCAGGCGGATTTTACGTAACTGAGGTTTTGGAGCCGCTTGGTGCCGACTGCACAGGATCTCAGTTTTTGGAACCGGATGGGTATTTCCCGAATCATCAGCCCAATCCCGAAAATAAGGCTGCAATGGAGTCAATATGCGGCGCAGTGCAAGGCTTTGGTTCCGACCTTGGCATAATATTCGATACAGATGCGGATCGCTCATCCGCAGTGGACGAAAAGGGAAGGGAAATTGCAAGAAACAGAATTGTTGCCTTAGCAGCCGTCATTGCATCGGAGGGCCACAGCGGCACTACAATAGTTACGGACAGTATAACCAGTCCGCAGCTTTCCGAATTTCTTACCGAAGATCTCGGGCTTAAGCATCTTCGCTTTAAGAGGGGATATAAAAATGTCATAAACAAGGGTATCGAGCTTAACAAAGAAGGAACAGATTGTCAGCTTGCTATCGAAACCTCAGGCCACGCTGCCATGAAAGAAAACTTTTTTTTGGATGACGGGGCTTACCTTGCAACAAAAATCGTAATAAAAGCCGCTCAGCTCAAAAAGGATGGCAAGGCCATAAGCTGCCTTCTTGAAAGCCTGAAGGATCCTAAAGAAGCTGCTGAGATTCGTCTTAATGTGAATTGTGAGAATTTCCCTGAGTATGCGCAGAAGGTTTTGGACGATTTGAAGGCTGCGGTCGAGGAAGGGAAATTCAAGGGTTTTTCTCTGGAACTGCCTAATTATGAGGGAGTCAGAGTCAATGCTGATGAAAACTCCGGAAACGGATGGTTTTTAATGCGTAAATCACTCCACGATCCTGTTATCCCGCTTAATATAGAATCGGATGAAGAAGGTGGAGTGGAGAAGATAAATAAGATAATTTCAGACTTTTTAAAGGCGTACGATAAAATTTTAAGTTAAAAAACGACGATTTCAGGTTAAAAAACAAGTTAAACTAATGGCTTTTACACACTTACACGTACATACTGAATACAGCCTTTTGGACGGGGCCTGCAAAATAGATAAGCTTCTTAAAAAGGTCCGGGAATTGGGCATGAGCTCCTGTGCAATAACAGACCACGGGAATATGCACGGCTCGGTTGCATTTTTTGACAAGGCAAAGGAAATGGGCATTAAGCCTCTTATCGGCTGTGAATGCTACACTGCAGCAAGGACCCGCTTTGATAAGGATGCCGCCCTGGACAGAAAGCAGGGCCACCTTGTCCTTTTGGTCAAGGATGAAACCGGATATGAAAATCTGATCAAGCTGGTTTCCATTTCAAATAAAGAGGGCTTTTACTATAAACCCCGCATAGACCATGAGCTTTTGGAAAAATATCACGAAGGTCTGGTTTGTCTTTCTGCCTGTCTGGCAGGAAAGATCCAGCACGAGCTTTTGAACGGAAACTATGAGGGCGCAAAAAAAGAAGCGCTTTTTCTCAAAGGGCTTTTCGGTGAGGATTTCTATCTTGAAATGCAGGATCAATACCTGGAAGAGGAGATTTCCGTAAATAAGGGTTTGAAACAGCTTTCAAAGGAGCTCGGAGTAAAGCTCGTTGCAACCAACGATGTTCACTACATAAACAGAGAAGATGCAAAGGCCCATGATGTTCTTCTTTGCATCGGAACCAAATCAAATCTTTCGGACCCGGACAGAATGCGTTTCCCAAATGAGGAATTCTATCTTAAATCCGAAGATGAAATGAGGAAGCTGTTTCCGGATGTACCCGAAGCCATAGATAACACCCAGGAAATAGTTGAAAAATGCAATTTCGGCTTCGAATACGGAAACTATCATGTTCCTGTATTCAGGATACCTGATAATTTCAGCTCGCAGGAGCAATATTTTGAGTATCTTTGCTGGTCGGGTCTGGAGCACCGCTACGGAACAACAGAACCCCGTCCCGCATCTGCAAGAAGATATCCCGGGGTTGTGCCTGAAGATATGGAAAGCCTTGCACCGACCGTAGCTGAAGACATCAAAGACAGACTCAGATACGAAATCGATACCATCAAAAAAATGGGATATATCGGATACCACCTTATCGTATTCGATTTTGTAAATTTTGCAAAAGGCGCAGGCATCATGGTAGGCCCCGGAAGAGGCTCTGCCGCAGGCTCCATTTGCGTATACTGCCTTGAGATTACGGATATTGACCCACTCAGGTTTTCTCTCATTTTTGAGCGTTTTTTAAACATAGAGCGTGTATCCATGCCCGATATAGATATGGACTTTTGCATCGAACGAAGAGGCGAGGTCATTGATTATGTAAAGGAACAGTACGGATGGGATAATGTATCTCAGATATCAACCTTCGGGACCTTAAAGGCAAGGGCTGTATTTAAGGATGTGGCAAAGGTTATGGAGCTCCCGTTCTCAAGGTCGCTTGAAATCTCCAAGATGATTCCGGAGGACCTTAAGATCACTCTTGATAAAGCCATAGAGCAAAGCCCCGATTTCAGAAAGGTATACGAGGAAGATCCTCTGATTCACAGAATAGTTGATACAGGCAGGGTTTTAGAAGGTCTTGCGCGCCATGTATCAACCCATGCGGCCGGCGTTGTAATTTCTTCAGCACCGATAGATAAGTTTGTTCCTTTGGTAATTTCGGAAAAGGATCAGTCGGCACTTGCAACCCAGTTTACCATGACCGAAATAGAGCATCTTGGACTTTTGAAGTTTGACTTTTTAGGTCTCAGAAACCTTACGGCAATCCAGGATTGTTTAAGGATGATAAAAAAAGATACGGGGCTCGAGCTGGATCTTCAGAAAATTCCGTATGATGACCCTGAGGTATTTAAGACCATTGCTTCGGGAAATACAGTCGGTATATTCCAGCTTGAATCAGGCGGTATGACAAAGTTCATGGGTGAGCTTCAGCCGGATTGCCTGGAAGACCTTATCGCCGGTATTTCCCTGTACCGACCGGGCCCGATGGATTCAATTCCTACATATATCGACTGCAAACGTCATCCTGAAAAGATCAAATACCTTACACCTGAGCTTGAAGATATACTTGCGCCGACGTATGGATGTATTGTTTATCAGGAGCAGGTAATGGACATAGTAAGAAAGCTCGGCGGCTATTCCTACGGAAGAGCAGATCTTGTACGCCGTGCCATGTCCAAGAAAAAGGCCGACGTTATGGCAAAGGAAAGAGAGTACTTTGTCAACGGAAAGCTAAAAGAAAACGGTACCATAGATGTTCCGGGGTGCATCCGGAACGGGATCGACGAAGGTGCCGCAAATACAATATTTGATGAAATGACCAGCTTTGCTGCATATGCATTCAATAAGTCGCATGCCGCAGCATATGCCGTTGTAGCATACCAAACTGCATGGCTTAAGACTCACTATCCCGCTCAGTTTATGGCATCCCTTATGACATATCCCGCAAATGCCGATGCAGTTTCCGGACTTATCAGAAACTGTGCAGAGATGGGTATTGAGGTCCTTCCGCCTGACGTAAACAAGAGCCGGATGCATTTTGATACAGAAGACGGAAAGATCAGATACGGACTTTTGGGCGTTAAGCATGTCGGAGAAGGCGTTGTTGAAGAAATCATAAGAGCACGTCAGCAGAAGATGCCAAAAGACATCTTTGAGTTTATGGACGGAGTAGATGTTCATCTTGTAAACCGTCAGTCTCTTGAAGCATTGATCAGGGCAGGCGCATTCGACTGCTTCCCCGGAAACAAGGCGCAAAAGCTTGCAGCCATTGCAGATCTTATGGCTTCGGCGCAGCAGACCGCAAAGGATACTCTTGACGGTCAGATGAGTCTCTTTGCTATGACAGAAGGAGGGATTCAGCTTGACAGAAGCCTTCCGTATGCAGAGGAATTCTCAAAAAAAGATCTTATGCAAATGGAGAAGGAGCTTCTTGGAATATACCTTACGGCTCATCCTCTTGATGATTACGAGCAGGAGGTTAAATCCATAATAGATATGGATACCGAAAAGCTGTTTGATAAAGAAAGTCCCGTAAGCGACGGAAGGTCAGTAACAATGGCAGGTCTTATCACAGCAAAAAAGCAGCTCATAACAAAAAAAGGCCGGCCCATGGGATTTATTACGCTGGAGGATTTGTACGGACAGGTCGAGGTGGTGGTGTTCCCGAAAACCTACGAGCTTGACAGGGATTGTATTGAGCTTGACAATGTTGTGGTTATCAAGGGGAAGATTGATGCAAAGGATGAGGATAATCCGAAGCTTCTTGCAGACAGGGTAGTTCCGATCTCCGAATACAGAGATAATATTCCGAAAGCAGGAGATGTTCAGACTCCCGCTGAAAAACCGCAGCTTGCAATGATAAAAATAGTAATTCCGAAGCCATATACGGATGAGGAAGGACTTGCAAAGTTCAAAGCTATTGCAAAGCAGCATCTTGGTGACATGCCCGTTGCCCTTATGCTTGAACAAAGCGGGAATAAATATAAACCGGGATACGACCTTTGGGTTGACCCCTGTGATGAATTCTACAACAAGGTCTTTGCCGTATTCGGTGAAGGCTGCTTAAGATAGGAGATGAAGGAAATGAAAAGAATAGGTGTACTTACAAGCGGAGGAGATTCTCCGGGAATGAACGCATGCATCAGAGCTGTTGTAAGAGGTGCTCTTTCCGTCGGACTTGAGGTTTACGGAATCAAGCGCGGATACGAAGGTCTTATCGACGGCGATATTGAAGAGATGAATATCAATTCAGTTGCCGATATTATCCATAGAGGCGGAACCATTTTAAGGACGGCACGTTCAGATCGTTTTATGACAGAGGCAGGAAGAGGCCGTGCAATTTCCATGCTTGATACATTCGGGATCGACGGACTTGTTGTTATCGGCGGAGACGGTTCGATGCGCGGTGCATTGGATCTTCAAAAGGCAGGGGTCCCCGTTGTATGTCTTCCGGGTACCATTGATAACGATCTTGGTTATACAGATTATACGATCGGTTTTGATACTGCAGTAAATACTTCTCTTATGGCTATCGGAAATATCAGAGATACTTCATCCTCCCACGGAAGAACAACCATCATTGAGGTTATGGGGAGACGCTGCGGAGACATTGCTCTTTATGCAGGCCTTGCAGGCGGAGCGGAAACGATACTTGTTCCCGAAGAGGATGTAGATGTAAATGAGATCTGCAAAAAGCTTATTATCGGTATGAACAGAGGAAAGCTCCATTCGATTATTATCAGAGCGGAGGGTGTAGCTATTTCTTCAGAAGAGCTTGCCGAGACGATCAAGGAGAAAACGGGACTTGAAACAAAGGTTGTAATACTTGGATACATTCAGCGCGGAGGAAGCCCGACGGCAACAGACAGGCTCTTTGCTTCAAGGATGGGTGTGCATGCTGTTGAACTCTTAAAAGAAGATATCGGCGGCAAGGCTGTCGGCATCCGCGGTGATGAAATCTTCTCCATGGATCTTGAAGAAGCCCTTAACACAACAAAGCCGAGCCACGTTGACTTTATGCGCATCTGCGATATGCTCTGTTAGTTATGTTACCGTATTTTGCATATATAAATCTTTTTACACTTATGATTTTTGCGATCGATAAGCTGGCTGCAAAGAAAAATGCACCAAGGGTCCCGGAGAATGCATTGTTTCTGCTTGCATTCCTCGGCGGCGGCATCGGGGCATTGCTTGGTATGTATGCAATGCATCATAAAACCAAAAAGAAAAAGTTTACCATAGGTATTCCGCTTATTCTTGCGGTCGAGGCAATTGCATTGTTTGTTATTAAGAATTATCTGTAATTATCATCCGGTTTCAAAGTTTATTTTTTTAATTTGTACATCTCTTCTGCTGCCATGCGGATTTTTGATACAACATCTTTTTCCTTAGGGAAGCAGTAATAAATATAATCTTTATCGCCTATGCAGATAATATCTCCGATTTCATACCAGAAAAAGTCGGAATAGGTACTGTATGCATAAGTCGGGCTTTGCGTATAATGAAGTTTCCCGTCACAGGCGGTAAGGGCAAAGCCGTTTTCATTATGAGTGAGCCTTCCGGATCCAACCATATAAATTGCTTTATAGTCAACAAGAATGCCGACTTCAACATCTAAATCTATATTATAGCTTCCGTTTTCTATTTCTTTTTTTACTTCATCGCGCTGCCATGAATTCCAGTCGGGGATGTGGCAGAATTCTGTTTCACCGCTTACTGCACGGATAAAGCCCCGTTCATCAAGCTCATATTCTTTGCCGCAGGCACGGCAAATGAGTTTTGTTCCCTTTCCCTCAGTTTGACCTTCCTTTTTACAGCATGGACACTTGTACAATATTCTGTTTAGTCCGTCGGCTCTGAAGCTCTCGTTTATTGTAATGCTGTTATCCTGCTGCCACTTAAAATAGTCAAAGGAAAATGCGTTATCCAGAATGTCATCAATTTCGGAAGCTTTTAATGATTTGCATTCTTCCGGTGTAAGAAGACATCTCATTTCGGCGCTTACATTAACCTTCCTTTTTTGAAGATTGTTGTAAAGAGGATCTCTTGTAAATGACCCGTAGGCTGTGACCATAACAACAGGAACCCCAAGTCGTTTGAATAATATGCCAAGACCTCTTGGAAGTTTTGTTGCTCTTCCGTCAAAGCTGTAGCTTGCCTCAGGATACATAAGAACGCTTGTCTTATTCTTCTTTATTGCATAGCTTATGTCTGATATAAGCTGTATGTCCGGAATAAACTTGTTTGTCGGAATGCAGCCCAGATTGTGCATAAGCCATGGTTTTCCGACAAATCCGTCTGTGGTGCATACGATATTGTATGTTTTCGGATACATAATCCTGCTGATTATTTCAAGATCAAGAAACGATGAATGATTCATCAGAATAAGCCATGGTCCATTGCCGGCTTTTTCCATATCTTTTTTTGAGTATTTAAAATGTGTGGCTGAAAGGTCGGGTATGGCAGCCAGTCTTTCAAGCGTACTTAAAAGAAAATTCGGCTTGCACGGATTTTGGTGTGGTGCTTTTTTCAGCTTTAATACCTCTTCATAAGGCATACTAATCGTTTTGATCTTCATTATTTTTACCTGAGTTTATATGTGCGGTATTGTTCGCTTCCATGAGGGTCAATACGAACGATTTTATCTTCAGCAAGCAAACGATCTATGTGTGAAAGGCATTCGCCTGTTGCAAACCAGAACTGAACAGGAGGAAACGAACCGTCAGGATTCATGTGAATGCTCCATTTCATCAGTTTCGTAATGTCATAGGCATTAAGAGGCTTTTCGCTGTTGCCTATGATATTCATCACCTCGTGTAGTCTTTCATGGTGATGGGCGATAATGGTGTCAATTCTCTTGTGATAATCTCCTGGCTCTCTGTGACCGGGGCAAGCCTGTTTAACAGGGTATGCTTTGCAGCGTCTTAAGCTGTCAAGATACCATCCGAGCATATCATCCTTTCCCGGCCATGCGGTGATGTTCGGAGTTATGTCAAAGAGTATATGGTCTCCCGTAAGCATAATGCCTTCCTTTTCTATCCAGAACATCGAGTTGCCTACAGTGTGTCCCGGAACCTCAACAGCTTCGATTTTGTGATATTTGGCCTCAAAGATATCTCCATTGTGATAAGGAACAATTATCCCGTCCCGGTCTTGGGATCTGTATTTGGCAGATGGACTTTCCCTTGACATCAGATCTATGTATTCCTGACTTGCACCTTCAAGCAAATCCCGTTCGGCTCTTATTCTTTTAACATTTTTTGCCCACCGGTTCTGCCACCAGAAGTCATCTTCATTCAGATAGACGTGTTTTCCTTTGCCGTGGAATTTATCGTTTTGTCCTGTGTGGTCGGCATGCATATGTGTGTTTAATATGCTGATTCTGTCGATGTTTGCCCCGATCTTTTTTAAGCCCTCGCTTAAATCCTCGTAGCACTGCGGCATATTGAATCCGGTATCAACAAGGTAGTCTTCATCTAAACCTTCTATGAAGTAACTGTTTAAATTTCCAAGGGGACTGCCCTGGAGTCTTAGCTTTATTCTGTATATTCCTTTTGCAACTTCATCAACCATTGATATTCCTCTTTTTGCAAATTATTTTTGAAAAGTATATCAAAACGAAATGCGTTTTACAATCAGTCCGCAGCATACGGACAACTGTCCGCAAAAGTTTCTCTGTGACGAATTTATGCTTCAAATCCCTTGAAAGCCTTTTGTTTGGCGGTTATAATAGCCGGGTATTTTTATTTTTGCCACATAATATAGAAAAAAATTTATGGAGGATTTACATATGAAAAAATTATCGGCAATTGTACTTGCATTTGTAATGGTACTCAGCCTTGCGGCTTGCGGCGGCGAAGGCGGAGGAGCAAAGATTGATCACAACACAGACGGAAAGAAGGTTGCTTATGTACTTACAGAGGTAGGTGACACATATTCCCTCGGACTTGGTTCAAGCTTTGCAACAGCATTCAAGGCTGCAGGCGGAGAGGTTATTGAAGAATCCTTCCCGGCAAATACAACGGACTTTAACTCTTATCTTCAGAACGCTATCAATAAGAGTGCTGATGTTATCTTTACGCCAAACTCAACAACTGTAGCGTCCAACCTTATTACTCAGGCTGCAGATAAAGGACTTGATATTCCTCTTATGGCAGGAGATACATGGGAATCTTCAGTTATTCTTGATGCTGCAAAGGGCACAGGACTTGATGTATACTGCTCCACATTCTTCGATGAAAACGATGGATCCGGTGCAGCAAAGACATTTGTAAGCGGGTTTAAGGCATGGCTCAATGCTAACGCTCAGATGAAGACAAATAACGGCGGAAACGATATAGTAGCTGCTGTATCTGCTCTCGGATTTGATGCATACAATGTTGCTTACGAGGCAATTCAGGCTGCTCTCGATGAAAAGGGCGAAGCTGCTACATCCCTCGATATTGCTGCAGCTCTTTGGGCAGTAGACTTTAAGGATGCTGCTACAGGTTCAATCAAGTTCGATCAGACAGGAGATGCTATCAAGGACACAGCTTATGTAAAAAGAGCAAACGAAGGCGCATTTGCATTTGAAACAGTTCAGTCTGTTGCAAACAATGCAGCACAGGGTAAGGCTCTTGATTACAGCGGACTTGCAGCGAGCAGTCCTGTAGTTAAGGACGGCAAGATCTATGTTGGAGTATATCAGCCGCAGTCCGGAGCAAACGGTGCGGGCGGTAAACAGGAAGTCCTCGGAATTCAATATGCAAATTCAGTAAAAAATTCCCTTACATCAGGTGGAAAGATATATGAAATCGAACTCGTGATCGTTGACAATGAATCCGATGAAAACAAAGCGGTATCCGCTGCTTCCAAGATCGTTGCCGACGGAGCTTGCGTTGCACTCGGTTCCTACGGTTCCGGAGTTTCCGTCGCTGCTGCCAAAACATTCTACGATGCAGGTGTTCCCGCAATAGGCTGTTCCTGCACAAATACTCTTGTAACAGAAGGACACGATCTCTACTTCAGAATCTGCTTCCTTGACCCGTTCCAGGGTGGTGTAATGGCAAACTTCGCACTTACAAAGATTCAGTAATTAAGGTGTTTGTATGAACTACATACCGTATCTTCTGGCAGGTCTGTCAGTAGGAAGTCAATACGCGTTAATTGCCATAGGCTATACAATGGTCTATGGCATTTTGCGTTTAATTAACTTTGCTCATGGCGACCTCTTTATGGTATCAGGCATATTGATGGTTTATATTTCGGCATCTGTGCCCTGGTACATTTCTATGCCTTTGGTGTTGATTCTTACGGCATTTATAGGGTTTATGATCGAACGCTGCGCTTATTCGCCGCTTCGTTCATCTCCGAGAATGTCTGTAATGGTATCCGCTATCGGCGTTTCATATCTGCTTCAGAACCTGGTTTACTATATAACAGGCGGACTTGCAAAGCAGTACCCGGCGCTGCCTTTCCTTTCCAACAGAGTTAAGTTCTTCGGGATCGGAGACAAGCTGGTAATTTTCGTTACTCCGGTACTGGTAATCATTATCATGGTTTTACTGATTCTTCTTATCAATCATACAAAGATTGGTATGGCAATGAGGGCTGTATCAAGAGACTTTGAGGCAAGCAAGCTTATGGGTATCAAGATCGACAGGATCATTTCCCTTACGTTTGTAATCGGATCTTTTCTGGCAGGTCTCGGAGCCTTGCTTTACTTTACGAAATATACAGGAGTTCAGCCGCTCTCCGGTTCGCTTCCGGGACTTAAGGCCTTTGTTGCTGCCGTATTCGGCGGTATAGGCTCCATTCCGGGAGCTGTTGTGGGTGCCCTTGTGATAGGCATTGTTGAAAATCTT
The DNA here is from genome assembly GCA_045616985.1 of Anaerovoracaceae bacterium. GTDB lineage: Bacteria > Bacillota > Clostridia > Peptostreptococcales > Anaerovoracaceae > RUG13409. Next base: position 21,768 of record JAZLHU010000056.1, read on the forward strand.
GCCGTTGCGATCGGACTTTCTACCTACAAGGATGCATTTACATTCATATTGCTTATAATCATCCTCATCGTAAAGCCTACAGGTATTTTCGGTGAGAAGACTATTGATAAGGTTTAGGAGGGCTTTGTGATGTTTAAAAATACAACAAAAGATGCAAAGTTCAACTTATTCCTTGCGGCACTTGTACTTGTACTCATGGTAGTTGTTCAGTTGGTATTCCCGCCAAGCAGCATTGTGGTAAATGTATGCAAGAAAACCTGTATATATGCACTTGCTGCAGTTGCAATGAACCTTCTGAACGGTTTTACAGGACTGTTTTCGCTCGGTCAGGCAGGATTTATGGTAATCGGTGCTTACACCTATGCCATATTTACTGTTCCGACAGAAATCAGAGCATCAATTTTCTATCAGACAAACGGAGGCGTTATCAACTTCCGGCTGCCGGCTATTCTTGCCCTCGTCCTGGCAGGTCTTACAGCAGCGTTGTTTGCTTTTCTGATCGGACTTCCGGTTTTAAGATTAAAGTCCGACTACCTTGCTATTGCAACTCTCGGCTTTGCTGAAATTGCGCGTACCGTAATCCAGTCTCCGGACCTGCTTGCGGTAACAAACGGTCCTAATCCTATCTCCGGATTTACAAGCTTCGGCAATCTGATGGCTTATGTTGTATGCGCAGGTGTATGTATAGTATTTATTGTTCTGCTCATCAATTCATCGTACGGAAGAGCATTTAAGGCTATAAGAGATGACGAAATAGCAGCAGAAGCCATGGGCATCAATCTCGCTCACCATAAGAGACTTTCATTTGTAGTATCGTCCTTCTTTATGGGGATAGCAGGTGCAATGCTTGCCATGTACAATTCATCACTTTCTGCAACCACATACACATCCTCGATGACTTATGAAATTCTGCTCATAGTTGTTATAGGAGGTATCGGAAGCATTTCAGGAAGCATGATTGCAAGCTTCCTCTTTATTGCTTCTTCAGAGTGGTGGCTCAGATTCCTGGATTACGAAACAGTTCTTGAAAGCGGATTTAAGGTTCCGCTTCTTCGCGGAGGATTCAGAAAAGTCGTATTCTCTATTGTCATCATGATCATTGTCCTCTTCTTCCGTAAGGGACTTTTGGGTGACCGGGAGCTTTCGATTTCAAGAATTGCAGGCAGAATCAGCAGGAAAAAGAAAGCGGAGGTGAAATAAATGCCTGAAATGACAGAAAAAAGGCCTTTGCTCGAACTTGAAAATGTCACCATGCAATTTGGCGGCGTAGTTGCAGTTAACAATCTTTCGCTTCAGATCAACGAGGGCGAAATCGTTGCTCTTATCGGTCCTAACGGGGCAGGCAAGACAACTGCTTTTAACTGCATGACAGGTGTGTATCAGCCTGTAAACGGAAGAGTTATATATAAAGGGAAGACAATTGTATGTGCTCATCCCGTAGGCAGGATGAAGAAGACCTATGCCGGAGAAAATGCCGATATGTATACGGCATTCCAGCAGATAGACCCTACGCCTGATGAAGTAACGAAAATGGGTATTGCAAGGACCTTCCAGAACATCAGACTCTGGAAGTCCATGACGGTATTTGACAATGTACTTGTTGCAAAGCACATGAGAGCAAAGCAAAACATGTTCTCGGCGGCTTTAAGACTTTCAAGACTTGAGGAAGCAAGAATGCGCCAGGAAACCGCAGAGCTTTTAATGGAACAGGATCTTCTTAAGTACAGGGACGAACCTGCCATATCACTTCCGTACGGACTGCAAAGACGTCTTGAGATAGCAAGAGCTTTGGCAACGGAACCTGAGCTGCTGCTTCTTGATGAGCCTGCAGCAGGTATGAACCCGCAGGAAACTCAGGAGCTTGGCGAATTTATAGTACAGATTCAGAAAACCCATAAGCTGACGATCTTTATGATCGAGCATCATATGGATCTTGTCATGCAGTTCTCCGACAGAATATATGTTATAGACTTTGGTAAAGAAATTTGCCATGGCACGCCTGATGTCATCCAGAACGACCAGCGTGTAATCGATGCATATCTGGGGGTGAGCGAGGATGAGTAATGTGCTTGAAATAAGAGACCTTAAGGTCAGCTACGGAGGAATCGAAGCCGTAAAAGGTATTTCATTTGATGTTCCTCAGGGCGAAATCGTAACACTTATCGGAGCAAACGGCGCAGGGAAAAGTTCTACCTTGAGAACAATTTCCAATGTTGTAAGTGCAAAGGTAAGCGGAAGCATTAAGCTGAACGGTGAAGAGCTTTTGGGAATAAAGGCCAATGAAATTGTAAGGAAGGGCGTTACCATGGTGCCCGAAGGAAGAAAGATCTTTCCGGATCTTACAGTATCGGAAAACCTTAAAATCGGTGCATATTTAAGAAACGATAAGGATGCGATCCGGGAGGATCTTGAGTGGGTATTTAAGCTTTTCCCGAGACTTAAGGAGAGAACCTGGCAGCTTGGAGGCACCCTGTCCGGCGGCGAACAGCAGATGCTGGCTGTCGGGCGCGGGCTTATGAGCCGTCCGAAGCTTATGATGATGGATGAGCCGTCTCTTGGTCTTGCCCCAATAGTTGTTCAGGGTATCTTTGATATCATAAGAACGGTCAATGAGGCCGGCGTTACCATTCTTCTTGTAGAACAAAACGCAAATATGGCTTTAAAGGCTGCGCATCATGCCTATGTTCTTGAGACCGGAAACATAACAAAAAGCGGGACCGGCGCAGAACTTCTGGCAGATGAATCCATCAAGGATGCATACCTCGGGAAGAAAAAATAAAACACGAACATTTGCATGACAAAAAAGCGTTCTTGTTCGGTATTTCATTGCATTTGTATAATTATGAATAAATATTCAATTTTCTGTATAAATATTTAAAAAAAGACTTGACATGCCATATATGGGAGATTATCATAATTGCATATCAGATTACGCTTTACCTTGATAAAGCAATAAAGTTGACTGTTAAATAAGGAGTAGATAAAAAAGATGAAGACTTTAAAGAAAATTTTTTGCGGAGCGCTTGTACTTTGCATGATCTTTACCTTTGCCGCCTGCGGCGAGAAAAATCAGGCAGAAGTCAATAAGCCTGATGATTTGAAGATCATCAACGTAATGCTCAGCACAAACGTAATGTCTCTTGATTGCAATCTTGCAACAGACGGAGACTCATTCGAAGTTATCGCAGGCTGCATCGACGGTCTGACACAAATGGATTCTGAAGGCGCAGCAATTCCTGCTCTTGCAGAGTCTTGGGACATTTCCGATGACGGACTTACATGGACATTCCATCTTAGAGATGCTAAGTGGTCCAACGGAGATCCTGTTACAGCAAACGACTTCGTATTTGCATGGAAAACAGCTTGCCTTACTAACGAAGAATACGGCTACATGCTCGACTCTTCCGTAGGCTGCGTAAAGAATGCAGATGCTATTATGTATGATGGTGCAGACGTTGATACACTCGGCGTTTTGGCAAAGGATGACAAGACATTCGTGGTTGAACTGGAAGCTCCTGTTTCCTTCTTTGATTCGCTTATGTACTTCCCGACATTCTATCCGCTCAATGAAAAGTTCTACACAGGACTTGAAGAGGGAACATACGGAACATCTCCGGAAACATTCCTCTCCTGCGGTGCTTACCTTCTTTCCGACTATACACCGGGAACAGCAAGCTTTACACTTTCAAAGAATCCTGATTACTGGGATGCAGCTAATATAGATATTGACGAAATCAAGTATCAGGTTGTTGGTTCTTCCGATAACGCTCTTACGGCATTTAAGAACGGTTCCCTTGATCTCGTTGCTATTTCCGGAGACCAGGTTGCGGCAGTAAAGGCTGACGCTGAACTTTCCAAGAAACTTAAAGTAACAGGTGCAGGTTACATGTGGTACCTCACATTCTCACAGACAAAGAACAACGCAGACGGACTTCTTGCCAACACAAACCTTCGTCTTGCATTTACAAATGCTATCGACAGAGAATCTCTTGTTGAGAACTACGTAATGGACGGATCCCTTGCTACATTCACGGCGGTTCCGCCGCAGTTCGCAGCTTCTGCTACAACAGGCGAAGACTTTTCCGCTGACCAGAAGAAGTTCCAGCAGTATTGCGACTTTAACGTTGCAAAGGCTCAGGAATACCTCGAAGCAGCTAAGAAGGAACTCGGAAAAGATTCATTCAACTTCACAATGATCTTCGGAAACAACGAAGGTGACGAAGTCACAAAGGTAGCTCAGGCTATCAAGGAACAGGTTGAAGCTAACCTCCCCGGAGTTACAATTGATCTTCAGGCTATGAGCAAGGCTGAAAGACTTGACAAGATGCAGAAAGATAACTATGAAGTTGCTCTTACACGTTGGGGACCGGACTATGCAGATCCTATGACATATATGGGAATGTGGATTACCGACAACGCAAACAACTATGGTTTCTGGAGCAATGCTGATTACGATCAGCTCATTAAGGATTGCACAACAGGCGCATATGTATCTGACTACGATGCCCGTTGGGCAGCTCTCTATGAAGCAGAAGAAATCGCAATGTCCGAAGCAGTTATTGCACCTCTTTACACAAAGGCAAGTGCAAACCTTATCAACGAAAAGCTCTCCGGCGTAGACTTCCACCCGGTAGCACTCAACAGAGTTTATAAAGGCGCAACAGTAAAATAGTTTAAAGCTCCTCCTATTGATAACAAAGGGCGGTTTTAAGTACCGCCCTTTGTTGGTATTTTTGACGATATGGGTAAGTATGTTGTAAAAAGAGCTGTAACGTCGGTTATTACTCTTTTGATAATTACATTTCTGCTCTTTGTTCTTGTAAGAATTATGCCGGGAAATCCTTTTCCGTCAGAGCGCATGAAACCTGAACAAATTGCACAAAAGAGGGCGGAGATGGGCCTTGACGATCCTATCCCCACTCAGTTTTTCAATTATATGAAAAAGGTATTTAAGGGCGACTTTGGTAAGGGGACCTCTCTTTATAACGGCGCCCCCATTAAGACTGTTCTTAAAAAATCACTCGTCAATTCCTTTAAAATCGGAGGAATAGCAATTCTTTTGGGAACCTTCGTAGGGCTGGCACTGGGTATCATAGCCGCATTGAACCGCGATGGTTTTTGGGATGTTTTCTGCAGCGTATTTTCAATACTTGGTGTATGCGTACCTGCGTATGTATTCCTGATATTCCTTCAATATACATTAGCGTATAAAACATCGCTTCTTCCGTACTTCTTTGATTCGTCGAGATTTTTGCAGTCAACAATTATCCCGTCTGTTTCGATGAGCCTTTTTACCATGTCAACAGTTGCTCGTTTTACAAGAAACGAAATGGTTGAAGTAATGGACAGCGACTATGTTCTTTTGGCGGAATCCAAAGGGATGTACGGCGGAAAGCTTGTTTTAAAACATATATTAAGAAACGCATTGATTCCTATCGTTACCGTAATTGCTCCGCTTGTTGTAGACCTTCTTACAGGCGCACTTGTAGTTGAAAAGATTTACGGTATTCAGGGCATCGGTAAGCTCATGGTTGATGCAATATCCGGTGAAGGCATCGACTACAACTATGTTCTTGCACTCGGAATCATTTATTCAGCTCTTTATATAGGTATCATGCTTGTAGTAGACCTCTTGTACGGAGTATTGGATCCGCGCATCAGAGTAACATCAAAGGCAGGTGAGTAGAATGAATGATTTTGAATTACTCACTGACCGGAATCTGCAAAATGATGAGAACTTTGCCTCTCAGACATACTGGAGGGGTGTAATCACCAGATTCTTTAATAAGAAGAGAGCTGTTATCGGTCTTATCATCGTTGCCGTTATTTTGGTGCTTGCGATCTTCGGCCCTGTTTTCAGCGGATACGGATACAGAGAAATTTCTTCTGTAGTCGATCCTTCCACGGGAAAGGAAGTTGTGGCAAGAAGCATTGCTCCGAGAATCCCATGGCTTCATGATCTTTTCGGAAAGGAAGCATATACGGATTTCTTTGCAGAGAAGACCTTCCTTTTCGGTACTGATAACCTTGGACGCGATCTGTTCACGAGAACGTGGTACGGTGCAAGAATATCACTTCTTATTGCCTTTGTTACCATCTTTATTGATGTTATCATCGGCATGAGCTATGGTCTTATTTCCGGTTATTTCGGAGGGACTGTTGACTCAATCATGCAGCGTTTTGTTGAGGTTGCAAACTCTGTTCCGAGACTTGTAATAGTATCCGTTCTTGCGGTATTTATGCCGAAGGGAATCGGACTTGTAATCGTTGCGCTCCTTCTTACCGAATGGATAGGGATGAGCAAGATCGCAAGAGCGGAGATCCTGAAAATCAAAGAGCTTGAATACATACTTGCCGGAAAGACACTTGGTGCCGGTAACTTCAGCATTATATTCAGTGATGTACTTCCAAATACGGTAGGTCCTATCATTACTCAGGTAATGTTCTCCATCCCGACAGCAATATTTACCGAAGCCTTTCTCTCGTTTGTGGGTGTAGGCATCATGCTTCCGCAATGCTCTGTAGGTTCCCTTATCGAAGACGGATTTAATAACATCACAACGCTGCCGTATCAGATCGTTCCGCCTATTATCGTGCTTGCTCTTTTAATGCTCGGCTTCAATTTTATCGGCGATGGTCTCAGAGAAGCTCTTGCTCCTAAGCTTAAGGATATGTAGGGAGGGGGTTAATATGACAGTACAGGAAAAAGATAAGATATTGGATATTAAAGACCTCGACGTATCCTTCCATACCACTGCCGGGAATATTCATGCCATAAGAGGGGTGAATATTGACCTGTACAAAGGAGAGACGGTAGCAATCGTAGGAGAGTCAGGTTCGGGGAAGTCTGTTTCGATGAGAGCTGCGATGGGTCTTCTTGCGCAAAACGCAAAGATTAACAAGGGTCAGATCATATTCAGATACACTGACGAAAACGGTCAGCAGCAGGAAGTGGATATTCTGCAAAAGGATACAAGATGGATAAGAAAGAATATCAACGGCAAACATATGGCTATGATATTCCAGGATCCGATGACTTCCTTAGATCCAACCATGACTATAGGAAATCAGCTTGTTGAAGGAATGATGTTCCACCTCGGTCTTTCCAGAAAGGAAGCATGGGAAAGAGGAAAGGAGCTTCTTACCGAGGTTGGAATTACCGATGTTGAAAAGCGTATGAAGAATTATCCTCATCAGCTTTCCGGTGGTATGAGACAAAGGGTGGTTATTGCCATTGCTCTTTCGTGCGACCCTGACCTTCTTATTTGCGATGAGCCTACAACGGCACTGGATGTAACCATTCAGTCCAGGATACTTGATCTTATCATCAAAATTCAGAAGGAAAGAGGCGTTTCCGTTATTTATATTACTCATGACCTCGGTGTTGTTGCAAAGGTTGCCGATTATGTAAATGTAATGTATGCAGGAAAGATTGTAGAAGTCGGAAATGTTAATGAGATCTTCTATGAACCCGCACACCCTTATACATGGGGACTTTTGTCTGCCATGCCCGATCTTGATACAGACGATGACAGACTTTATGCAATCCCGGGTTCCCCGCCGAATCTCCTGCACGAGCCAAGGGGCGATGCTTTTGCCGCAAGAAACGAATTTGCATTGGCTATTGATGAAAAAGAGCAGCCGCCTATGTTCCGGATCACTGAAACTCATTTTGCTGCAACCTGGCTTTTGGATCCGAGGGCTCCTAAGGTTGAAATGCCGGCGGAGCTTAAAGCCCGTATCGAACGTATGAGAAAGGAGGCGGAGTAATGGCAGTTGATTACGATGCGCAGCCTATTCTCAAGGTTGAAGGCTTAAAGCAGTACTTTAAGGTAAACAGAGGCTTTACCGTAAAGGCTGTTGATGGTGTGAGCTTTGAAATTTATCCGGGTGAGGTTTACGGACTTGTAGGAGAATCAGGTTCGGGAAAATCCACGATCGGCAGAACCATCATCAGACTGAATGAGCCTACAGAAGGAAAAATTACCTTTAAGGGCATGGATATTTCCGGAAAGCTTGATAAGGAAACAAAGAATCTCCTGAGAAGCAAAATGATGATGATTTTTCAGGACCCTATGGCTTCACTTAATCCGAGAAAAACCATAGGTGACATCATCGGCGAGGGTCTGGATATCCATCATATGTATTCTTCAAAGGAAGAAAGACAGGAAAAGATATATAGCATCCTTCAGAAGGTCGGTCTTTCAAAGGATCATTACAACAGGTATCCTCATCAGTTCTCAGGCGGTCAGCGCCAAAGAGTCGGAATTGCAAGAGCTCTGATTATGAATCCCGATCTTATTATTGCCGACGAATGTATTTCGGCACTGGATGTATCCATTCAGGCACAGGTGGTAAACCTTATTAAGGATATTCAGGCAGAAACGGGTGCGGCATATATGTTTATTGCGCACGACCTGTCGATGGTTAAGTACATTTCCGACCGTATCGGCGTACTTCATCTTGGTCATATGCTTGAAACGGGAACAACAGAGGAAATCTTTGCAAATCCCATTCATCCTTATACAAGGAGCCTTATCTCGGCAATTCCGCTTCCGAATCCCATTGCCGAAAAAAAACGTGTTGCGGAAACCTATAGTTATATGAAGTCCGGTATTCGGTATACAAACGGATATTATCACCATGCCGGAGGTACTCACTGGGTTCTCGGTACAGCGGAAGAATATGAAAAATGGATACAAAAATAGCTTAAAAACACCAAAAAAGCGGGCGAAAAGCCCGCTTTTATGATATAATGAATTGTTATGAGAATACTTACTGTAATTGCCGGCATCCTTATTTCGGCTTGCGGAGCATTTTGTTTTGCATCTTATACCAATCCGTTTACGGACGTAGCCTTTTTGGTAGGGCTCGTCATGGTGGTAAGCGGGGGCTGCAATTTGGCAGCATATCTCGTATCCGGCAGAGGAAACAAAAGAACAACAGACACAGCTTTGGTAGAGGGTCTTGTTACACTACTCTATGGTTTTGCCGTGCTTTCAAACAAGGTAACAGACCTGATGCTTACCCTGTTCTTCGGAACATGGCTTACATTAAGCGGGGTTACAAGGTTTTCTCAGGCACTGTATGTAAGCCGTTTCAGACCGCGTGACTGGGCAAAGGTAATACCGCTTGCGGCAATTGCCTCCATGCTCGGTATTGTTATGATGATGCCAACGCTGGTTTCTGCCGTAATGCCTTTAATGCTTGTCGGCGGTGCATTTATCTGTGACGGCTTATCGATGCTTATGTACGCAATGTACATGAAAAGGCCAACCGCTATTACCTCAAAAAAAGAAGAAGAAGCTAAAGAAAGGGCTGCGGCAAGGAAATCCCAGACGCATGCTCAAAGGGCGGAACGCGACAGACTCAGAAATCTTTCAAGGAAGGAAAGAGATGCTGAGATTGAACGTAAGAGAAAAGAGCAGGAAGCAAGGGAAGTTACAAAGAGAAAGCTGAGAGAGGAAGAGCGTGCCAGAAAAAGAGAGGCTGCTCGTCCTGCCTCCGAAAAGACCATGGAGTTTACTCCCGAAGAGGTTGCGGAAATTAATGCCGCTGCAAAGGAAACCGAAGAAGCAATCAAAGAAAATAAACCTTCTGAAGACGAAAATAAGACAGTTATCAATCTTGATGAAAACAATCCTATGGCTGCAATTTGGGCAACCATGGCTGAGGAATCCGGTGCGGATGTAAAGGTCAATAAACCTCAGCCGAAGGAAGAACCGATTTCAGAGCCCGAAGCTCCTGCAACCAGACCGATCTGGCAGCGTCCGACAGATATTCCTTCACTCAGAGCCGAAAGGGAAAGCTTAAAGGATGAGGATGATTCTGCAGGGTTTACACCCATAAAATTTACGGCAGTAAACCTTGAGGAAATCGAATCCAGAAAACCCGTTGTTGAATTTGAAAAGGTACAGCTTCCTGAGTTTAGGATCGCTTCAGATACCGAATCTGTAAGCAGAAGCGAAATTCTGGAACAGATAGATAATACAACGCTTGAAAAAACCGATGCCGATTATACGCCGATAAGCCTTGATGAGCTTGTTGCAGAACCTTTGTCAAGGCCGTATGATCCGAATGAATCAAAGCGTTTTACCCAGACACTTCATTTCGGATGGTTGGAGGATAATGGTAATGAATAGACCTGTAATGCTTCTTATCATGGATGGCTATGGTCTGGCAGCTCCCGGAAAGGGAAATGCAATATATGCAGCAAAAACCCCAAATCTGGATTCTTTGTTTGAACATTGTCCGCACGCGCAGCTTAACGCGAGCGGACGTTTTGTAGGTCTGCCAAATGGTCAGATGGGAAATTCCGAAGTCGGACATACCAATATGGGCGCCGGCAGAATCGTATGGCAGGAGTTGTCCAGGATAAGCAATGAAATTGAAGACGGAGCTTTCTTTAAAAATGCCGAACTGGTCAAGGCCATGGATCATGCAAAGAAGGGGCACGTGCTTCATCTTATGGGACTTCTTTCAGACGGAGGAGTTCATTCCCATAATACGCATCTTTATGCACTTTTGGAAATGGCAAAAAGATACGGTCTTAAGAAAGTTTATGTTCACTGCATCTTGGACGGAAGAGATGTTCCGCCTTCCTGTGCAGAAAGGTATATTGCGGAGCTTGAAGAAAAGTGCAGGGAAATCGGAACCGGGGAAATAGCAAGCATTTCAGGTCGTTTCTATGCAATGGACAGAGACAAACGCTGGGAAAGAGTACAGCTTGCGTATGACCTTTATACCAATGGTATAGGCTTCAGCGAAGACAGTGCGGAAGAGCTTTTAAAGGCTGCACGCAGAAGAGAAGAAACCGATGAGTTCGTAAGGCCGGGGAAGGTTAACGGACGACCGGAAATAAAAGACGGAGATGCTGTTATCTTCTTTAACTTCAGACCGGACCGCGCAAGAGAGATCACACGGACGCTTGTTGATCCGAAGTTTGACGGATTTGAAAGACAGACAGTTCTTAAAGACTTGTATTATGTTTGCTTTACAAGCTACGATGCAGACATGCCTAATGTAAATATTGCATTTAAACCTCAGTCACTTAAAAATACTTTAGGTGAGTATATTTCCGGTTTGGGCTTAAGTCAGCTTAGAATTGCCGAAACTGAAAAGTATGCTCATGTCACATTTTTCTTTAACGGCGGAGTTGAGCAGCCGTATAAGGGTGAAGAAAGGATTCTTATTCCGTCACCAAAGGTTGCAACCTACGATTTAAAACCTGAAATGAGTGCCTTTGAGCTTACTGAAAGGGTTGTGGAAAAAATAAAGGAAAATAATACGGACCTTATTATTATGAATCTTGCCAACTGTGATATGGTTGGACATACGGGAGTATTTGATGCTGCAGTAAAGGCTGTTGAAGCAGTTGATGCCTGCGTTGGGGCGGTTGCCAAGGCAATTGCCGGCGTTGGCGGCAGACTTATTATCACGGCAGATCACGGTAATGCTGATGTGATGCTTGATGATGAAGGCAGAGCTGTTACGGCGCATTCCACAAATCCCGTACCTGTAATTTTAGTTGGCGATAACAGAAAAATAGAGAATGGCTCGCTGTGCGATTTGGCGCCGAGTATTCTTACACTTATGGATCTTCCGATTCCGGTCGATATGGAAGGAAAATCACTTATTAAATGATAATTATTCATGAAGCAAAACTCAAAGTAGGTCAACTTTTTATTAAGCTTCCACCGAAGTTGGAAAATAGGCTCCACATTCCCAAAGGAAGCGTGGAGTCTGTTCGTATTCTCAGGGAATCATTGGATGCCAGAAAAAAGCCCGAGCTGTACAGAGTTTTCTCTTTGGAGGTGGAATCAAGCCTTTCCGATGAAGAACTTCTTCTGGCATGCAGCAGAGCAGGACTTAAGGCTGAAATTTCAAAGCCAAAGGAAAGAATAGAATTTCCTCTCAAAAAAGAAGGACAGAGCCGCCCTGTTGTGGTTGGTTTTGGCCCCTGCGGAATGTTTGCGGCACTTGCTCTTGCCGAAATGGGTTTAAAGCCGATAGTTCTTGAACGTGGTTTTTGCATGGAAAAAAGGATCGATGCGGTTGAACGCTTTTGGAATGGTGGTGCACTTAATCCAAGAGGCAATGTTCAATTCGGAGAAGGCGGAGCCGGCACTTTTTCCGACGGAAAGCTTACCACGGGAACAAAATCCCCGTACAGAGAGTTCGTGTTGGATACCTTTGTTGATGCGGGTGCATCAGCGGATATTTTGTATAAACAGAAGCCTCATATCGGAACCGATGTATTGAGAAACGTTGTTGTAAACATAAGAAAACAAATTGAAAATTTAGGCGGAGAAGTACGATTTGAAACCCGGATGACAAGACCTGTAATTGCTGACGGTAAGATAACGGGTGTTGTTCTCGGAAATATAAAAGGTGATGAGGCAGAAAGCATTTCATGCGATAAGCTTATTCTTGCCCTCGGACATTCTGCAAGAGACAGCGTAAGAACTCTTTATGATATGGGAATAAAAATGGAGCCTAAAGCATTTTCCATGGGAGTCAGGATCGAACATCCGCAGGAGCTTATTGACATAGCTCAGTATGGGGCAAAACACGAGGATTTTGCCCTGGACGTACTTGGTCCCGGACCTGCAGATTACAAGCTTAATGTAAAGGTATCCGACGGGCGCGGGGTATATACATTCTGTATGTGCCCCGGAGGATTTGTTGTAAATGCTGCATCCTTTGCAATGGGCGTTGTTACAAACGGCATGAGCAATTCAAACAGGGCTTCGGGGAAAGCCAATTCGGCGCTTCTTTGCGATGTCCGTCCCGATGACTTTGATGACAGGGGAGTGTTAGGCGGTATAGCCTTTCAGGAAAAATACGAGGAACTTGCCTTTGAGGCCGGCGGAGAAAATTACAGTCTTCCCAAGGAAGATGTCAGAAGCTTTGTTTCCGAGAAATCGCTTCTTAAGACCTGCCTTCCCGAATTTGTTTACGAGGATTTAAAGGAGGCGCTTCCTCTTCTTGACAGAAAGCTCAATGGCTTTGCCGATCCTGCGGCGATGATGTACGGCATAGAAAGCAGAAGCAGCAGCCCTGTGAGAATTTTAAGAGACGACAGCCTTCAGGCAGAGGGCATAAAGGGTTTATATCCTGCAGGTGAAGGCGCAGGATATGCAGGCGGCATAATGAGCGCAGCCTGCGACGGAGTAAAAACGGCATTTAAGGTGGCTGAAGATTATGAATAAGCATTACGATGTAATAGTTATAGGCTCAGGCCCCTGCGGACTTACTGCGGCAAAGATTGCTGCAGAAGGCGGCAAAAAGGTTTTGGTGCTGGAAAGAAACGATACCGCATCAAAAAAAGTATATGCCACAGGAAACGGTCATTGTAATTTTCTGAACAAAAATTCTGACGGTGCAGAAGAAATCCTTCGTTACTGCAACTCCATAGGCATAATTGCAACCGAGGAAGAGGACGGAAGATTTTATCCCAGAAGCATGCAGGCCTCAAGCGTTGCCTTTGCTCTTTTTGAATCTGCAAAAAGGGCCGGTGCTGAAATATTATGCAGCTTTAAGGTATCTTCGGTACAGAAAAACGAACAGGGCTTCATGGTAGAATCGGAAAGTAAAACCGTTTATACATCAGAGAGGCTTGTTATAGCTACAGGCGGAAAGGCCGGCATTCAATTCGGCTGCTACGGCGACGGCTTTAAGTGGGCTGAAAGCTTTGGATTGGATGTAGTAAAACCTATTCCCGCACTTTGCGGTCTTGAATGTGCAGAGAATATCTCTTCTCTTCATGGTGTAAGACTCTTTGCGGAAGTTAAGCTTCTTTGCAATGGCAAAGAGCTTTCAAAGGATAAAGGTGAAGTTCAGTTTACCGGGGATTCGATTTCCGGGATCTGCGTAATGAATCTAAGCCGCTTTGTAAGGCTTGCGGAGGATAAGGAATACACACTCTGTCTTGATATGTATCCGGAATACACAAACGAAGGTTTGTTTGATTTGTTTATGCATCAAAAGAAAGCTCTCGGCTGCGCAATGGAAGGGCTCGTTCCTGAAAAGATGCATGATTACCTTCATACAAGAATAGAGCCTGATAAGCATAACCCCCGCAGCATGACAGAGCTTTCAAAAAATCTTTGTTTCAGAATTACGGGAAGTAAAGGCTGGAAGTATGCTCAGGTTACAAGCGGCGGCGTAAGCTTCGGGGAGCTTACGGAAAGCTTTGAAGCCAAAAAGCAAAAGGGACTTTTCTTCGGCGGAGAAATTGTTGATTACGACGGTCCCTGCGGTGGGTATAACATGGGTTTTGCAATTAAAAGCGGAATGATAATAGGAAAGGCATTATCCGAATAGATGGCGTGGACTAAGACACAACAATATACCATAGATTCAAGAAACGAAAGTCTGCTGGTTTCTGCTGCCGCAGGATCGGGGAAGACTTCCGTTTTGGTTGAAAGAGTTACCGGGCTTCTTAGGGGCGGCGGTGATATTAACCGTATGCTCATTGTGACCTTTACCAATGCAGCCGCTGCCGAAATGAAAGAAAGAATTGCAAAATCTCTTGGCGGGAGTATAGTCAGACATTCTCACATCAGCACCTTTCACCGCTTTGCAATGGATATCATAAAGCAGTACTACTATGTAAGCGGTGTTGATCCTTCGCTTTCAATATGCGATGAGTATCAGCAAAGCCTTCTGAAAAATGCTGCAATGGACGAAATGTTTGAGGAGCTGTTTAATAAGGACGATGAGGATTTTCTTGATTTTCTCAATTGCTACGCAAGCGTTAAAAGCGATAAGGGCGCAAGAGATCTCATTAACCGTTTTTATACCTTTCTCCGGAGCTTCCCCGAGCCGCAAAGCTATTTAAACGCTGTATCAAGCGGTGATGTTTTTGATATTGATAAGTATTATGCCTTTGCATCGGAGCTTGCATATGACCGTATTAAGCGCGCATCGGTTCTTAACAAAAGAGCTGTTGAAATATTAAACAATCCCGAAAGAGACGGTGCGGAGCCCATGCCGAAGCTTGCGGGAAAGCTGCAGGAAGACCAAGTCTTCTATGATGCAATTTCCGAAAGCTTTGATAAAAAGGAGTATGAACGGGTATTTTCAGCGATAGCAGAATTTTCTTTTACCCGCTTTGCAAAGACGAATGCAGAAAAAGCATCTTATGCTTTTGTGGAAGATGAAATTGAGGCCTTAAGAGCGGCTGTCAAAGACGAAATCGCCGCCGTAAAGGCTTTGGGCGGTATCACAAAAGAAAAGCTGGCTGCAGAAAAGGCTGCTTTGGCAAAGCCTCTTGGTATACTCTGCAGATTAACGCAGGACTATTCAAATCGTTACGAAAAGAAAAAGCTTGCTAAGGGCGTAATGGATTTTTCCGATATTGAGCATCGTGCAATAGACATACTGAAAAACGAAGATGTCTGCAATGAGCTTCGAAACAGCTTTGATTTCATTTTTGTGGATGAATATCAGGACAGCAATTTGATTCAGGATGAATTGATATTCAAAATTGCAAGACCGGATAATGTCTTTTTAGTTGGCGATGTTAAACAGAGCATATACAAATTCAGACTTGCCGAGCCTGAAATATTCCTGGACAAGTATATTAAGTATAAGAGCGGGCTTGTTCCTTTTGCAGCTGCAGTTGATCTTAACAGCAATTTCAGATCAAAGAAACCCGTTGTTGATTTTGTTAATAAAACCTTTTCATATGCAATGCGCCCCGAAACGGTCGGCATTGACTACGATGACGATGCTGCACTTAAAGAGGGTAATCCGTATAAGGGAAACCGCCTGTATAAGCCTGAGCTGTATCTGTATTCTCAGAATATTTCGGATGAAGACACAGACGACGAGATCGTTGATTTAAAGCTGAGAGAGCTTGAGGCTTTATCGGTTGTAAATATCATTAAAAAGTATCACGGACAAATGATTTTTGATGCAAAGAAGAATGTTGAAAGACCTCTTGAGTATTCGGACATGGTCATTCTTCTTCGTAAGGTCAAAAACTGCGCTGAGTTCTTTTATCAGGCTCTTGAAGATGCAGGGATTCCTGTTTACCTTGAGCGCGGTGAAGGATATTTTGATACAACTGAAATCCGTGTTCTTATAAATCTTCTGAAGATCATTGACAACTTTAAGGAGGATGTCTCTCTCATATCCGTTCTTCATTTCCCATCGTTTGGATTTTCAAGCGAAGAATTATCTGCAATCAGAATATATTCAAATGCAAAAGACCTGAAAAAAATTTCCTTTGCTGATGCATTTAAGCTTTATGTGCAGGAGGGAAGCGATGAGACTTTAAAAAAACGCTGTATGGAATTTTCGGATAAGATTTCCCATTGGAGAAAAAAGGCTGCATATATGCCGCTTGATAAATTCGTTTGGGAGCTTTTATCGGAAAGCGGAATTGCCACATTTGCCGCAGCACTTACATCCGGATTGCAGCGAACGGCAAACCTAAGAGCCTTTGCAGACAAGGCATTTGAATACGAACAGCAAAACGGCGGAGGCCTTTACGGTTTTATTTCCTACATAGAGTTTATTTCCGATAAAAACGGCGAGGTTGAAACAGGTCAGATTTCCCTTCTTGCCGAAGGCAGCGACTGCGTAAGAATTATGACTATCCATAAGAGCAAGGGCCTGGAATTCCCGTTCGTTCTTCTTGCCGGAGTCTCAGACAGATTCCAAAAGGATAAATCACTTGCAGCTTTAGGTCTTCATAAGGATTTTGGCGCATCACTCAAAATAGTTGAGCCAAAGAAAGCTTTGTATTATCTTCCCGAAAGCTTAAAGCTTATCGGTCTTAAAAAACGCCGTGAGGAAATGGCAGAGCTTATAAGAGTCCTTTATGTTGCCATGACAAGAGCAAAGGATATTCTTGTTTTTTCCGGGGCCGTGAAGGACTATACAAAATATCTTAAAAAAAATCCTGATCTTCTCAGAGAGAATACATCTAATGCTTCGTCTTATCTGGATATGATCCTGCCGGCCTTTGAGGCAGAAAATATTCATGTTGTATCAGCTGCAGATTTGTCTTTGTCTGCTGCGGATGATTCATATGAAAAGGTAATCAAAGCTTTGGATGAAGGATTTGTTCTTGATGAATCCGCTCTTCCGTTTCCTGCTGAAGAGATAAGAGCGCGGCTGGATTTTGATTATTCCGGAGGTATGGATTTTCTTCATAAAGAAAAATATTCCGTAACGGAAATCGCAGCTCTTGCGCGTGAAAAGAAAAAAGAAAAAAATTATTCGCCCGGATATCACAGGCAGCCTGCCTTTATCTCGGAGGCTCCTTTGGATCCTGCGGCAAGAGGAACGGCTTATCACAATGTGATGGAGCATATACCGTTTACCTCGGAAGGAAAATCTCCAAAGGAGATTGCCGCTTTCATACAAGGGCTTGCAGAAAAGCATATTATTACGGCTTCCGAGGCTTTGGTTGTAGATCCCGGAAAAATCTCTGCATTCTTTAAATCGGATATAGGAAAGAGGGCAATTGCAGCAAAGGAAATATATAAGGAAGCTCCGTTTGTACTCAGTACGGTTTACGGGGGCCGGGATGTGTATGTTCAGGGAACGATAGACTGTTTCTTTAAGGAGGGCGATTCCTATGTTCTTTTGGACTACAAGAGCAATTACATAGACGGGTCATCTCCGGAAAGCGAAAAACAGCGTTTAAAAGATGAATATATTCCTCAGCTTGAGCTTTACAGGCAGGCTTTGGAAAAAATAAAAGGCTGTCCGGTGAAAGAAGCCGTTCTGTATCTCTTCGGTATAAATGATATAATAAGGATATGATAGATTATCTTGAAAAACTGAATAAAAAACAGTACGAGGCCGCCACATATATTGATGGTCCTCTTTTGATACTTGCAGGTGCAGGATCCGGTAAAACCGGTACAATGACTCACAGAATTGCGTATATGATTAAAGATGCAAAGGTCAGCCCTTACAGCATTTTTGCCGTTACCTTTACAAACAAGGCTGCAAATGAAATGAAGGAAAGAGTTGAAGCCCTGGTTGGGTCTGTATCAGGAATGTGGATCCAGACCTTCCACTCTGCCTGCCTTAGAATATTAAGAGCCAACGCAGACAAGCTGGGTTTTACAAAGAGCTTTTCCGTATACGACCCTACGGATCAGAAGGCACTTGTAAAAAATATTGTTAAGGGCTTGGAGCTGGACGAAAAAAAATACACTCCTGCTTATGTTCTCGGGGCAATTTCCGATAATAAAGAAAAAGAAATAAGTGCAGAGCGTGCCATGAAAAACGCAGGAGAATACGGCCCGTCTCACGACATAGCCGTTATATATGAAAAATATGAAAAGGCATTAAAGCAGAATAATGCCATGGACTTTGATGACCTTATTTTAAACACCGTAAGGCTTTTTGATATGTTCCCCGAGGTACTGAATGAATATCAGCAGAAATTCAGGTACATCATGGTGGATGAATATCAGGATACAAATATGCTTCAATACAAGCTGGTAAGTCAATTGGCAAGGGCACATTCCAATATTTGCGTTGTCGGTGACGACGATCAGTGTATTTACGAATGGCGCGGCGCAGACATCAGAAACATCCTTTCCTTTGAAAAGGATTTTCCGGGTGCAAAAGTAATAAAGCTGGAGCAAAATTACCGTTCAACAGGCAATATCATTGAAGCTGCACACAGCGTGATTTCCAACAACAGGGGAAGAAAAGACAAGAAGCTTTGGACGGAGGCGCCTTCAGGAGAAAAGATAGAATACTACAGGGCGGATGACGATCAGGATGAAGCCGGATTTGTTGCCGCAAAAATAAATAAACTAAGGCGTGATAATCCGGATTTAAAGTATTCAGATTTTGCCGTTTTGTACAGAACCAATGTACAAAGCAGAAGATTTGAAGACTGTTTCGCTGCTATGGCTTTGCCGTATCAGGTCCTTTCCGGACTCAGGTTCTATGACAGAAAAGAAATAAAAGATATGCTTTCGTATATGCGTCTTGTGGTTAATCCCAAAGACGATGTAAGCATTTTAAGAATTATCAATGAACCAAAGCGCGGTATCGGAGATAAAACCTTAACCGGCATCAGAAATATTGCCGTGATAAATTCCCGGAATTTGTTTGAGACATTAAAGTCAGATGTTGTATTAGATGCTTTAAGTTCAAAGGCAAGACCTGAGATAGAGGCGCTGACAAGCACAATAGACTCTCTTTCCGTAGAAAAGGATAGTATGGATGTATCCGACATATACGATACGCTCCTTGTTAAAACAGGCTATTTAAAGGCTTTGGAGGATCAGAATAATATTGAGGCTCAGGGCCGTATTGAGAACCTTTTGGAATTTAAATCAGTTATTGCCGAGAAACAAAAGGCTGCTGCAGAAAGCGGAGAAACTCTTACTCTGGACGGATTTATGGAAGGAATTACTCTTATTTCCGATATTGATAATCACGACCCTGATGCAGACAGCGTTTCGCTTATGACCCTTCACTCTGCAAAAGGTCTCGAATTTAAAGTTGTATTTATGCCGGGCATGGAGCTTGGTATTTTCCCAAGCTACAGAAGCATAGATGATGGCACTGACAGAATCGAAGAAGAAAGAAGACTTTGCTACGTAGGCATGACAAGGGCAAAGGAAAGACTTTTTTTAAGTTCTGCTGAGCTTCGTATGCTTTATGGTAAAACAGATTACACGACCGAAAGTCAGTTTTTAAAGGAAATAGATAAAAGGTATATGTGCGGTCATGCCGTATACGAAAAGAAGCAAAAGGGGATCGCTGATTACAAATACGATACAGATGCAAAGTACAATGCAGAGGGCCCGTACGTATCACCAATTGCTCAGCTTGCGGCTGTCAAGAAGACCGGTGCATCCATCAGCAAGCGTGCAACACTTGCAAATGTTGACGTTAGGCCGGGCGATGTTGTTGAACACACCAAATTCGGTCAGGGAACAGTAATTACCGTTGAAGATAATATTTTAACTGTAGTGTTTGTCAGTGTCGGTGCAAAAAAGATGGCAAAGGATCTTGCACCGCTTACGAAGGTTAAGTGATGGATATTAAGGAAAAAATGGACGAGCTGTATAAGCTCGTTGAGTATCACAGCCAAAGGTACTATAACGACGATGATCCGGAGATTTCCGATTTTGAGTATGATAAGCTTACAAGAGAGCTTAAACAGCTTGAAAAGGAAAACCCTCAGTTTGTGCGTGCAGACAGCCTTGCCAGCAAAAAAGTCGGAGGCAGTGCCAGCAAAAGAGGACTTCGAAAAGTCAGGCACGATGTACCGGTCATTTCTCTTCAGGACGTGTTTTCAAAGGAAGAGGTAATGGAGTTTACCGACGGAATCTTAAAGCAGTATCCTGATGCGGTATTTACCGTTGAGAAAAAAATTGACGGACTGACCATGGTTTTGAGGTACAGAAACGGAAGGCTTGAAGATGCCATTACAAGAGGCGACGGAAGCATAGGGGAAAGCGTTTACGAAAACGCTCTGGTAATTGATTCCATTCCGAAAGAGCTCCCCGTCAGTCTGCCGTATCTTGAAGTAAGAGGCGAATGCTTCATGTCTTCTGAAAGCTTTGAGGCCGCAAACAAAAAACAGGAGGAAACAGGCGGAAAAATTTATCAGAACAGAAGAAATTCTGCCGCAGGTACATTAAGGCAGCTTGATCCGAATATCGTAAAGGAACGCGGTCTTGATATATTTATTTTTAATCTTGAAATTGCAGAGGGGAAAGAATTTACTTCGCACTACGAAACTCTGCAGTGGCTTTCTTCAATAGGTTTTCATGTTTTGGAGGAGCCTGTTATCGCAAAAACTTCAGAAGAAGTATGGAATGCCATTACTCACATAGGAGATATCCGATATACACTCAACTACGGGCTTGACGGTGCTGTTGTTAAGGTGGACAGCCTTGGCATGAGAAAGGCTCTCGGAATGACATCCAAGGTTCCTCACTGGGCTGTAGCATACAAGTATCCGCCGGAGCAAAAGGAAAGCGTAATCGAGGATATTCTTATTCAGGTCGGAAGAACAGGAAGAATGACGCCGCTTGCAGCTCTTACTCCCATCAGACTTGCTGAGACTACGGTCGCAAGGGCAACTCTTCATAATCAGGACTATCTTGATGCTAAGGATATCAGAATCGGAGATACGGTTATTGTTCAAAAGGCAGGAGATATTATTCCCGAGGTATTAAGAGTAGTCTCCGAAAAAAGACCGAATACTGCAAAGCGTTTTGTTATGCCTGCGTTTTGCCCTGTGTGCGGAGCGCCTGCAGTAAAGGAAGCGGATGGTGCGCATTTAAGGTGCAGCGGAGAAAATTGTCCGGCAAAGGATTCAAGATCGCTCGCATACTTTGTCAGCAAGGATGCCATGAACATGGAGGGCTTTGGTCCGGCAGCGATCGAAAGCCTCATATCAGAGGGATACATCAAAACCGTTCCTGATATTTTTAAGCTTAAGGATTGCAGGGAAAAGCTCATAGAGGAAGGTTTGGTCGGCAAGGAAAAGTCTGTGGACAATATTCTTGCAGCTATTGAAAAATCAAAAGAAAATGATATAGACAGGCTTATTACAGGCCTCGGAATCAGAAATGTCGGAAAGCAAAGCGCAAAGGTTTTGGCAGCACACTATGCTGATATGGAAAGCATAATGAATGCTTCTGCTGCTGACCTTATGCAGCTTCCGGATTTTGGAGATATAGTTGCCGGAGACATTTTTGCATTCTTCCAAAATGAGGACAACAGGAGTATAATCAAAGAGTTATCCGATTTGGGAGTAAATATGCTCTCAAAGGCTGCTCAAAAGAAAAAGGATAACAGGTTTGAAGGCAAAACCTTTGTACTAACGGGAACACTTTCTGCTCTTACAAGAGATGAGGCTTCCGCAATTATTGAGAGCTTCGGAGGTAAATCAGCAAGCTCGGTTTCCAAGAAAACAGATTATGTTTTGGCGGGTGATGCGGCAGGTTCAAAGCTTACTAAGGCGCAGGAACTCGGTATAAAAGTTATTGATGAAGATGAATTTAAAGAGATGATAAAATGAGTTATAAAAGAGTACTTACGGTGCAGGATATTTCCTGTGTGGGGCAGTGCAGCTTAACAGTTGCGCTCCCTATCATTTCTGCATGCGGGTGTGAGACGGCAGTTCTTCCGAGTGCAGTATTATCCACACATACAGCAGGTTTTTCCGGATATACGTTCAGAGATCTTACAGAGGATTTTCCTGCTATCGAAAAGCATTGGAAAAAAGAAGGTTTAAAATTTGATGCCGTTTATACAGGATACCTCGGAAGCACAACTCAGGTTAAATATGTTTTAAGCATATTTAAATCTGCTGCAAAAGAAAAGTGTGTAAAGATTGTAGACCCTGCTATGGCAGACAACGGAAGCCTTTATCCTGCCTTTGATTCAAAGTATGTAAGCGCAATGAAAAAGCTTTGTGCAGAGGCAGATATTGTTCTTCCTAATATTACTGAGGCATGTTTTCTCACGGGTATTGAGTACAAGGAAGAATACGATGAGAAATACATCATTTCTCTTTGCAGGGCATTGAAAGCTTTAGGCGCAGGGAAGATCGTGCTTACAGGCGTGGGATACAAAAAGAATAAAACGGGCGTTGTTGTTTACGGCAGCAGCCTGCAGTATTACGAGCACGAAAAAATGAAGCAGGGAAGACACGGAACGGGAGATGTATATGCATCTGCGTTTACCGGAGCTTTAATGAGCGGGAAATCGGTATTTAACTCTGCAAAGATTGCTGCTGATTATACGCTGTCCTGCATTAAACATTCGCAAAAAGGTGCAAATCCGTATGGCGTTAAGTTTGAACCTGAACTTAAACTGCTCATTGAACTTTTAAGCAAATAAGGAGAACCTATGTATCAGGCACTCTACAGAAGCTTCAGGCCAGAAACCTTTGAAACCTTAATAGGTCAGGAGCACATCGTAAAAATTCTGAAGAACCAAATTGCAGCAGGCACGGTCGGTCATGCCTATTTATTCTGCGGAACAAGAGGAACAGGAAAGACAACCACTGCAAGACTTCTTGCAAAGGCTTTAAACTGCACATCAGAAGGTAATAAGCCATGCGGAGAATGCCCTGCATGTAAGGCTATTGCTGCCGGAAGCTTTATAGATGTCGTTGAGATGGACGCCGCATCCAACAATGGTGTTGATGATATCCGGGACTTAAGAGAAGAAGTAAATTTTCCTCCGGTACAGGGAAGAACCAAGGTATATATCATAGACGAAGCACATATGCTGACAGGGCAGGCTGCAAATGCTTTTCTTAAAACATTGGAAGAGCCTCCGGCAAATACGGTTTTTATTCTTGCTACAACAGAGCCTAATAAGCTTCCGTCTACGATTCTTTCAAGATGCATAAGACTCGATTTTAAAAGAGTTCCCGAAAAGATCTTAAGAGAAAGATTCGAGTCGATTTGCAGAGAAATAGGAGTGCAGGCAGATGATGATGCTCTTGCCCTTATTGCAGGAAATGCGGATGGCTCCGTAAGAGACGGATTATCGCTTCTTGACAGATGCGTAAGCGGGGCAGACCGCATAACAAGGGATGATGTGCTCTTCCTTCTTGGTATGGCCGGAGCAGAAACGTATCTTAAGATAACAGATCAGATCCTTGCAAAGAATGCAAGCGGTGCCCTGATAACATTATCTGAAATTCTTGCGGAAGGGAAAGAAGCACTTCAATTTGCAAGAGACTGGGTCGAACATTTCAGAAATCTTATGATAATCAAATTTGCGGAAAAGCCCGAAGAGGTATTAAATCTATCACTTGAAAACATTTCAAGACTTAAAGCTCAAAGCGGGAAAATCAGTATGAATGATCTTTCAAGGTGCATAACAACGCTTTCCAAAACGCTGGCAGATGCAAGATGGTCTCCAAAACCGAGAATACTTCTTGAGCTTGCCATAATTGAGCTTTGTCGTTGATTTATCGGCAAAAAATATGTATAATAATCTGACATCTCGCCGGTGCCTGCCGGGCTTCTGTGCAATGGGAATCTGTGAACCGTGTCAGGTCCGGAAGGAAGCAGCACTAAGCGGAGCCTCCTATGTGCCACAGATAAAGCTCGGCAGGGAACGGCGAGATTTGATTTTCATTTTAGTAGGAGAAATGTCATGGATAATCGTCCTATCGGAGTCTTTGACTCAGGTGTTGGCGGACTTACATGTATGTCTGCTTTTAAGCAGGTGCTGCCGGAAGAAAACCTTATATACTTCGGAGATACGGCAAGAGCTCCTTACGGATCCAAAACTCCTGCTGCAATTTGCCGGTTTTCACTTCAGATTGCAGACTTTTTGGTATCCCAGGGTGCAAAGATGCTTGTTATTGCGTGCAATACAATTACATCTGTTGCCCTTTCTGAAATCAAAAAAGCTCACCCGGATATTCCCGTTCAGGGAATAATTGAGCCTGCGGCAGAAGAAATTGCAAATCAGTGTACTCCTGAAAATTCAATAGGCGTTATAGCCACCATGGTTACAACCCAGAGCCGTGCTTATGAGAATGCATTGCATACCTTTAAGGGAAATCTTAATGTCCATTCCATGGCTTGTCCGGCTTTTGTGCCGCTTATTGAAGAAGGCGCTGTTGAAAGTGAAACCATGGAAATAACCGTTCACAGATACCTTGACAACTTTGTTGCAAACAATAAGATCGATACTTTGGTTCTGGGATGCACGCACTATCCTATCATCAAAAAAATGATTGACAGGTGTTGCCCGGGACTTAATATAATCGATCCGTCTATGTCGCTTGCGAAAGCTTCCGAAAAGCTGCTTCTTGAAAAGAACATGCTTGCCGAAAGAAAGAGTACGAAGAATGTTTTCTATGCCAGTGATCTCTCACCCGATTTTATCAATATGATGAACCGACTCGGTATCGACGGCGACTTCAGCGTAGAACAGCACAGGTTTTGATATGACAAAGGAAGAGCTTTACGAAAAACTTGATATAGACACTCCCGAGGACTTTTCATATTTTGAACAATTTGCGGACTTGATTGAATCGGAAGAAGAGATAGAAGAGGCGTTTGTAAAGGATGTTTTAAGCGCCGTTTCATCACAGGATGCAGGCGATCTGGTTCAGAACTACTTTGACGATTTTACGGAAAGCCTTCCCGATGATGCAGACGATTTGATTTCTCTTATTGATTCGATAAAGCAGAATCTTCTTATGTGTACCGAGGATCTGGATATTCCTGCGAACAGGAAAAGCTTTGCAGAGCTTGTCTGCTCCTTCAGAGAATGGCTTCATAAGAAAGGTAATGCCGGGATAGACGGTCAAAGCACAAGCATCTTTTGCGCCTCGGCAGAGCACAGAGCTGAAAAGATGGGACATGGAAGTCACACATATGATTTTTCAATGAGCTGTGATTTTGATATGGAAGATATAAGCATCAATTTAGGTGAATATAAACAGGTGGATATTTTAGCAGATGAATACGATACAGATACCGAACAATAAATTGATAAAAAAATTTGCAAGACAGATGTTCAAGGGCCATTGGTTCGAGGCTTTTCTGGTTGTTGCCATATCCTCAATCATTACATCTGTTCCGATGGAGCTTATCAACCTTTTTGCTCCGACATCCAATCTTCTTGCCTTTATCGGAGAAATATATATGCTTTTAATGTTTGGCCCGCTGAATTTGGGTGTGGCATTCTATTTCCTCAGCACATTCCGCGGCGAGAAGCTTGCATTTAATGCATTATCAAAAGGCTTTGATAATTTTTCAAAAGCAGTGCTTCTTTATGTAATAAGCACACTTAAGATAATGCTTTGGTCATTCCTGTTTGTATTTCCGGGAGTACTTGCTGCAATCAGATACAGTCAGGCATTCTTTATCATGGCAGATCATCCCGAGAAGGGCGCAAATCAGTGCATAGAAGAAAGCAAGGCTCTGATGAAAATATACTGGGGAAGGTATCTTCTGCTTGTTTTAGGCTATGCAGGCTGGTTCCTTTTAGCCGGTCTTCCAACCGCAATCATTACTCAAAGCACTATTGATGTCAGTCTGTTCGCAAATTATTCTTTTCAGAACATTTCGGAGTTGCTTTTTGATATCGCAAGAAATCCATGGTTTTTTGTAAGCGATTTAACAAAAATACTGTTCGACGTGTATTTCTACATGGGAACAGTATGCTTCTTCGATATTATTACCGGTAATCTGGTATTTGACGGAAACCCGCAGGAGCAGCTTACAGACCGGTAAATACCAGATTAAACAGCCAATAATAAATTGTATTTAAAGGCGTACCCAGCAGTCTGCTCGGTACGTCTAATATTATGCAGATGATCAGTATTCCGTAGCCGTATTTTCTGAGCCAGACATAAAGCTTAAACGAAAGCCCCGGCAGGTTTATTATATCCGATACAACTCCGAATCCGTCGAGCGGCGGAATCGGAAGAAGATTAAAAAGCATAAGTGATAAATTGATTACCACAGTCTGAACAATCATATTGCAGATCGCATCTCCAAGGCCTGTGGCAAGAAAGTCCGGAGCAAACTGATATATAAGTCTTAATATGACCGCAAAAGCTGCGGCACAAACAAGGTTCATGGATACTCCTGCAAGCCCGACAAAGATGCTGTTAAGTCTTGGTTTTTTAAAGTTTCTCGGGTTTACCATTACCGGCTTTCCCCATCCGAATCCAAAACAGAATAAGGATATAAGTCCAACTATATCAATATGAGCAAAGGGACTTAATGAAACTCTTCCCTGACTCTCTGCGGTATGATCTCCGCAAAGCTGGGCTATCTTTGCATGACCGAATTCATGCACGGAAAGACCGATCAGTATTCCCGGTATGATTATCAGTTTTCGTACTATCCAGTTTGAGATTGATGTGGCTGTGAACATTACATTACCATACTTCCGATACCGTATCCTACGGTACACATTGCAATTATTGAAAGAACAGAGAACAAGCCTCCCCAGATAAACATTGATTTTGCATCAGTCCAGCCTGAGCCTATTGCAACGGGGTTATTTGTCGGCTGTCCGGCAGGTGCCATATTGGAAATTCCCGCGCCAAAGCCTATAAGGCAGATAATGCCTGCAGCACTTACAGTCCCCTCAGGAAGAGCAGCAAGCACTGCAGCAGCAATTGAGCTTACAACAGTTGTTGTAACTATATTTGATGAGAAGTTTGTTTCAATAATCGTCCATACAACAAAGAATATCACAAGAAGCGCAGGGGAAAGCTCAGCTGCAAACGGCTGCATAAGATTTGTAAGATAAGTATTGATCCCTATGCTTGGATCCGTAAGGCAGCCCCCTACAAGGGTTGCTGCCCCGGTCATAAATATCCCTCCCCACATAACGCCCTTTGTCATGGCATCCTTAAAGCTCAAAACCTGTTTTCCGTCAAAGCGCGCAAGGAATAGTATGATGCATCCCAGAAGAGGCGGCATTGCAGTTGTCATGCCGTTGATAAGTGAATAAAATTCCGGAAGCGTATTCTTTACAAGGCTTGGCCCTATCCAAAGAAGAACGACCAAAATCATTACGGCAAGGATAAATTTTTCCTTTCCGTCGGCCTTTGGGACAGAACCCTTAAGGCTTTGCGCTTTTGCAGGATTGATTTTGTTTATATCGTTTGGCTTAAAGATGAACTTAAACATAAGAATCATCAAAACCAATATTACAATACCGGTAGGAATCCCCATAGCCATGAACTGGAAGCTGTTGATTTCGGTGCCGAATGCTGTTTTAAAGGCACCCATGGCAAGTGTAGGCCAAACATGACCTATAGGGGTCATACCCGAAGAAAGACCGATGGTAAATACAGATCCAAGCATAATCATATTTGCGCTCCTGCTTCCTTTTTCAAGACCAAGGACGCTGAAAATGTCCTCAAGGAAAGGAACAAAAGCAACAAAGAGTACCGATGGGGAAATGAATAATCCAAGCAGCATTTCTGCGGCAAAGAGGAATGATACAAAGTGCCATGGTCCTTTTTTTGCTATCCTGTTAGTGATAAAAGCAATGGTTGTTCTTCTTACAAAGTTTGTCTGAGAAAGAGGATAAACCAATATAAAGGTAAACAGCAGGAATGCTACCGTGGAATTACCGAAGGTTTTTGAAAGTGTGGAGGTAAATCCGTAAGGAGTAAGAAGTCCAACCAAAAAAACGGTAATAAGGCTTGGCCAGTCTATCGAGACTCCTATCCACATACAAAGGGATGCAAAGAAAATTCCAAGCACAATAAAGGAGTCATGAGAAAGATTCTCATTTCCCGGCTGAAGGGCAAAAATAAGCAATATTGCCAGAGCCAGAATCATTATCAATGTGGTTTTTGCTTTTTTTGTTTTCATACTTTACCTTCATCTGCTTCATCTAAAGTAAGCTGTTTCAGTCAGCCTGTAAATTCTACTATTTATATGCAGATTTTTCAAGGGTGTTATATGGTATAATAATCTCAAGAGGTGGAGATAATGGGTAATATTTTAAAAAACAAGACGTATTTATATCTTACGGAATTCTTTTCGGGAATGTCCGTAATGGCCGTTGAGCTTGCGGCAAGCAGGCTTATGGCACCGTATTTTTCCTCGTCGCAAATAGTTTATACAATCATCATCGGAACAGTAATGATAGCAATGGCTCTCGGTAATATCTACGGCGGAAAAACCGCAGATAAGAATCCGGATCCTGCAATTCTATATAGACGAATGCTTATAGCTGCAGCCTGGATGGCTGCAATACCGTTTGTGGGAAGATACGTCATAATTGCAATATCCGGAATCCTGGTCCTGAGTGTTAATACCAATTTTCTTATCATAGCAGCCTTTGTAAGCTGCATGGTGGTATTTGTTTTTCCGCTGTTTTTGCTCGGTACGGTAACACCTTCATTAGTTCGCTATATCATGGAAAACACCGAAGAAAGCGGTGAGATAGTAGGCCGGCTTGGAGCTTTTAATACAGTAGGAAGCATCATAGGAACCTTTATTCCGACCTTTGTAACCATACCTGCTGTCGGTACGGCAGCCACCTTTGTTATCTTCTCAGGCATATTGCTTGTTCTTGCCGCATTGTACTTTGTAAGTATTAAAAAAGTCACAAAGGCAATGATTATTTCCGTAGTTATATTCCTGTTATGCAGCGTTTTCGGCACAAAGGTGTCCTTTGCCTTTTGGGATCCTGAGCTGATGTACGAGGGAGAGTCGGTTTATAACTATCTTCAGGTGGATGACCGGGAGGATAGGATCATTCTGTCAACAAATGTGCTTTTCGGCGTACAGTCCGTTAAGATGAAAACCGATGGTCTGACAAGGATGTATTATGACTATGCTTTGTCGGGCGGAGCAGCTTCCGGGCAGCAAAAGACATCAGATGAGCCGCTGAATATTCTTATTCTTGGCAACGGAACGGGAACCTTTGCTACTCAGTGCGCAAAATATTACAAGAACTGCCGTATAGACGGAGTAGAGATAGACGGGAAAATATCCCGCCTCGCCTACGATTATTTTGATATGTCGGACGAGGTCAAGCTGTATGAATACGACGGAAGAGCTTTTTTGCAAGCAACAGATGATAAGTACGATGTCATTCTGGTCGATGCCTATCAGGATATAACCATTCCGTTTCAGATGAGTTCATTGGAATTCTTTACACTTGTAAGGGACCATCTTAATGAAAACGGAGTTATGGTCGTTAATATGAACATGCATTCAGACGGTGATGGGGCAATCAATGAATACCTTGCCGATACAATAGCAAGAGTATTTGACAATATCTATACGGTCGATGTGGGCAGCAATTCGAACAGAGAGCTTTTTGCCTGCAACGGCTTCGATTACAAAGAATCATTAAAGAAATCTTTTAATATCAGTAAATACGGCGGAGTGCTGGTAAATCAGCTTAAAAAGGTCGAATCGGCTTTGGTTAAGTTCGAGGGAACAGGGCATGATTATCTGCTGACGGATGATAAGGCCCCGGTCGAGGTCCTTGGTATGAGCATGATAGACAGCCTTATTTCAGAAGAAATAGAATACTATCAGGGCGTTTATAAAGAAGAGGGGCTTAAGGGCCTGATTGAAGGCTTGCTTTAAAGCATGAAGGACAGGGTGATTTTACATTGTGATATGAACAGCTTCTTCTGCAGCGTGGAGCTTTTGGAGCATCCTGAGCTGAAGAACAGACCGGTTGCGGTGGCAGGCAGAGCAGATGCCCGCCATGGCATTATATTGGCTAAAAATCAGCTTGCAAAAAGCTTTGGCGTTGCCACGCCTGAGCCGATATTTCAGGCAATGAAAAAATGCCCGGACCTTGTTCTTCTGGATCCGCATCACGAAAAATATTCGTACTATTGCAATGTAATAAACAAAATATATTTAAGGTACACAGACCTTGTTGAGCCCTTCTCTGTTGATGAAAGCTGGCTTGATGTTACGGGAAGCCTGAAGCTGTTCGGAAAAAACGGCAAAGAGCTTGCAGATGAGATCAGAGAAACAGTGTATAAGGAAACAGGGCTTACGCTCTCTGCCGGAGTTTCGTTTAACAAGACATTTGCAAAGATGGGCAGCGATTACAAAAAGCCTTTTGCAACAACACTCATTTCAAGGGGAAATTATAAGGAACTTTTATGGCCGCTTCCTGCGGGCGATTTCTTTTTTGTCGGCAGATCCACTGCGGCTCAGCTTACAAAGTATAATATTAAAACCATAGGTGATATTGCTAATGCAGACGATAAGCTGCTTGCCGCCGTATTTGGTAAAAACGGACCTGAACTAAAGGCAAAAGCCAACGGAATTGAGGATGATGGAGTGCTTCCGTATGATTTTGAATGGGAAAGAAAATCCGTTGGCAACGGTATTACTTTCAGAAGAAATCTTCAAAGTGAAGCAGATATAAAAATCGGTGTAACGGCTATTTCCGAAAGGGTTGCGGGCAGACTCAGAAAGCATGGGCTTTCATGTAAAGGCATTAAGGTCGATATAAAAAATCCCGATTTTATTTCCATCAGCAGGCAGGTGCAGCTCGTAAGAGCAAGCAATCTTACATCAGATATTTTCGATACCGCCATGGAAATAATTAAGTCCAACTGGATTATGGGAAGTCCGATAAGACTTATTACAATCACCGGAATAAACCTTGTTTACGAAGGAGAAGAACTTACCGAACAGGTATCCCTTTTTGATGATCCAAGCAAGGAGGAAAACAGAAAAAAAGAAAAGGCTCTCGAAGATGCTCTTGATGCCATCAGGCAAAAGCATGGCAGCGGCGCCGTTATCAAAGGCAACCTGATAGATAACGATCTTGGAATAATGTACGAAAGCATATGAGTAAAAAGCAGGAGAGTATTAATAAGAATTAATCTCTCATCATACTGTGTGGCAAACACCTTAAAATATATACATTACAGGAAGAAGAATAGTATAATGGAAAAAAGAATTTATATAATAAACTATATGAGAGTACTTGCCTCATTTTTCGTTGTTGTTATACATACAGTTGATATAAGTACTTACCTTGGCTTTGCGCTGACTACTGCGGCAAGATTTTCCGTTCCGCTCTTTGTTATCGTGAGCGGTTATCTGATGCTGGATAAAAAAGCTGACCCTTCGTACTATCTTAAGAAGTCAATGCGACTATTTCTTTTAATGGTCACCTGGGCACTTCTATATTTCCTCTTTTATAGAGCGTTTGGTGATATAACGGAATTGAACGTTGTTTTCGTAATCAAATATATTCTCACACAGCCTATTCACCTTTGGTACATTTATGCTACGATTACGCTATATGTTTTCACTCCTGTATTTATAGTGTTTTATGAGCATGCTGACAAAAATACGTACATTTACTGTTTGCTTTTAACCTTTATTTGCGGTTCCCTTGTAACAACTGCACTAAGAACCACAAGGTTTGAACTCCTTAACACCATTGTTGACAAGATGAAGCTTGCCTACCTGTTAGGTTTTGTCTTCCTTTATCTTTTGGGTGGATTCGTAAAAAAATACGGATTATCTAAAAGAGGAAAACGTATATTTGTAATATCGGGTGTTGTTTCAGTTGCTGCTGCGATTATCATTAACCTTTTAAAATTCAGCAATGGTTCTTATACTGAAATTTTTCTAAGCTTTTTTGCACCGAATTCCATTTTGTCGGCCGCAGCAATTTTTGCTGCAATGATTGATATCAAAGTTAAAAAAGATAATGTTCTTATCTCGGAAATTGCATCGATATCCCCCGGAATCTACTTTGTCCAATTAATGGTTGTATTTTTACTAAATCTTTATATACCGGACTGCGCTGGGATATGTCTGTTTTTGAAACCTATAATAGTATATTTTGCATCAGCATGCATTGCTTTCATTTTGTCCAAAATTCCCTTTCTTTACAGGCTTGTTAAGTAGTATCAGCCTCGACATCTGTGCGGAGGACGATAACGACTTTTCATATTGGACAGCCGAACTTTACAAAGGCGGCGAAGTGCCGGCAGGTCTGAAACTTTTCACCTTCCCTGAAAGCGACTGGACAATCTTCTCGGCAAAGGGTACAATCCCGCAGTCTTTGCAGACACTCAACACGCAGGTGTGGAACGAATGGGCACCGAATGTTAAAACGATGTATGAAATCGGTTCATCATTCCTTGAAATTTATTCTGCAATGCATTAGCTTAAAACAGAAATGCCTCTCAAGAGAGTAGAATTATATGAAAATAACAATTGATATCCCTCACCGCGTGGACGACTATGCTTGCATGTGGAATGGAACAGAGGACTTGGATATCTTGCAAATAAATGGGATAGTATAAATGATTTACCTGTATTGTTCACACAAGCAGCAGATATTATGAAATCCGGGTTTGAAGCACTTTAGGATATTAAGATAGACATCTCAAAATACAGGAAGACGTGTGAAACTAAAATGAAAAAGAAATTAAGTATTATATTATTAGTAATCATGTTAATTACATTTTTATCGGTACCTGCATTTGCGGCGAACGAACCGGATAGTGATTTGCGGCAGGCTGTAGAAGATATAACAAAAAAACAGGAACAAATTATAAGAGACAAAGCAGAAGAAGTGAAACGAGAAATAACAGACTTAACAGAAAAGGCGGAAGATAATAGTGCAACGCATGCTCAACTGGACCTGGATGCAGAGCTTCCCGAAGAACTGGTACATAAGTTGCAGGATGTTAATGCAATTGATATAAGGGATGATGACGTATACATCATCAGCAGTGGAAGTCATGTTTTAACTGATTGCTTTGTTGATAGTGGTACTTTAGTCATTGAAAAGGATGCGAGGGTCGCTGTACCGGGTGATGCATCTGTTGGCAAGGAAGGCACGCTCATTGTACTTGGCACTATTGAGTTCTACACCAATGATGAACCTGCATTTTATGGCCAGGTTTATGTGGATGGGGGGGGGAATAATAGGAGGAGATTATTCTGTTCCTAATGGCGTTATCAACAGTCATATCATTAAGGACGGTGTCTGTGTAATCTGCGGTTTAGAAATGGGTATCCAAAGCCCCGGGTCCACGCTTTCCGGAGGCAATATTGCCATTATCACAGCGGTTGCAGGTATTGCTTTTGGGCTTGTTTGTGGTCTGCTGATTGGCAAGGAGAAAAAGAAGCTTGCGACTGCGGGCGGTGCTGAAAAAGAAATCAAAGATGAAGAGTAATGCATAAACTCTTCATGCTGCAGTGTTTAATAAAGGTTTGAAAATAATGGGAATTGTAATCTCCTTGAGTATATTTACCTCAAGGATATTATTTATGATAACAGTCACACTTATAAGCTTTTCTTTTACTACAATAGTCGTTAATAAATTCGATATTGTAGTAAAACGGTGTATAAGGCGACCTGCTTGAGCATCTATTTTTGATGTTTTACTACAGTCTGCACTTAAACACGCATTTCTGTAG